>NZ_FOHY01000002.1:0-322729 GCF_900111525.1 Prevotella sp. kh1p2
ACCGCTGGACGCCAAGGAGCGCCCCATCCTTTTGGAAATCATCGAAGACCGCCATGACAGGAAGTCAATCGTCATGGCCTCTCAACTCCCTGTGGAAAACTGGTATGATGCCATCGGTGACCAGGCTGTCGCCGATGCCGTGCTTGACAGGATCGTACACTCATCACACCGCATCGAACTCTTCGGCGAAAGCATCCGCAAGATGAAGGCTAAGAAGTAAACAGGGCAAAATAAAAATGACCCCGCCAGTCAGGACTTTAGAGGGGGCAAAATAAAAAAGTTTTCAGGGGGCAACGTCGCTTTGCCCTCGGGGGTCAAACGCGCTCGGCTTTTCCACAGGTCACTGGGTTGTTACAAAAGGATAATTGAGAGTTTCATCAGAAAGCTTACTCGTATTACTGATATTACTGAATAATATGCCGAAAAATGGTTTGCGAACAAAAATAATGAGATTTGCGAACAAAATGTGTGAACCAATTATTGCAGAAAGATTATATTGGGGTTCGCGAAATGCAATTTTGTTCGCAAATTGTTCGCAAAACAAAGAAAAAGGAGTTGCATTTTTGATGTAACTCCTTGATTTCCAGTGTGGACCAGCCAGGGCTTGAACCTGGGACCTCCAGATTATGAGGCTATTTGGTATATATTCCATAAAATTACAAATAATTACAAATGCTTGAAAATAAATGAGTTATATTATTTGTATATTCCAAGAAATATCGTAAATTTGCAGCAGTTTTCAGATTTGAATTTCACGTGAATTTCACGCTTTTCTTTCTGAAATACTAGTAAATAAAGGATTTATTGCATTTATGAAGACAGTGAATTTCACGCAAAAGACGAAAAATGAAAGTAGAGGTTACACGAGTAGAGGTGACACGAGCCTCGATAAGTTTAATTCCTCTAATGGGCAAGTCTATGGTACACTGACTTTGGACACAAGGCGTTCTATAGATGGTGATATGTTCCCTGTTGCCGTTCGTGTTGCCTATGGCGGGAAAAGTATTTATCTGCGTATAGGCAAGAAATTCACAAAAGAAGATTGGATGAATCTTTGTGAATGTGAGAAGCAAGCCCGTAACAAAAGGGCAATAGAGCGTAAAGAGTTGAAGGCGCAGATGGATAAAGTTGCTTTAATCGTGAACCATCTAATTGAAGAAAACACATTCAGTTTACAAAAGGTAAAACAGATACACCAAGGGAGGAGGGAAGATGATAGTTCCATTTACTCAATCTGGGAATCTTTTATTGCGTCAAAGCGTGATGAGGGCAAGGCAGGAACAGCTCGGTGCAGTGAGGATATATTAAAGAGGTTTGTACGAGATATGGGAAAAGATGTGGCTTTAAGTGATATAAGTCATAACTTTATTCTGGATTGGGTAAAAGTAATGAAGAAGAATAGTCTTAGCACAACATCCATTGGAATATCATTGCGTACATTCCGCACCATTGTAAATATCTGCATTGACCGTGGCTTGATTAAAGGAAGTACCAAAGAAATGTTCAAAGACACGGGCTACAATAAGGTGTGTAGTCGCAAGCATGAGTTCATTGATGTTCCTACCATGAAAATGCTTTATGACTTTTGGGAAAGAGACGAAGCCAAAGACGAAACAGGCAAGGAGTTATTCTTTCCAAAAGAGAAACACGCTGTCTTTCGTGATTTAGGGCTGTTCCTATTTATGTATCTTGGTGATGGGCAAAATTTGGCAGACACCTTGCGACTTACTTATGACAGTTGGTATTTTGCCACTCGTGGTAAGCAACTCCGCTTCCTGCGTCATAAGACGAGAGACAGAAACGAGAGTGCCAGTGAGGTAATCTTCCCTATTACCCCAGAACTGCAAAAGATAATAGACAAGTATGGCAACGAGCCTAAACTTGATAAGCGAGTGTTCCCGATTATGAGCGAATGGATAACCCCAGACCAAGAAGTGTGGGTTATCCAACGATATAACCGCTATATTCGTGAGCACATGGCAAAGGTTGCAGAACTTCTTGGCATGGAACAGCGACCATCATCTACTTGGGCTCGACATAGTTTCGCCACCAATCTGAATAATTCTGGTCTAGTACCATACAAATATATTAGTGATAGTATGGGACACAGTGGCAATGGAGATATAACATCCAACTATATTGGTGCCTATCCTTTGGATAAGATGTTGGAATATAATTGGTACCTTTTGAACGAAGAAAGACAAAACAAAGCTACTGATAAGCAAATGGTCTTGGAACTATTGAAGAATATGAGCGAAAAGGATAGAAAAGAATTGCTTGCATCTTTGTAACGAACGAGTTGATTTGAAAAATATGCCACAGGTGGCACTTTTTTCAAATCGTATGTCTTGTTTTAAAATAAATAATGTATCTTTGCCATTAAAAAAGTGCCCCATGGGGCAGAAAATTAAAATATGAGAACAACAATTCCCAGAGATGTCTATTTGAAACAGTTGATTGACGGACGAGAAAATGGTTTTATTAAAGTAATCACAGGTATGCGAAGGTGTGGCAAGTCCACACTTTTACAAGTTCTTTTTCGTGATTATTTGATGAAACAGAACATACCTGCTGATCACATTATCTCTATTGCTTTGGATGACCGCATCAATCAAAAGCTAAGAAACCCTGACGTTTTGTTGGCATATATTCGCCAGCAAGTCAAGGATAACCAGTTGTATTTTATACTTATGGATGAAATACAGATGGTAGATGAGTTTATGGATGTTCTAAACAGCTTGTTGCATATTGAGAATGTGGATGTCTATGTAACAGGCAGCAATTCTCATTTCCTCTCTAATGACATAGTTACAGAGTTTCGGGATAGAAGCGATGAAATACACATGTATCCATTCTCTTTCCATGAGTATTATGCAGCCGTAGGCGGGGATAAGCAAGGGGCATGGAAAGACTATTATACCTACGGTGGATTACCTCACGTATTGACCTTAGTAGGTGATAAGAAGAAAAGCGACTACCTATATAATGTTTATCGCAAAACATACTTGACGGATATAAAAGAACGGCATGAAATTAAGGAACATGAGTTTCAGGAATTGGCAAAGATGCTGTCTTCTTTTATAGGTTCATCCTGCAATCCGAACAAATTGACCAATACCTTTAAAAGTAAAGAGAATGTTGATTTGTCCTATCCCACAGTAGTAAAGTACATTTCCTACCTAAAAGACTCCTTTCTGATAGAAGAAGCAGAACGTTATGATATCAAGGGACGTAAATACATTGGCTCCTTGTCCAAATATTATTTTTGTGATTTGGGGGTAAGAAATTCCATTTTGAATTTCCGTCAACAAGAAGAAAATCATATTATGGAGAATGTTCTCTATAATGAGTTGCGAACGAGAGGTTATAATGTAGATGTCGGCATGGTAGATGTTAAGCGAAAAATTGACGGGAAGAGCATCCGCAAGCAATACGAGGTTGATTTCGTGGTGAATGAGGGAAGCAACAGGTACTATATTCAGTCTGCTTTTGCCATGCCCAACATTGAAAAGGAGCGTCAGGAAAAGACTTCTTTTTCATTTATCAATGACTCCTTCAAGAAAATTATCGTCGTGAAAGATGATATTAAGCCTAAACGGGACGAACAAGGAATCGTAACCATAGGCTTGCTCGATTTTCTGTTGAATAAGGATAGCTTAAAACTATAACTTGATTATGGGAGCAGAACATAAAGGAGATTTGCTGATATGGTACCAAGCCAACAAGGTACCTGCAGACCGCATCATCAATGACCTGAAGAAGCAGTCGCTTGAGGCGGTGATGCACCTCTATGCCTATACTGCCAAATCATTGGAACTGGAACATATTGTGAGCCAGAGGAACTTCCCCTTTCTGTTTTCCAACAATTACACGAGAGTTGGTGATACTATTGTAACAGCGATAGTATTTCTGCTCAGTGAGGGGAACATGAATTTTCTTCGTCCAAACAGGATAAGGAATACATTAAAGTACTGGCTATTTTATGGCAATCTGTACGAAACGACTGTCTCAAAAATCATCGTCAAGACTGATGAAGCCCGTGAACGATTGGAGAAGAACTCCTATTCCGATTTACAGCAGCAATTGGTTGAGACCAGCGTCCAAAATGGAATTAAGACACAGCATGATTGGGACAAATTCTTTGGCATTGAAATTTCGGAAGATGACGAAGATGGCGCAGTAACAGAAAGAAAAGTTAAACAAATCCCAGCCGAACTTCAAACGGAAGCTGCCAGACAGATTCTTGACAAGGCAATTTCGTTGGGGTTATGTGATAATGAATATCACTGGCAAAAGACAAACTCCCTGTTGGCCTATTTCGCTGATTGTGCCTGTGAACATTTGAAGCTATCCAAAGCGGAGCAGGACGGCAAGAAGAAAACATATTGGAAGCCTTTTGAAACCTTGTTCGGTGTTTCCGGGCTGGCCAATTACAAGAACACCTATACCAACAAGACGGGTAAGCTGCCCATTGACCATGAAATTGTGGAATCTATATTCCGCTAAAAGAAGAAACCCATAGCCCGTGTAAGCCAATCTTGCATGGGCTTTTTTATCCATTTTCCTTACTATACAAGCATACCAATCCCATTTGGGAAGGATACACATATACCCATATAGGCATCATGTGATACCTATATGGGCATAATGCCATGTAATTCCATGATACTTTTGCAGCAAACTTTTAAAACCAAGAAACATGCAAGGAAATTTCATCATGCTGCAAAAGGAAGACCTCAAGGAGGCCATTGCAGAAGTATTGGAGACAATGGTGGGCAAGAATCTGCTGAAAGAGCCAACCCCGGTAGAATCCACCGAGTATTACACCCGTGACGAGCTGTGCGCCCGTCTGCACATTACCTATACCACATTGTGGCGCATGGAGAAACGTGGCGTCATCCATGTCCATAAGATTGGAAGGCGCAACCTGTATTCCAAGCAGGAAGTGGACGCACTGATAGCAAATGGACTTTCTTCTGATTCTGTAAGCAGGTAGTATGACCATGGCAGAACTTAGCAAGAACATCTCCAAACCGCCAGAGGTGGATTATATCCTTTCCTCTTTTCAGCAGTTGCAGGAACAGGGAGCTGTTGATGCCGGTGGCTTTCATGTGGCGGCCATGAACGACTGCCTGAAAGCGGCCAAATTGTTGCCGCCTCTTGTAGTCCTCTATCCCAACATTGTCCTCGAAGGTGATCTCTGCATCATCTTCGGACAGTCGGGTATCGGCAAGACCATCTTCGCCATGCAGGTGGCAAGGGATATTGCCGCACAGGGGAAGCGCGTGCTCTATGCCGACTTTGAAATGACGCTGCGTCAGCTGGCCCTGCGGTACGAGGTTCCGAACTTTCCTCCCACCTTCTTCCGTGCGGAGATGGACAGGGACAATCTCGTTGATGATGTATTGAAGGGAATAGAAAAAGCAGCCGTGGCGAATCTTGCGGAAGTGGTGTTCATCGACAACATTACCGCCCTCAGCCAGTCGCTCGACAAAAGCTCTGACGCGGGCTCGCTCATGGCCTCGCTGAACGCCTTGAAACGGAAGTATAACTGGACGCTGGTCGTCCTCAACCATGTGCCCAAGATGTTCTCCGGTTCGGTCCCTCTTTCCCTGTCGGCCATACAGGGCTCCGCAAAACTCAATCAGCTGATAGACGATGCCGTGGGGCTGGGACGGTCAAGCCGTGACAAGTCGCTGGTCTATGTGAAGCAGTGCAAGTGGCGCAACGGCGAAGTTGTGCTCGATGCCGACAATGTGGCTCTGTATGAGCGGGCCAAGAACAAGGACGGCAATCTTTGCTTTACCTTTCGTGGCTATGACACGGAGGCCGCCCATCTGGAAACGACATCTACCAGCGGGCGTGAGGAGCTGAAATCAAGGGTCAGGGATTTGTCCTCGCAGGGCATGAAGCAGCAGGACATAGCCAAGGAATGCGGTATCACCCAGAGCAAGGTGTCAAGGCTTCTGAAAGGCTGATTATTCACTTTATGCAGTTTATGCAATATGCATAAGTGCATAAACTGCATAAAACGCATGGCAGACATGGAAAATCAGGACTTGAAGGGAATGTCGGCGAGCAAGGCCGCGCCCAATGATCGGATGTTGATAGAGATACCCAGACAGGATATAGGATGCCATTATTCCTCCCTTACGGATTATCTGGATAAGATGGCTGGTTATGATTCCAGGCTGTTGTCGGCCATTGATCGCTTTGTGATGGGATTTCATCTTGGTGCCGTCACCAAACTTGTGAACGGACACTATGGCACGGTGCTGCCTCGGATTAACCGAAATAACAAGATTGTAGGAGGAAGTGTGCAGTACATTGATACGGTGAGTGGGGCGGTTCTAAAAAGAGAGCCCTTAGTAAAGCATCTTTATAGCTGGTACTGCTTCGACTATTACACGGATGATGAGGTATTCTTTGGCGAGCATCTGCTTTCAAACAAGCCTGTCGCCATTGTTACAGAAGAAAAGACGGCCTTGCTGGGTACGCTGGCGGAACCGTCCGTTGACTGGCTGGCGGTTGGCGAGGGCTGCAATCTCACCAAAGGAATGATGAGTAAACTGGCTGGCAAGCGAGTGGTTCTTTTCCCTGACGACATGAGTAGTGATTATTGGTCGGAGAAGTTTGGCAAACAATTCAAGGTGGACTGTGGCTTTGTCCATCGGGACATTAACCGATACCTTATCGATACAATAAGAGGTCGTGGCAGTCCTTGAACTCGGGGGGAAGAACAGGGCTCTGCCCTTGTTATAGCCCACTATAACTACCCGCTGCGCTTTCGTAGTTGTGGGCCCAAGGCCAGCCTTGGAGAACCGGCGGGGATGACTCTCCCCCTGCACCCTCCACTCATGGGCATCTGCCCCCAAGGCCCCTGACCAGAGCGTGACCCTCTCTCTGGACTCTCCGCTTAGGGAGTTTCCCTAAGAACCCTATGAAAAGAAAAACCAACAATCATTTAATTCTCTTTTATTATGACACAAATGACATCGGTACACATCAAACCCTGCAATATTGGGCAAAGTGAGGCGCACAATCAACGGACAAAGGCATATCTTGACCACATCAATGCAGAGAAACTTTATATCAGGAAAGACCTGATACCAGAGAATCAATCGTGGACATCGGAACTGCAAGGCGGTATGACCTTACGGCAGTATTATGATGCCATTAGCAGAATGGTAAAGGAAAAGACAGGCAGGGCTATGCAGACCAAGGAACGGGAGCGAATCAACAAGAAGACAGGCAAGGTAACCAAGATTGCCGGCTGTACTCCCTTGCGTGAGGGCGTCGTGGTGTGCAAGGCAGACACCACCATGGAACAGCTGCGTCATTTCGCCGACCTTTGCCGGCAGCGTTTCGGTATCACCGCCATACAGATACATCTCCATCGCGACGAGGGGCATTGTCTTGATCCGAATGACACATCCACATGGAAGTCTAACTATCACGCCCATGTCATCTGGGACTGGATGAACCACGAGACAGGCAAATCCTACAAACTGGACGCTGATGACATCAGTGTACTTCAGGATTTGGCAGCAGAAGCATTGGGCATGGAGCGAGGCGTGTCCAAGTCCGAAACCAACAAGCAGCATCTTGAACGGAATGATTATATCGTGGCCAAACAGAAACGTGAGTTGGAGGAAAGCAAGAAACAAGCGGAGAAGCTGGCAAAGGAACACGAGCAGAAAGCTCTCGCCTGTGAAAAGTTGGATAAGGAAATTCATGAGAAGCAGGCGAAAGCCAATCGGGAGAACGGCAGCGCCATCCTGTCGGGTTTGGCCAATCTTGCAGGCAAAGGCAAGTACGCCCAGTTGGAAGCGGAGAACATGGCCATGAAACAGCAGGTGGCATTGCTGTCCGAGAAGATAGCGCAAGGAGTGGCAGAGCGGACGGCTGAACTTGAAAAGGCCTGTGAAAGGGAAAGGCAGATTGCGGAGTTGCGTTTGGATGAATACAACAAACTCATCCAAAGTTACAACAGGTTGCTGAAGAAGTCGCAAAGCGATAAGAAATCGTATGAGACGGCTCTCTCGCAGAAGAATTGCATCATAGCCAATCTTATATCCGCTTTTCAGAAGGCTATAGAGTTATTGGACTCTGTATGTCGCAAGGCTCTGAAAGCCGTCATCGACTTTGCCAAAAAGCCGATTGCCAGACGGTTCACATACGAGCAAGCCTGTGCCGTCAACGAGTTTCTTGATACGGGTTCTGACAGGCGGGAGGCAGCCGATACGCTGATAACGCTTTCCCGGCCATTCCTCACCGAAAACGAATACACCAAGGGGAGGCAGGAGGTGCAGAATGTTGAAAATGACTTTCCCGCATACCAAAGAATGTTGCAAAGGCAAGAGGAGAGAATAGCAAGTCCACGCCACGGGAGAAGGTTGTAAAATAAATAAAATTATCCCGAACTCGCGCAGTATATCTAAGTTACGATGTTTGCCGGCGCTAACGCACATGTAAGACTGGTTGTTCATAGTTCTCGGGAGCTCTGATAACAAGAATACTCACTTCATATAAAACAAACATAGGAAGTGCAACCAGCAATAATGTAAAAACATCAGAGGTTGGTGTAATAGTGGCAGATATAACCAAAATTACCACGGCTGCCTTTTTCCTGTATTTCTTTAAAATACCAGATGAAACAACTCCTAAACGAGCTAAGAGCAAAGAAAGAATTGGCATTTCAAAAACAAAACCCATTGCAAAGCTTAACAACAAGAGCGTGTCTATATAAGACTTAATAGAAATAAAGCTCTCAACTTTGTTGCTTACTTGGTAGGTTCCTAAAAAACGGAATGTCAGCGGAAATATTAAGAAATAACTAATCAATATCCCGACCATGAACATAATATAACTACAGGATATCATTTTCAACGCATATCGCCGTTCATTTCCATATAAAGCTGGAGAAACAAAAAGGAATATCTGGTAAAGTATATAAGGTAAAGCACATACGATCCCAAACCACACTGCTATCTGAATATGCACCATAAACTGTTCCGTCAAGTTCGTATTAACCAACTTAACCAAGAAGGGAGCTGGGTCCGCTCCTGACACAAATCGGCTTACATGATTAAGTAACTGATAGGTAATAAATCCGTCATCTTTGGGCGCAAGAACAATCACAAATATCTGATCTTTAAGTAAGAAGGCCACGAATCCACATATTGCTGTTGCAACCAAAATCCGAATCAAGACGGATCTCAGGTCGTCAAGATGCTCCCAAAAGGTCAGCTCAATGGGTTTCTGTTCCATCGGCTTCAGTTGTATCAGAATCCTCTAAACCCTTTTCCATATCGTTCAGCCCATCCTTGAAAGAACGAATGCCCTTACCCATGCCTTTCATAAGTTCAGGGATTTTCTTGCCACCGAACAAAAGTAGTACTACGAAAGTTATCAATAGTATTTCCTGTAGTCCAATACCACCAATTAAAAGCAAACTATTCATTGCGTCTATATTTTAAATGTTTTATAAAAATCCTTCAAATCCTTGAAAATGCTATTTCCTGGCAACGCGATAATCCAAAGCTGGAGCTCTGTCGCCTAAGAGAGGAGTATATTTGAAATTCTTGCCGCGTTTCTTTTCAAACTCGTTTCGAATATTCTGTATTAGCTTTGGGTTGGAATAAAGGTCTATTGCCGTGAGCGAAAACACTTTAGCCGCATTGAGAAGTGCCTTTGTACCAATCGTTGTACCGCAGACCGCTACATTTTGCCAACTATGTAACGAGGTTCCAGGAACAAAGACCGATGTGCGGAAAGTAGTCGTGGGGACATTCCAACTCACATCTCCGACATCTGTAGAACCACTCCATGTAGAGAGAGTTTCTTCAACGAGCGGCAACACCTCTTTTACTTGACAGATATTAGTTGGATCTTGTCCAGAAACCTTCGCAATTTCTTCGGCAAAATGTTGTTCACGAGCATCATAGATTACCCCGCCGACAATTTCAAGATTTTTCTGTACTATTTTCGAAAGAGCTCTGTTATCAAGTTTCTCATAAAAGCCACAGATAATTTCCTTTTTCACTTGGGTTTGTGTTCCTTTTGCAGCACCTTCAGCAGCCTGGTCTACCCATTCTGCTATACTTCTTAGGACATCTCGTCTAGGGCTTCGGATATAATAAGAAACCTTGGCAGAGGTAGGAACCACATTAGGTGCTTCCCCACCATCTTGTATCACATAATGAATGCGTGTAGATGGCAGAACATGTTCACGCATCATGTTTACCATAAAGTCCATCGCTTCCACGGCATCCAGAGCAGAACGCCCCTTTTCTGGATTATTGGCTGCATGGGCAGCAATCCCCTTAAAAGTATAATCAACCATTAATACTGCGGTGCCGCTACCTACATTAACAAAATTATTGGTACCAGGATGCCAATCAAGCATTACATCTACATTATTAAATACTCCTTCACGAGCCATATAAACCTTGCCGCCCCCTCCTTCTTCCGCCGGAGTGCCAAAAAGTTTGATTGTTCCTTGACATCTGGTTTGGGCAAGCCAATGCTTGATTGCTATTGCTCCTGCCATAGAGCCGATGCCGAACACATTATGTCCACAACCGTGTCCACCACCACCCTCCACCAATGGTTTACGAAAACTCACCGTATCTTGAGACAAGCCTGGCAAGGCATCGAATTCTGCCAAAATGCCAATAACAGGACCACCAGAACCGTATGTTGCGACAAAGGCAGTAGGAATACCCGCCACCCCAGACTCAATTTTGAAGCCATTCTCTTTCAAATGTTGCTGTAGGAGTTCGGAACTCTTTACTTCCAAGAAACCTAATTCTGCATTTCTCCATATTGTTTTCTGTAACCGATCATATAGCTCGAATGAAAGATCTAAATGTTGTATGGCAACATTTTTTAAGATGGAAGTTCTATTTTGCGAATAAGTTTGCAAAGGGAAGCTGCATAGACATAAGAGGAATAATATATATCGACTTTTCATTTGAATGATATTAAATTTGTTTTGTTTAATTAGCTAATATTTTTAGGGGGCGAACATGAGCCGAGGCAGTACATTCCATGCACCACGAGTAAAGTCGGGGATTTCCACAGGAATATTTCCTCGTTGTATAGAAAGGCTCGTCAATTCCACCAAAGACGACCATTCTACCGCATCATAAACATCCATATCTAAAGGCAGACCCTGTTGTAAGCAATGAATCAGACGATAGTCCATCATAAAATCCATTCCCTCATGAGCTCCAATCCGTTGCGCCAATTCGCCATTAGACCTGTAAAAAGGGTGTTCATACTTAGCAAAAAACTCGTCCTGCACATTTATTTCCCCCCAACAGTCAACAAAATATTCCATCCTCCCCTGTTCACCTTTCTCTACAAAACCTTTCGTTCCGCTCAACAGATATCGCCTGTTATAAGGGCGAGGACTGGAAATATCATGCTGGACGACAATTGTTTTTCCCTTTAGGGTTCTGATGATTGTTGTATTCATGTTGCCTAATTGGCATTCATCGATTATGTTTCGACCCTCAACTTCTGGATAATTAAACTGCTCGTTGGAAACGGAAACCAGCCAAGACAGCCGATCTCCACGGTGGATATTCATGGCTTGACACAGGGGACCTAAGCCGTGAGTGGGGTAAGGATTACCTGTTGTCAACCAGTGGTCTACATAATCAGGGCGCTTCGCAAAATTAATTTTCCGTAAATCATGGATATAACTACCTTCTGCGTGAGTTACTTCACCGATAATTCCTTTTGAACAAAGGTTTAAGGCTGCCATCTCAAATCTTTCATAACAACAATTCTCAAGCATAATACAATGTCGCCTACACTTTTCTGCTGTGTCCACGACCCGCCAACACTCTTCTATTGTGTTTGCAATAGGCACCTCACAAGCAACATGTTTACCATGCTCCATTGCATAAATAGCTATCTCGGCATGCATCTTGATGTTCGTGCAAATATATACCAAATCAATATCGTTACGCAAACATATCTCTTTCCAGTCATCCGCACAACCATATTCATCAGGTATCGCCTTATGGTGAGCCTCTAAGGTCTGCTTTGCTTCGTCTCTATTTTCCTGATGTAAATCGCATATTACTCTAATATCGACCCCGTTAAGATGCATATAATTCTCCAAAGACTGCTTGCCGCGATGCCCAAGTCCTATGAATGCAATTCTGACTATGGGAATCGGAGCACACTGGAGCAACAGGGCATGAGGGGTTCTATGAGAAACCTGATTATCCATTGTAATTTATATAGTTATTTGAGTTATAATTCTTCTCTGCGAAAAGCTCTTTTACAAAATCTTTTGTCAGTTCACAGACTCTAAATATAAAACCATGCTCTGATAAACATTCTGTAGATTTGGATTTAGGCCAGCTTTTACAAGGAACTCACCTGAAATAGTTTCCCCCTCTGCCCAGAACATTGGAGAGGAATTATTCAGTTCTTTAACCGTATAAGACTTTCTTTCATCCAAACCTCTCAATTTCAAATTATTATAAAACATGGGGCCATTGTACTTTAGTGAGAACATATAGAAAACTGCCCGTTTTTTATCCTTGGATACATACATCAATGAATAGATGCCTGATTCGCTATATGGTGAGGATATTCTATACAAGTCGCCAAACTGGATGATATCTCTAATTTGTTTATACTCTCGAATTGACTTTTTCAACATCTCCGTTTCTTCATTAGTAAGATCAGAAAGCTTCATTTCAAACCCCAGGCGTCCTGTCATTGCCATGTCCATACGAAATTTTGCAGGAATAATTCTTTTGGTATGGCGATTAGGAACATGAGAGAAATGCGCT
Organism: Prevotella sp. kh1p2; assembly: GCF_900111525.1. NCBI lineage: Bacteria > Pseudomonadati > Bacteroidota > Bacteroidia > Bacteroidales > Prevotellaceae > Prevotella > Prevotella sp. kh1p2. The sequence goes on from NZ_FOHY01000002.1 coordinate 12,819, forward strand.
CCTGTAGCTATAGCTGGGTAGATAAAATTTGTGCCATATTGGATAAATGCCCTGCTAAATGCATCGGTATTGTCGCTTGTCCAGAAATCCTGATGATACCTTAAAGCACCATATTCAACCCTGCCGCCACCAGAGGCACATAACTGAATCATCACTTCTGGATATTTCTTACGAATACGATCATAAACACGATAGAGCCCCTTTATATAGTCTATGAAAAAATGAGACTGGCTGTTTGCATCCATATACGAGGAGCCTATAGACTCAAGATGCCTGTTAGCATCCCATTTCACATATGAGATATTTTTTGATTGACTGAGTACAGTATCAAATGTATGAAAGATGAAGTCTTGAACTGCCGGATTCGACACATCAAGAACCCACTGGTTCCTACGAGTAGGAATACTGCGTCCTTGCGCCTTTACAATCCAATCAGGGTGCAGCTTAGCCAACTCACTTTCTGGGTTGACCATCTCCGGCTCTATCCAGATTCCGAATTTCATTCCCTTGGTTGCAGCATATTCTGCCAAATTATCAAGACCATTAGGAAGTTTTTCTTTGTTAACCTGCCAGTCCCCCAACCCCATCTTTGCATTATTGCGGGGATACTTATTACCAAACCATCCATCGTCAAGGACAAAGATTTCTATGCCCAAATTCGAGGCCCCATCAATCATCTCTTTCAATTTAGCTTCCGTAAAGTCAAAATAAACCCCTTCCCAGCTATTCAGGACGATGGGGCGGATTTGGTCTGGCATATACAGGCCATCTCGCCTTGCCCAGTCATGTATATGCCTACTAATATTGCCTGCCCCATTATTACTATAAGTAAATATCATCATTGGCGTTTGAAATCGTTGCCCTTTCTTCAGATGATACTCTGACGCATACGGATTAATTCCTGCAGAGATATTTAGTACATTAAACTCATCCAACTCAAAGTTTAATTTAAAATTTCCACTCCAGGCCAAGGCTCCTCCTATCACTTCTCCATAATCTTCCGATATTGAATGATCTAATGAAATCAGGAATGACGGATTCTCGCCATGTGTCGTCCGGATACCTTTCTTTGTTTCTATGCTTTTTATCCCATGACTCAGCCTTATCTGATTCATAGACATTTCTGCAGTAGGCGTTCCATAAAAATGAGTAAGAAAATATTTATTAGCTTCAACAGGGAGATAAAACGAATAAAAACTATGTAAGACAATGTTGCCTTTTTCATTATTAATTATCTCGGACGACATCGCATAAACATTTTCCTTTTGATAAGCTTGATAAACAAGTCTCACCTCGAGAAGATGTTTTCTATCTCTCATTAAGATAGTCATCTCCTCTATTCCCTGTTCTTTTTTAATAACTCTCTTTGATTTTTCGTAATACAATTCTGTATTTAGATCGCCATCATAATGAGTAACTCTCAACGCAGGCTCTCTAAAGTTCTTGCCTCCCATAGTGGAATAAGCCTCATTTGGAGTTCCATAATCGGGTACTCTATATATTTCTTTTGATAAAAAAAATGAAGATGTAGATATTCGTTGTCCAAAATAACGATGCAGAAGAGTCCCTTCTTTATTAACTTCAAATATTAAAGATAAATCATTCGTATTTAAAATAAGCAAACTATCATCAGATGTTTGGGCGGGAGCAACTACTCCAAAGATGGAACATAGTAGCATTATTAAAAAAATCTTTGATTTCATAGTTTTTTTCTTATTTACTTTGCTTCTGATTCCTTGGATATATTCTTTCAAATGATGTTGTTGTGTCTTCCTTTAACCATTTATTAAACCACTCCAGATTTTTTGTAAGAATCCGCCTATAAAGCACAGGATCAGTAATACTATGTCCCATCCTCGGATATATTTCCAAAACCGTTGGTATCCCGTATGATTTCAAGGCTTTATAGAATAAAACTGCACCGCTGACTGGACAACGAGGATCTTTATCCCCATGCTGGATTAAAGTTGGAGTTGTTACTTTATTTGTATGATATAAAGGTGAATATTGCAAATGCATCGCCCCATTATCCCACGGATAATCTTCAAATGCCTTATGGAGGATTCTTTCTACTGTCCATAAATTGCCATACATGGCTTCTATACTTGGCAGTCCTGCACCAAATTGAGCAGCTTTGAATCTATTTGTCTTTGTGATGATAGATGGTGTCAAGAAGCCACCATAGCTCCAACCGCAAATTCCCATTTTGGTTTCATCTATATAATTTTGACTAATGAGATAATCTACTCCTCTCATAACATCCCTATAATCTTGTCCCCCCAAATCATAATGTGTCGTTTTGATAAAATCTGGGCCATAATTGGCACTACCACGGAAATTTGGGAACAAAAGAACATATCCTGCTGCGGAAAAAGCCTTCAAGGGGTATTGTTCCCAATCTGGTTGCCAGTCATTTAATTTATGCCAGTTGGGACCTCCGTGTACCACAACAATGAGTGGATATTTTTTCTTGGGGTTAAAACCTGGCGGTTTAATCAACAGGGCTTCTATATTCCACCCTTCACAGGAATATGATATAATCTCTCCATGTTCATTTGCATACTGCTCTACCCCTGGATTGATGTCTGTTATCTTACGAGGGTTCCACCGACAAAGTTCCGAAACATAAACATCAGGTTTTAAATTAACATTTTGCCGGATAAAAGAAACTTTTGTGATTTTTTTATCAAAGCTGGCAATATTATTGCAGTCTTTTCCACAGGTAACATGAGAGACCTTCCCATTTCCCACATCTACCCTAAATAAATTATATCCAACACCCTCTCCATTGACAAACCAAATTTGCTTATCATCTTTTGACCATGTAATATTCTCACCTCCCCGAAAAAAGTCCATTCCATCCGCTATGGTTTTTGACTTGCCATCAACGACAGAAATAATATACATATATAATTGCATATACCGATTATACTCTTTCGACACAGCCGTTTCTGGGGAACGGGCAATAAAGACAAGCTGCTTTCCATTATTTGCCCAAATAAGACTGGCAAGTTGCGGAAAAGCTTGTTCTGTGAGTTTTTTGTTTTTTTCTCCTGGAGAATAGAGCCAAATATTTGCCGGTAAGAAAGGAGTACTCTCATGATAATTTACATAAGCAGCTTGCTCTATACCAGAACAAATATAGGCTATCGTATTATTATTCGGAGCCCATGCAAAGAATCTTACACTATCCCCAAGATTGCTAATGATATGCGCACGCGCTTTTTGCTCTATACCCTTTTTATAGAGATGGGGTATTCCATCACTTCCTTCACTGATATAAGCTATTTCCCTACTATCGTGTGACCATTGAGGAGTTCCCATTAGTACTATACTATCTGTCAACTGGCTAACTAAGCCAGTCGACAGATTCTTTACCCAGACAATCTTTTTACGCGTCCATGTTCTTTCTTCTGGGGACAGTACCTCTCCCCATTCTCTCTTATAGTAATACTCTTCCTTAGAAATAGACAAATCTGTTACATATAGAATCTTGGATCCATCAGGAGCCCACGAATAAACAGTTATATTATTGTCAGAATTAGTTATCCTCTTTGGCTTTCCACCCTGTGGTGCTATTAGCCAAAGCTGACATTTCTTTTCCGAATTGGATAGCGGAGCTAAATAAGCTATATATTTAGAATCTGGCGACCATTGGATGAAACGAGCATTAGGATTTGGCGAACTAACAGCAGAGTGCATTTCTAACTCTATCGACTTTCTTTTCTCTATATTAATCGCATAAAAATGCGACGGCTTTACAGGATAATACCCGTCAGCAGTATAGCCAGTCTGATAAAACACATAATTGCCATCGGGAGATATCGTTGCGGAAACTATCCGCTCTGTATGTAAGATATCATCTATCGTCCATTTTTTTTGTGCAGCAGATGGAGAATTGAAAGACAATACTCCCCCAATAAGCATAAACATGCGATATTGATAATATAGTTTCATAAAATGTTAATACAGATAAAAAGATAGATTTATCGTACTACAAAAGTAGTAGACATCCACAAAACTGGACAAAGGAGATTACCAAAGTTGATGCTGCTATTGCTATCTCAACAAGCAGCTGACAACTACTGGTAATCTTTCCCTTCTATCCAATATGTGATTTTTTAAACTTTTTTTATTACAATCCAAACATGGGTTTACGCGTTTTCCATCTTTCTTTTGTAAAATCAGGGAAGAACTCTGGAGTACTTCCTTTGGCTAATGATGCCTCAGAGAGAGGAATTATCGAACTCCATGTAACTGCATCGTAAATATCAATTGGTGGATACGCACTCTCCCTTACGCTTCTAATATATTCTTTAATCGTGAAGTAGTCAATTCCGCCATGACCTGCATTCTGAGCCTTTGCATAAAAATCTTTCCACAAAGGGTGGTCATACTTTTCCATATAGGCATCATACTCCTTCTCTTTTTCCCACTTGTCTTTCGGTGATTTACCTTCGAAATAGATACCTCGCCCTAAATACAGACCACTCCATATGCCATTTGTTCCTTGAAGAGAATAATCTCTTGAGTAGGGGCGTGGAAGATAATTGTCATAGTTGACAACAATAGTTTCATCCTTGATTGTCTTGATCACTGTCGTTACGACATCCCCTTGCTTGAATTTGTAATTAGCATTAGGATTATTATGTTGTCTGGCAAACTCATTGATTGCTTGTGGCTTCGTAGCCGTCGAGGTCAAATATAAGAATCTGTTGCCCCTGTTAATATTGAACCAGTTGGCAACAGGGCCTATTCCATGCGTTGGGTATTGGTCTGCGTTGCGCAGTGCTGAATACTTCACGAAATGTTCGATTTTGGTTGTTGTATTAACCGGTTTTAACCATTTCTCACTTCCCCATGCGGAATGTCGATAACCACAAGTGGCATGCATAGGAATACCAAACATGCCGTCTCTCAACATCTGCAGGATTGCCATGCATTCTCTATCATAACAGCAGTTTTCCAAGAACATCACATTGGTATGGGTCTCTTCATAAACCTCTACCAACTTCCAACAATCCTCCATTGTCATCGCTGCCGGAACCTCTAATCCAACATATTTCTTTGCACGCATTGCGTCTATAGTCATTGGGACATGCCAATCCCAATTCGCAGCGATGATGACTCCGTCTATGTCTTTCCTGTTTAACAGATCTCTATAAGCATAATCGCTCCCCGTATAAGCCACAGCTTTTTTATGTCCTCCTTTCTCTAAGATTCCTTGTGCCAGATCTATTGCCGACTGACTTACATCGCATATAGCTGTTATAACGACATTCTCTTCTCGAGAGGCTAGATTCATCAGATGGCGGCCTCTCATTCCGACACCAATTACACCGATAGACAATCTTTCCTTGCGCGTAGGAGTTGCTATGTTTCTACTGAAAGCAAACTGCGGATTAAATGCCAATGCGGTTCCAGCAAAGGCTGCAGTCTTTAAAAAATCTCTACGATTTAATTTTTTGTTCATAATATAGTGATTTGTACTTGATGTCTGAAAATTATTTTATAATGACCTTCTTGGAGATATTACCGACTTTCACCAAATAGATACCTTTGGGGAGTTGCACCGATAGCTTATTACTATTAGCTCGTGCTTGATATATAATAGTACCTGCTGGCGAATAAACATAGACTGCGTTTCTTACCAAAGAATGTTTAGATACTACCAGATTTCCATTCTCCTGACCAACAAACAGTTCTTCTGCATTCTGGTCAACAATATTTGTGGCCGGTCCTTCATAATCCCTGACACAGCGAAGAGCATAGGCATTGCTTTTGATGTGAGTGTTGCTGATGAGTACACGGGTATCATTAAATGTTATCGTATGAGCCTTGTTTGCATCACTAGCTTCTCCCACCCAATAAAAGGCTTGTGAGTCCATAACAACGAGACGATCGCCAGTTCTCCGGAGACCTGTAGTCGGGAAATACCGAACGACGGCATCACCCCAATCTCCTATCGTCCAAGCCTTTATTTGATCAATAGTTGCACCATTTGATGGTTTTGCACGGATCTCAAAGGTGTTTATCTCTAAGCCTTCGGCATTATGAAAACTATAATAATAGGCCGTTTCATAAGGGGTTCCCTTAAATCGTAGAGCTACAACTGTAAGCTGATCAACAGACCGGTAATCAGACTTGTAGTTTTGTTTCTGCCCATTACCAAGGATGTCAACATCCGTTTCCGTAAAGTCTGATTCATTCACTTCTCCATATGTAATTTTAAAGGCTATCAGGGATTTTGCTTCTGCAAGTGATGGTAAGTGCCACCCTTTTGGTGCTGGCGATCCGCCATTATTACCCACATAACCATCAACCGTGTAATCATACCCCTCGAAAGTTCCAGCAGGAGGGGCACCATTAGCAACGGTTCTTGCTACCACATCTTCCCATTTCTCGGCTGCCAACCCTCCAGTACACCAATTACCTGCACCATTGAAGTTGTTAAGCAAATGAATATGCCACACTCTGTAGTTTTGTGGTGAACCATCCTCATAAGGACCACCTTGATTAGCCCAATAAAGGACCTCACCTTCGCTAGCTAAGGCTACATTACGACCAAACTGATAGTAATTTCCTCGAGTTATATCTTCATCTCCCGTAGTAAAAGTATTCAATTCACCAACATTATATTGAGCCCAACGCTCCAAAGGATTCACATATTGCTGAGCTTGTCCAGGCATTGCAACAAGCAGAACCATAGATAGAAGTAGAGTATTATTTTCCATAATTATAGTTTTTAGATAGATAGTATAAATTGAATTATAGGATTTTTCTCGTGTTAATTTTCTAAATGGCGGGGGGCCGTATCTGGAACCGCACCCCTCTCCATTATCAGTCACCATACACCTTATTCATCTGAATGAAATACTTGTATGTGAACTTATCAAAATCTATAGTTTTCTTATTGAAAGTCAGCCATGAAATTCCCTTTCCCGGATAGGCAGACCCACCTTCTGCACTCGCATAGACGACAAGATCTCCTTTGATACCAATTACGATAGCGATGTGCCCAGGAAAACCAATTAAATCTCCCACCCTGATTAAGTCTACATTTCCTTTGAGAGCTAGTTCCTTCGTGCTCGGGAAAGTCCTATAGTCATTTGCATAAGTCTTTTCTAATAACGCCACATCTGTTACGGCATTGCCATTAAACAAGCACCAGCCTATATAGGACGAGCAATGCAAGCCATTCTCGTATTCATCTCCAAGATTCTTAATATTTTGGCGTGGGTATCTTGGATGTGTCGGAATCATCTCCCCCCATGGCTTATGCGTTGATCCGTTTTCCACGAACTCATTCAAGAAGAGCCCTTTCTTAGTGTATCGACCTACATAGTCATAGTCATGTGTATCTGTTACTTTCCATTCGTGCCCATAAGGAACCCTACATTTCAAAGACACCAGAAAAGTTGCGGCCGTAACCACCTTGCTTCTTTTTCCATTCACCTTTCCCATTTCCTGAGTGAATGCCGTCTGCAGACTATCTTTCTGCTGTTGAGAGAAAGAATTACTTTGCATCAACGGGCGTGAATCTTTGCTATTGACATAGTCAAATGAGAAATTAATATCAATATCGCCACTTATCGGCGTTGTGGGTGCAGATGGAGTTGGGATCACCATGGGGTCATCTCCGTCACCTCCACACGAGGCAAGCACTAAGGTGCATAATGTGATAACACATATAAAATTTTTCTTTGTTTTCATATTTTTTTAATTTAAGTGACACTATTGCGATTTCAAAGTTTTTTAATCATAGCCTGGGTTTTGCACTAAGGCCAGTGTTCCGTCAGGCCTGATGCTTCGGTCTATTTCCACTTGCGGAATGGGGTATAGCTCATTCTTCCCGCGAACAAAATCACCCTGCAAGTAGAGGTTGTTCGGACTGTTTGTTAATCGGGCACCTTCACGCTTCATGAATGTATCCATATACGATTCCAAATCGAAATCATTACCATCATATCTCAACAGGTCGAAATAGCGATGGTGCTCCATTGCCAACTCTAGTCTTCTTTCAAATCTAACCGCCTTGCGGGCATATGATTTGCCATTCGCTGCAAACTGTCCTGTGTAAAGTCCAATCTTATAGTTGGCGGCATAACTGCTTAAGAAAGTTCCATTAGAATATTTTCTTACGAACCCATCTGGATTTGAAGCCCTCTGGCGGATCAAATTCACATATTCCTCTGCCTTCTCCAGACTGCCCACTTCAACCTCACACTCTGCAGCCCATAACAGAACATCGGCAAAACGAATAGCATCATAAGGTACATTCGTATAATTCGTGCCCTGGCGATCAGACGATACTGTAGCCTTTTCCGCAGCATGCTTGATACTGCTATAAGGGCCTCCATTATTTTGATTCCTTATCCAAGACTTCCCGGGGTGATTGCCCCAATCCAGATAGGGGAGACCTCGTCTACCCACACACCAATCCAAGCGCGGATCCAAGGTTCCTGTATATGGTGTGAATCTTGTCGTCGAGGCTATGCCATAATCATTCTTAATTGGAGTCTCATAATAGTTATCCAACAATGGAAGGCCCGTTGTCTCGTCTGTTTGAAATGCGTCTACCAGATCAAAAGTAGGCTGATACCATCCATATCCTTTGTTGGCGAGTCCGTCATAGGTTCCATTCTGGAAACTCATCGGATTTCCATTTACGCCGTTACTCGTGCCGTCGTTTACAGCCATTTGAACTTCAAACACTGCCTCTGAACCATTTTTGGTTGCCGTACGAAAATTATCCCGGTACTTGGGAAGCAGCTGATATTTCAATCCCTTAGAAGTTTTGCCATTAGCGATTACATCGTCCAGAATTGTCTTTGCCTCACTGAACTTCTTTTGAAACATATAAGTCTTAGCCAACATACACTTAGCAGCCCATTTGTTGATACGCCCCACCTCACTCCATGTCTCCGGCAGGTAGTCCGCGGCATAGATTAAATCCTCTTCTATCTTGCCATAGATGTCTGTTGCCATATTTGAAACGAAGTAATTCTTCTCACCATAGCTGATCGTTTCATCAATCCAGGGTACATTTTTCCATATCACGGCCAACCAGAAATATGTATATGCCCGAATAAACCGCGCTTGTGCAGCGGCGACAGCCTTTTCCGTATCACTCATATCTGTCGCCTTTGGTAAAACTTCAAGTACAGAGTTGCAACGATTAATGAATCCATACAGTGTTTTCCACCGTGTAGCAATCTCACCATAGGTCGGATCTATCAAGAATGCGTCAAAAGCACTTACGCCAGCATTCGATCCCATGCGAGCATCGTCAGAAGCCCAGAAGTTATTCCATACATAATTATCCTCCGAGGCTTTCCCGTCAAGGGTTGCATAGCAACCAATTAACAGTTGATCTATACCCTGTCTGTTTGCCAACACATTTCCATCCACAACTCCATAAGGAGCTATGTCCAGCATATCCTCATTGCATGAAGAAACCAGCAGAGCCATGATCATGAGTCCTAACAGCTTTATTATTCTCTTCATTGTTGTTTATTATTAGGTTGTGATTGGTTGTTTAATAAGTAATGGTAAGTCCAAAGTTTATTTTAGGCTCATTGGTAGGATAAGTTGCTACATCCACACCAAAATTGGCCGGAGACCCGCCACTAATGTCAGGGTCTGCCCCCGAATAGTTAGTGATGGTAAACAAATTACTTGCCTGAAAGTAGATACGCAGATTGGAAATCTGCAACCGACGCATCAGCGAGCTTCCAGGATTGAATGTATAACCCAAGGTCAAGGTCTTCAAGCGGAGATAAGAACCGTCTTCCAAAGCGTATGAGTTAAAAACATTGGTGGTACTGAATGTCTGCACATTTTCTATCTTCGGAACCGTCGTTTTCGTATTCTCCGGTGTCCATGCATTTAACAGTTTTCGGCTCTTATTACCTGTTACATTACTTGCGAAAAATTCTGTTGACATTCTTACTTGATTATAAATAGTGTTTCCTTGTACACCATAGAACTGAGCCGACAAATCAAATCCCTTGTATTGTGTCCCCAAGATAAACCCATAGGTAAAATCTGGGTGTGGGCTACCTAAATACTGGCGGTCTTCCGAGTTGATTTTGTCGTCATCGTTCGTATTTACATACCTAAACCGACCTGGAGCAGCTCCGTCTTGAGTCGGTGCATTATCAACCTCTTCCTGACTGTCGAAAATCTTCATAATTTTATAACCATAAAACATTCCGGTAGGATGTCCCTCCTCATTTCTTGCAGATCCCGAGTTAAAATATCCAGGATCGGGAAGATCTACAATCTTATTCTTGTAATGGGAAATATTGAAAGCTACGGAGTTGTTAAACTCGCCTACACGGAAACGATATCTGGCGGAAAGGTCAAAACCTACATTCTGGATATCACCGATATTAACCGTAGGTGAGGTTACCAAAGCACCGATTACAGACGGCAACGGTTCGGTGAGCAGCAAACCATTGATTCTTTTCTTGTAAATGTCCAGTTGAAGGTCAAACGAATTATTGAATGCTACAACATCCAAGCCTATATTCTGCACTATATCTTCTTCCCAACCTGTTGCAGAGTTACCGATGCGCTGCCGATACATGCCCATTACGACGGAATTACTGGTACCCGAAATATCATAGGCAGAAAGATACAGGCTGCTGGCATAAGTAGAATACTGATTTTGAGCCGCAACATTATTCTGGGAGCCGAGTACGCCATAGCTGGCTCTCAATTTCAAATCGTTAAGCCAAGAGATGCCCTGCATGAATTTCTCCTGTGAGATTCGCCACCCAATGGAGAAAGAGGGGAAAGTTCCAAATCGGTTCTCGGAACCGAAGTATGAAGAGCCATCCCTCCGAATGGTTATACCTACTAGATATTTATCATCATAGCTATAATCCGCACGACCAAAATAAGATAATAGAGCCGTATGACCTATACTACTGGAACCCGGCAACCGCTCTGCACCATTCTGCAAAAAGAGGAAATGTTTATTGTCAGAAAAGAAATCATTAGACTGCCCATTAAGGGTCTTTGAATAGGTCTTAATAGTTTCCATACCGACTAACAAGTCCAATTTGTGCTTTTCAAAACTCTTCTTATAGTTTAATGTGTTGCTAAAAGTAAGAGTAGAACCTTGCAAGGCGTTCACCGAGAGAGAATTGGTCTTCGTACTGCGTTCCGCGTTTTCTGCCTGCGCTCCCTCAAAAGTCTGATAAGTTGTATTATAGTTATTAATACCGAAACTTGTCCTAAATTTCAAGTCTTCAAATAAAGTCGCCTCCGCAAAGATATTACCTATCATATTATATGAGTCGTAGTCAGAATTGGCTGCAGTACGCTTCAAAACAGCTACAGGATTTGAAACTGCTCCTAATTGTGGACCTATCCATGTCCCGCCCCAGTTTCCCATAATGTCATGTACTGGAATAATTGGTAGCAATGTGTACAAGTCTGGTATACGACCATAAGCAGAGCCAGTGGTCATCGGCAGATAGCTTTTATAGAAGAAGTTGAAATTTTCACCCACCTTAATATACTTGCCTATATTGAATTCCGTATTTACACGCATGTTATAGCGTTTCAAGTAGGTCTCAGTAAGAGTTCCGTTTTGGTCAAGATAGCCCAGCGAGAAAAAATAGCGAGCCTTATCGCTGCCTCCAGACACCGAAAGATTATGCTCGTGAAAAAATGCTTGTTTAAAAGCCTCATGGAACCAATCCGTACCCTTCTTATTTACCGCCTGAATCAGATAGTTCGAACCTTTATTAGGATCTTCCCTAAAATAGTTACTTGCAGCCACTTGGGCATCCCCTTCAAACCCCACACCACTGCCAAGAGGTGAATTGTAAAGATAGTCAGGCATACCATTGGCAAATAGTTCATTACCAGGCTGCCCGACATTCAGAATCTGCATATATTCCTCAGAATTGGCCAGATTGAAGACATTGCCATGTAAAGGGAAGGTTATGCCAGCCATACCGTTATAAGTAATCTTCACGGCACCAGAGCTTCCCTTCTTTGTTGTAACCAATATAACACCATTCGAACCGCGTACACCATAGATGGCAGCAACCCGGGCATCCTTTAGCACCTGGATGGATTCTATATCTTGCGCACTGATATTGTTCAGATTGCTTTCTATTCCATCAACGATAATGAGCGGAGTCACGCTTCCAAATGAAGTTACACCACGAATAGCCAAGGTGGACGAACTTCCGGGTAATCCGCTGTTTCTTACATTTACACCCGCAACCTGGCCTTGTAAAGCTTCTCCAGCATTGCTTGCCACCGAGCGTTTCATGTCTTCCATGTTTACTGTTGAAACAGAACCTGTTATATCCACTTTACGCTGGGTTCCATAACCAATCACGACGACATCATTGAGCAAATTTTGTCCTTCGCTCAGTACCACATGAATATTTTTACGACCGCTGACCTTCACTTCCTTTGTCTCATGCCCGACATATGACACCAGCAGTACGGCATTGGTCGGGGCAGATAGTGAGAAATTCCCGTCAAGGTCGGTAACAGCCGCAACCGAAGCATTGTTCTTCATGGTGACTGTGGCCCCAATCAATGGTTCGCCCTGTGCATCCCTCACAGTTCCGCTAATTAAAGAGCCTTGGAGGATGCCTTGCTTCTGCGAAATGGATGTGTTTACGCCTTTCTTAGATATGGTGATATTTCTGTCTTTGACAGTATAAGTGAGCGGCAGGTCTTTAAATACTGCATCGAGCACTTTAGAGATTGTCTTTCCCGACGGCGGTGTAACCATGATACCGTCTATATCAGCATCAACATAGAAGAATAGAAAATTACTCTGCTTCTCTATTGTTCTAAACAAATCGCGAAGGGACATCTTTGTATGCTCTATTTTCAATTTCTGAGTCAGTATTGTCTGTTGAGCATTACCGTTGACTGTCCCAGACAAAACAAGCATACATAAAAATACCATGAATTTCCATGATGCCAACCGCATAAAAGTTAGTGTTTGTTGTTTGTTAATCATTTCTGTTTAGGTTTAGGGGGGTCAATTATTAATAGATTATGATTTTTCCCTTCGCTTTTTTCCATTGGAATCCCACACTACTCTGAATCACATTCAGGGTCTGATGCAAACTTTGGTTATTGGAAAGTGCTCCTGATACGCGCATATCTTTATACTTATCGGCAAGCACAATCTCCACATTATAATGTTCTTCTATGCGAAGAATAAGTTCAGATAGTGGGATAGAAGTATAGCGAGACACATGGTCTTTCCATTCTACGCTCAAACAGGCATCCACTTTCGCATTTTTAATGAATCCTTGTTTAGGATAATAGGTCAATTGCTGGTCTGGCTGCATTAACCGTTCTTGGCCACCACCTTTGAAAAGCACTATTCCCTCTATGAGGGTTGTCGTAATACTTTCAGTTGCATTACAGGCATTGACATTGAATTTTGTCCCCCAGACTTCAACCTCAGAGTTACCTACTTCGACAACAAACCTCTTCTTATTATGTTTCCGTATGTCAAAATAAGCTTCGCCTTCCAGCTTCACCTTGCGGTTATTCGCCACAAAGCGGTCGGAATAAGTCAGTCGGCTGTTCTTGTTCAATACCACTACCGAGCTATCTGGCAACACATAGCGAGCGATATTGTCCTGTGTCAACAACACAAAGTTTTGTGAAGGGTTTAACCCGTTTATCAATGTATAAATTCCTAACGAAAGAATTATCAATACCGACGCCGCTATCGAAAGGAAGACAAGTCTCTTGCGACTCCCGTAGCCGGTTTTATCCTTGTGATTGTCGTCATTCTTTCTCCCGAAGATCATATCCTTGTTCCGATCGAATGATATCTCTGTCGACAGAGCCTCCGCATCTGATGCCACATCCCAAAACTCAGAAAGAACTTCTATATCTCGTTTATGATTAGGACTTTCGTTGACCCACTTTCCAAAGATAATTATCTCATCTAGTGTAGCCTCATGCGACAATACCTTTGCTATTATAGCGTTAATATTTTTGTAGTCCATGGTTTCCTTCATGCTTTTATTTATTAGTCGTCGTTTTCCCGTTTTACCCTTAGTGTATCCCTGGAAAATTATTCCGCTTCAATAGCTTCCCTCATTTTCTTTATTGCCAATGCCATGTGTGCCTCAACTGTCTTGATTGATATATTCAGCATAGCAGCCACCTCTTTATACTTCAGGTTCTCTTCTCTTACCAACTTGAAAACCAACCGACATCGCTCAGGAAGCTGATTAATGGCCGCATATAATCTGTCCATCAGTTCCATCGAGAGGTAGAGAGATTCTGGCGTATCGGTCGTTTTCAGAGTACCAGAGCTCATACTCTCTATATCAGACCCTTCATGGCGAGGCTGCCTCCGTAGTGCGCTGACCGAGATATTCCTTACCATCCCATAAACATATGAATCGAAGTTATGTACTTCCTGCAATCCCTTCCTCCGTTCCCACAGACTCATGAATGAATTCTGAACGATTTCTTCAGCCAGTTGCCGCGACCTCACATAGTAATATGCCAAATCAAAGAGTTTGGAATAATAGGCTATATAAATCTCTTTCAATGCATCCTCGGAGGCATTGAAAGACATCTCGTGGATCAGCAGTTTAAGTTTCTCAGCACTGATTAACATTAGATTCAATAGTCTTTCTTTATTATTAATGTCGCAAAAAAGCAAAAACACCCTTAGCTTCCTGTAGGAAAAAATCCGTTCAGTAATAATTGTACTAGCAGTTAAAGAGTCAACCTGCAAGTGCAATACTACGAACAACATTTATAACTTGCTTGTTTTCAAGTATAAAGATATAAATAAATAACGAGATTAGCAACTTTTACAAATACTTTCTGATTCCTAACTCGCGTATCCCAATATAAAAAATATTTTGAGATAGTGCGGATAGAAGGTATAGAATTTAAGAAAGAATCGAATTTTCCAATAAATAGACGATAGTCGTTGAATGGAATGGAACAGGGATAATATCATGCATGACAAAACTGCTTTACTAAATTCTATCATAGTCCTATCTAATGTAATATTATAAAATTTCACGAAACCATTTACCTAATGTTTCTCGTTTTGAATTTCACCTGAATTTCACAGAAGAACAAATAAAAAGGAGTTGCATTGCTGTAACTCCTTGATTTTCAGTAGTGGACCAGCCAGGGCTTGAACCTGGGACCTCCAGATTATGAGTCTTTTCCATGGTTATTTTATGGAATTTCAAAAAATCCTAAATGTCGATAAATAAATGAGTTATAAATTTTGTGGTTTGCAGAAAATGTAGTAAATTTGCAGCAGTTTTCGGGAGAAAGGTCACCTGAAGGTCACCCAAAATACCCCCAGACTATAATCTGAAGGCCCTATAAAATAAGGATATTATAGACATTTGAATTATGAAATCAAAAAAGGAAAAGGTTACAGAAGGTCACCTTTCGGCTTCTAACGACAAGCAAAAAAGCAGCCGAGGCGAGAAATGTTTGGCCAAATTCACATCTTCCAATGGAAGTGTTTTTGGTTCATTGACGCTTGACATCCGTAAGGCTGGCGATTATAGTCAGCCCTTACCAGTTGTTGTAAGAATCGCGCATGAAGGGAAGAAGGCTTTTCTCAGACTTGGCGAGAAATACACGATGGAAGAGTGGATTCAACTCTGCGATTATGAGAAAACAGGTAGAAGAATCCAACTGGCAGAACGGAATGATCTGAAAGCCTTAATGGAGAAAATCAAGGATATGACCAACCAACTTGTAGATGAAGGGCGTTTCTCCATTAAACGACTTCAAGACCTCTATCAGGGAAGGGAGGACGGAGATTCCAGCATCTATAAAATTTGGGAGGAATATCGCCAAAACAAAAAGGATGAAGATAGTGTCGGGTCTGCCCGAGTTGGCCGAGATGTGATGAATCGGTTTATCAAGGATAATGGTGACAAAGTGGCATTCTCTGATATAGACCATGACTTTGTAATGAAATGGAGAAAGAAACTGGAAGACGAAGAGAAGAGTTCTTCTTACATAGGACTGTTGATGCGAACATTCCGAACTATTGTCAACATTGCTATTGACCGTGGACTGATAAAAGGTAACACAAAAGAAATGTTCAAAAATACCGGCTACAATCTAATGGAAAGTCGGAAAGGTTATTTTGTAGGGCCAGCTGTCTGGAAACAGCTATACGAGTTTTGGGAAAAAGGGGAGGCGAAAGACGAAAACGGAAAGGAATTATTCATTCCGAAAGAAAAGGATGCAATATTCCGTGACCTTGGTCTACTTCTGTTCATGTACCTTGGCAATGGTCAGAACCTGGCAGATACTCTCCGTCTGGAATATGACGATTGGTATTTTGCCACTGAAGGCAAGCAAATGAGATTTCATCGTCACAAGACAAAGGGACGCAATAAGAATGGCAGCGAGGTCATTTTCCCCGTTACGCATGAGATTCAAGAAATCCTCGATAGACATGCCAACAAGCCCAAGCTTGGCCAGCGTGTATTCCCCATTATGAGCAAGTTTATTACAGCCGAACAAGAAATGTGGGTAGTACAACGCTACAACAAGTATATCCGTAACCACATGAAAAAAGTCACAAAGCTGTTGGATATAAAAGCTCCGCTGACTCCTACTTGGGCTCGTCATAGCTTCGCCACCAATTTGACCAGCACTGGTAATGTGCCAGATAGATACATACAAGGCGGCATGGGGCATAGTGATAGTGGAGACATAACCTCAAAATACATTGGCCCATACCCTTTAAAGAAAATGTTGGAATATAATTCGTATTTGCTCAAAGTGATAGATGACGAAGAAGAAAACAAAGAAGAGAACGCTGCCGAACAAAAGGACAAACTACTCGAAATGCTGAAGAACATGAGTGAGGAAGAACGTGCAGCACTGATGGAAGAGGCTTCTAAATAGGTTACAACTTGGCGCAATCTGGCAAAAAAGTCGAGATTGCGCCAACTTATGAAGATTATGAATCTTGGAAAAATGTAAATACTTGGCTTATTCCGTCCTGGAAAAGTGTAAGAAGAGGCATGAAAACACTTTGGATTAGCATGGGTTTTAGGGTATATGACACATTTTATACAACACAAAAGTTAAAAATCTGCAGATTTTATCTTTTATAAAAGATAAAATTATTATCTTTGCAGCAAATTTCATCTATAAAAGATATGAAAGCAATCGTTAGACAAAGTTATCTTGACAAGATAGCTAAGCATCTTGGTAAGGACACCATCATTATCATCGTCGGTCAACGTCGTGTTGGAAAGAGCTACACCCTACGCCTCTTTAGGGATCAAGTTGCAGAAGATATTCATGCAAACATTATCTTCATTGACAAAGAGAAACATGAGTTTGCCGACATTCAGACCGACCGGGACTTGAATGCCTATATTGATGAACGGCGAGACAAGACAAAGACCAACTACATCTTGATAGATGAAGTTCAGGATATAGAAGGTTTTGAAAACAGTATTCGCAGTTATTATGAGGAGCCTGATATTGAAATCATCGTTACAGGCTCAAACTCCAACATGCTCAGTGGTGATTTGGCCAACAAAATAGGTGGTCGCTACAAAGAAGTCTATGTCCAGGCACTAAGCTACGAGGAATTCATGGAGTTCCATGAGTTGCCCGATAGCGATGATACGTTGGCAAAGTATATTCAGTTTGGTGGACTGCCTGGCTTGAAAAAGATAGGACTCGACGAACAGGATGCACGGGAATACCAGATGGATGTATATAGCACCGTACTGCTGAAAGATGTGATCAAGCGGAATAATATCCGCAATGTTCCTTTTCTGGAAAACCTTGTGCATTTCCTTGCTGACAACGCGGGGAAAATCATCTCAGCCAACAGCATCGCAAAGTACATGCGGTCGCAAGGAGAGAACATTACCTCCACTGTTATTATCAATTATGCTAAGTATCTGTGCGAATCATACATGATCCACAAGGTGAACAGGTATGACATCCACGGACGGAAGATATTTGAGAGCAACGATAAATTCTATTTTGAAGACAATGGTATTCGTAATGCCCTTGTAGGTGGTTCGCGTGAGAGAGATATTGAAAAGGTGATAGAAAATATCATCTATAATCACCTTGTTCGTCTGGGCTATGAAGTAATGGTCGGACAACTTCAGGCTGGTGAGATTGACTTTGTATGTACCAAGCCAAAAGGCGAAAGAATCTATGTTCAGGCTTCTTATATCATAGCCGACGATAAGACATATGAGCGTGAGTTTGGCAACCTTCGTGCCATCAAGGACAACTATCCCAAATATGTCATCTCTATGACACCATTGGTTACCAAATCTGATGACAATGGCATAACCCATCTTCATCTCAGGAGGTTCTTAACAAATGGGTTGGAGAAGTGACATATATGCAATTTCACTCACAAATCACCGCTTATTCCGCTATGGAGTTCGCCAAATGGGTAGTTTTAGCGGAATAAGCGCGTTTTTATTCCGTATTTAACAATTCAATGTATTCGTCTAAATGAGTGAGGAAGTACTATTAGATTGGAAAGAATCCCACGCAGATGTCTATTTCAAGTTCAAGCAAGACTTGGAAGAGCAACTGCTGAAGCCGTACCATCAGAACATCTTAGACCTTGGTGACGGCAATGCAGAACCGCTGCAATCAGTCATTGTCAATCTTGCTGCCGTGTCGTCGAAGGAAGGCTTTGATATAGACAAGTTGTACGCAAAGGCTGTCGAGTCTGGTGATGCTTCTGTATACTGCTTGTGCTGTTATCTCCTATTTGACAATGGTGAAGGCCGATTGGCTGATGCCATAGCGGATAAAGTCGAGAAGCCAGACGCACAGGAAATCTTCGAAGCCATCCAAGATTACAAGCGGTTCTACAAGCAGAACCGTAAACAGGAGGTAGCCGAGATAACGACAGATGAGCTGAACATCCTTACTCTTCGACGTTGGCACTATGGCCATCCAGAAGAATATAAGGAGTTTACGAATACGTTCCAGAA
This sequence comes from Prevotella sp. kh1p2, assembly GCF_900111525.1. Lineage (NCBI taxonomy): Bacteria > Pseudomonadati > Bacteroidota > Bacteroidia > Bacteroidales > Prevotellaceae > Prevotella > Prevotella sp. kh1p2. Next base: position 31,817 of record NZ_FOHY01000002.1, read on the forward strand.
AGCCTACGATGGCGACATGACTTTCATCCAGACCAACTTCTTCTTCCTGATGGAAATGTTTTCGACCAAAGGTGTGAAAGGTATGATGAAAATCGTGGTATCCTTGTTCCCTGGTAATAAGCACTACCAGCAAAGCCTGATGGAAAGAGATGAAAATCCTTTGAAAGGTCGTTTGTCTGAAATGCTTGATTCTTCTCTCAACAATGAAGCTATCCGTGAGCGACTGCTTCACAAGAACCCTTACCTGTTCAGTCTTTATTATTGGATCATCTTCGACAATGGATTCCTTCATGCAGCCGACCTTATATCCCAGACTTTTCTGAAACCTGAAAGCCCTTATTGGGAGAAGCTTATCGGAAGGCGATGTGTGGAAGCCCTCATCGGTGCAAGTATCGACAAGGCCCGCTATTCAAAGAGCCAATGGAAGGAAGTAACCCAGAAGTTGAAGAAAGGTGGAACCAAGCAGGTCATAGATGCAGCCCTGATAGAAGTACAAGGTCGCAGAGGAAGGAAAAGTACATATGTTCTATTGGAGGAAATGCTGCCTCTAGAGGATGCCACTACTCTTATTGGTGAGATCCAGAAGGTACTTTCTGAGTGGAAACAAGTCGATGATGCAGACATCATCTTACCTTATATCTTCGCGGCATTGGTAAAAGGTGGCCTCACAAACGGTGATTATAATTATCGCACCTTCCATGCAGCTATGAGAGAGAAATTCCCCGACTACCACATTAGTAAAGGCTTTAACTGGGCCGAGGCTGTTTATAACGCCATCGTGTCAGAAGATAACAGTGGTAATCTTGATGTTTCCGATGCTCAGATAAGACGAGGACGAAAGTATGCGACAGGCATAAAACTTCGTCTGCTATCTGCAATCAATCCCAATATCAACTAAACTTACAAGGATGCTCACTTTGGGCATCCTTTTTTCGTTCCTTCAGAGTTGAACTGTTAAATAAAGACCCTTATTTGTTAATTTTGACTTGGTAGAAATCGTGCTGATTTTTACCAAGGCAACACCCTATGGCATTCCTGTACCTTTGCGGCATGAAATTATAAAATGCGAAAACATGACAGGAAATTTTGTAATGTTACAGATGGATGACCTCAGGCAGGTTGTCACTGAGATTGTAGAAGAGGTCTGCGCTAAGCGCGGTCTGAACGAGAAGTCTTCCGAAGAAGAAGGCGAGTGGTTAACCCGTGAAGAGGTGTGCGACATGCTGCGCATCACCTACACGACGCTATGGCGAAAGGAGAACGAGGGTCTCAGCAAGAAACACAAGATGGGCCGACGCAACCTCTATTCCAAGAAAGAGGTGATGGACATTTTCTCTTCTGCTATAGAAGGTGGTGATAACAAATGTAAGGAGGAATGCCATGGATGAACCCATCATGTCTTTTGACGGAAATGGACAGCCGGACGTCCTTTCCCTCATCAACTCCGAGGCTGAGAAGGTGGAGCCTACAAATAAGGTTCCACCTACTCCCCCTGTAGTGCGAGCACCATCTCTTGAACTTCCAGAGTCTTTGCCGACTCCACCTGACCAACCCAAGGAAACATCGCACCTAAAGGCATCGACTTTTACTGAGCCGTTGTTGCCTATTGATTGGATGTCCGAATCGGTTCAGGAGTATATCCGTACTGTTGCTGAGTCCTACGGATGTCCGCTGGAGTATGTGGTGGTCAACAGTCTCTTCACTGCTGGCCTCGCGGCAGGGAAAAAGGCACAGCTCGTCACCAACCCTTATACAAACTATCCCTGCGACTTTTTCTGTATGGTGGGAAAGCCCAGCCGCAACAAGACAGGGCCTCTGAAAGAAGTCACACGTCCATTGCGCGAGCAGGACAAAGCCAACTTTGCCAAGTACCAGGATGAAAAAGCCGCTTATGACCAACGCAAGCGTGAAGATAAGAACTACAGCGGAGAACAGCCTGTATTCCATCAACGGATAGTCGGCGACAGTTCACCAGAATCTCGTAATGCCCTGCTTGCACAAGGTGATATGATTGGGGTTGTAGCCGACGAACTGAAGTCGTTCATTGATTCCTTGGGCCGTTATTCCAAAGGCGGTAATGGGCTTGGCGCTGAGTTATCACAATTGCTTTCCATCTGGTCTAATGTCAGCTTTGCCATTAATAGAAAGTCCGAAGAGACCAAACTGATTGATGATCCTGCCATGTGCATCAACGGCGGTATACAGCCAGAACTGCTCGGCAAAACCTTCGGAACTGATGCTTTGATGGATTCCGGCTTCACGCAGCGATTCCTCTTTGTCTATCCCGACAAAGGCACGTTTATAAAGCGATGTGACCGTAAGTTCATGACACTAGAGATGCGTGAGAGCTGGACTGGCATCATCGGCAGACTGTTCAACATGCAGCCGTTAACCCTCCAGTTGTCTCATGAGGCAAACCGCCTTTACTCCAACTATGCCGATGACAATGACATGAGGGCAGAGGAGGATTGCTATATCAGCGGTATGATACAGAAGATGAACATCCATACACTGCGCCTGGCTATCATGGCGCACCTGCTGTCCGACCATTGGAACGAGCCAGTTATCACGGCTGAAGGAATGGAACATGCCATCCGCATGGCTGACTACTTTACTCGCATCCATATCGAGCGCATATATCCTTTGTTACGAGGCTCGGCAGCCACACAGCGTCCGATGACCAACGGTGACCTGCTACGTGCCGTCAATCGTCAGTTCACAATCAAGTCGCAGAATGCCCTTGCCGAAGCTCTCGGCGTTTCTCAGCAGTATGTCAATAAAATACTAAAGGTTCCGCCTGCGCCTGAGCGACGCGAAGAACAATGATGGTTGTAGTTGTAGGTGTTAGTAATAGCCTGTGGATAAAGGGCATAAGCATACAACCACCCTACAACCAAGGTACACACCTCTCCATCATGGACTCACATCCTCATGGTTGTACCCAAGTTGTAATGTCAATGCCTTATAAGTCAAGGTTTTCGGTTCAATTACAACTACAACCACTAACTTTAAAAATTGAAGAACTATGACAAGTATATTTGATACAAAGATTAGCTTTTACCGAAACGTAGAAGACAATGTCGGCACGGAAATATCCCTGCGCGACTTCCTCTTCTGTGATAGGTACAAGGAACAGATAGAGTATATCCGTTCCATACTGGATGAAGATATGCAAAAGAGCCTGAAGTTGCAACTGCCTGTGGCAACCATCTCAGGTACATTTGCTCCTACATGTAAGGCGGAAAACCTCGTGGCCCACTCGAACCTTCTCTGTATCGACATCGACAAGAAAGATAACTTGGATGTTGACTGGTTTGATGACATGAAGCATGAGTGGCATAACATCCCCCAGATACTCTATGCGGGCCGTAGCATCCGTGGCAAAGGCTGGTTTGCTATCTTCCGCATTGCCTATCCTGATAAGCATGAGGCTCAGTTCGAAGCGCTGAAACGTGACTTCGCAAACAGCAGACTAATCATTGACAAAGCATGCAAGAATGTGAACAGGATGCGCTTCATCTCCTACGACCCAGAGCCGTATGTGAATGAGGAGGCTACATTATATACTAAGGTGTGGTTGGAACCCAAACCGGCATACCACAGTTCCGGTACATATAGTGGTGGTGACATGGAACAGGTTGAGAAGTGTTGTAAACTCATTGCTGACCAAGGCATCGACATCACGGCTACCTACGATGACTGGTTCCATGTAGGTGCAGCTTTGGCCTCACTTGGTGAACGTGGACGTAGCTTGTTCCATCAGGTCAGCTCGCAAAATCCGAAGTACAAGGCATCTGAAACAGACAAGAAGTTCGACAACCTCCTGCGCAATGTCAGCGGTATCAACATCGGAACGTTCTTCCATATCTGTTCGCTGCATGGAATCAACTGGAAGGAGGGTTGCCTATGAAAGCGGAGATAACGAGCTTCAACAGTTCATTCTTTGAATACCTCTGTGGCTTCGTCTGGTTTGACCAAGAACGACTGGAGGCCCTAATGAAGCGATATCCTATCGGGGCAACCGAGCAAGGCGAACCGATATTCTGGCATATCAATTCGGAGCATAAGATTACCAATGGTCGCATCATCACAATGGACAGCGAAACAGGCAAGGTCTATGATGACAGTTGGTATTATCAAGACGGGCGACCGACTTGCTTGTTTGGTGAGCACTTGCTCGATAGCTTCCCCACCCAGACGGTTGCATTGGTGATGGATGAAATGACTGCTGCCGTTATGAGTTGCTTCCCGACACCATACGTTTGGATTGCAACTGGGAAAGGAAAGGCCACTCCCACCGATTTGCTTCCACTTGCAGGAAAACCTGTGGTTGTGTTTCCAGATAAGGGTGACTACAGCAAATGGCAAGAAACGCTGCAAGCGGTTCCCAATCTCCAGTTTTATGTCTCAGACGTGATGGAGAAAGCGCAAGGCGATTGCCACACCATTGCTCAGATGGTTCTCAGCCAGCAACCCTTACGACCGACCGAAGCCGAAGCTGCTCTGATGCGGATGGAGGAGGTCAATCCTAACGTCGCATTGCTCGTCAAGGCACTCGGATTGGAGGTGGTGGGCATTTTACCCACCAGCGACATTTCCCAGGATGAAACGCCAAAAACGGAGCCTGTTTCGAAAGAGCCGAAAGAGGATGCTGTCATGCAATCAATCCTATTGGCTCAGGAAGAACGATGGCATGGAAGGACCCCGGAATGCCACAAGTGTCCCCTCTCGCACAAGGGTATCAACGGCACCTATTGTGGCAAGCTCCATCGATATGTGGAGCATGGGAAGGGCGACTGCGGCTTAGAAGCCGAAGTTCCTCCTGCTCCTGAGTAAATGCTACGCCGAGAGGGATTACCGAATAATCCCATAATATAATATGGACTTTTAGATTCGCGCGCTCCCTTAAAAAGTCCCATTATGCTCTCCGAGGGTTAGACCGCCGCTATACAGCAGTGTTGCCGCATGTGGCACAAGCCAGAAGCAAAATGCATCTGTGAGGGAGTGACTCTCTCCCTCAACCCTCCACTCAGGTTCCACCCGAGACCCGATAAACAATTATACATAAACTTCAAAACTATAGAACAAAATGAGTAAATCCAGAAACAATGTACCCCGTGCCGCCATCCATGTCGGCGCACCGGCAAAGTCCTTTTCTGCAGCGGAAGGCTATGAGCCTGAGCGTCGCGGATGGGACGAGAACACCTATCGCCAGAAGAACCAGGACACAAACAACCATTACGATTTCACGCGCAAGCATCTCAACTTTGAGATTAACAGCCAAGGCGAAATCGTTCCTCTTGGTTCCAATCCCGTGCCACTTCATGAGCGTTTGCAGAAACGCTTAGATGAACTTGGCTTCAAGCCATACATGGACAATAATAATTCCCTGGGAATCTCCGACAATAGTCCGAACTGCACTGTCGGCATCATCATCAGTGGTGACCATGATGTACTGACCCGACTTGCCTTCGGTGACCAAGATGTGGACTTCACCCTTCAAAAGAGCAATGCCCATGTCTTGCTGAAACAAGGTATCAAAGACTGGGCAATGGACACCTACCGTTGGGCATGTGACCGCTGGGGAGCGGAGAACATCATCGGCTTCGACGTTCATCTTGACGAAACCACACCACACATTCAGATTCAGACTATCCCCGTGGCAAAGACGAAATCCAGAGGAAGGGCATCTGCCAAGTATGTACATAAGGATGACAAGTCGAAGGTACTCTCCCATAAGGAATGGAAGAAACTTCCTGAAGAAATCCGCTCGAACTTCGTAAGAACAGAAGCCGAACGGAGGGAAAAGGAAAGTGTATCTTATGCCAGTGTATGGGGCAAGGACAAATATGCCGTGGGAGAAACCTACAAACAGATGCACACAGACTACTATAACGAGGTTGGGCACAAGTACGGTCTTGAGCGTGGCGATGACATCGCCATGCTGCCAGGTGAGGAACGTCGTGAACGTGTTCACAAGAGTAAGCCGTTTTGGAGGCTGAGCGCCAGGCCAAGGATGCTATCGCTCAAAACCAGATAGAGAATGAACGTCTGGAAGGCCAGAAGGAGAAGATGGCGGGTGAGGTACAGGAGATGAAGACGCAAAAGGAACACCTGGAAGAACAGAAGGACAAGTTAGAGGGTGAGATACAAAACAAAGAGCAGCATAAGGAAAGGCTGGAAGGCAACATCTCTCAGCTGGAAGACTATGCTGCGGCATTGGACATCAAGGAAGAAGACCTGATTGTACCAACCTTGAAGACCGACCCACTTGTAAAGAATGCTTGGGATTCCATAAAAACCGAACTTGAAAAGCCAATCCCTGCTTTCGGGCAGAAGGAATGGAGAGAGGAACGGCGGAAAGCGATAAAGGTTATCCTTACAGAAATGCAGACTGCACTCATGCAAGCCAAGGAACTCCAGAAGCAGGATATACTGAAACTGGGGAAGGCACTCTACAATAAAGCCATGCAGAATGTAAGAGCCATCATAGAGCAGAACAAGCAGCTACAAAAGGAGAACAGCCGATTGACTGAAGAGAACGATGTCCTCAGAAAGCGGATAGCCTCGATGGACGAGAATGCCATCACCCGGCTTCGGGACAAGAAGGATGCAGAAATCAAGGAATTACAGGAACGACTTGGCAAAGCCGAGTCCGAGGCTGTCCGTTCAGGCAACAAGGCATATAGTGAGCATCAACGGGCCGAGAATGCAGAGAACAAAGTCCGAGAATTGTTGGGTATACCAGAAATCAAGGAAATCTGGGAGAGCATACTGCAGAACAAGGAAGCCTTCAGGAAACAGATTGACAAATGGATTAAAGATGGTGTTGCTGCCATCAGGGATTATGCAGATAGCAAAGACAACGACTTCCAGCCAAAGCAGGATAACACTGTTGCATGGGGCATCATTGCTGAAGCATTCAAGTATGGCCTTGACCCAACTGACGAAAAACAGCGCAGGATGGCTACTGCCTACCTGTTAGAAAAGGTGTCGTGGACAGGTATGTCCGAGTACAAAGCTGGTCTTACAGCATCTCGCACTCGGCAACTCTGTGATGCCATGACGGTCACCAAAGATTTGATGGCGAATCTACTTCTGGCCGCAGGCGGTAGGAGCGGTATTAGCACAGGTGGTGGCGGTTCCAATGGTGAACTTACCAACTGGGATGGAACGAAGAAGAAAACAGGCTGGGGAATTGGCTAGCTTTTATTCCGATTTGAACCACCGAGAATTCCTCGCCAGTTGCCATACCATCGAGAGGGGGTGTTATTCTGACACTCCCTTTCCGAGATTACCATTTGTACAAATTGTACGTTTGCAAAAACAAGTTGACATTCTTTTAACGATACCCAGACATTGGTGCCAGCCTAAACGAAACACTTTCCGAGTCACATTGGTGAATCGCCAATGTGATTCGATTTTCCTTCAAATGGCATTGTGTCTTTGCCATGCAACTCAATGTCTAACTTTATTTGCTCGCATCCTTTGTCAGTTCGTTATAGAGGGCGGAGCCCTTGACGGTTAGCAGATACTTTTGCCTTGGATGCCGAGGTCTGTCTGGATAGAGCAGGCAGACAAAGCCTTCAGCCATTGCTGGGGTAAGAGAATACTCCATAAAATTCATTCGGTCTTTCAGACCAACGGCAGCAAGCATCTCCTTTACGGAGAGCTGACGATGGCCAATAGCTTTGACCAACCGCAAAATATTCTCATTGTCGGTCGCGAATGGAGCACCAGTACTTGATGGGGTACTTGCGGGGGTACTTGATGGGGCTGCAAGTTCTTCTGGTGGATTAACGAGCATATAACGGTTGTGCAACTCGTTCTTTTCGCCCATCAGCAAGTTTCGGAAGAATAGTTCCAAGAATCGCGTGTCGCGTTGAATCCCCCTCGCTATATTTTGGTAATTGGCCCGTACCAGCGCATTTCGGAAATACCACGAATGCATGGAAAACAGGTGATTAGTAACGTCGAACCCGATGGAACGCAGATACTTAATGGTGAAAACAGCCGTCGTTCGCGTGTTTCCTTCTCGGAAAGGATGTATCTGCCAGATACTAGACACAAACTTTGCGAGATGCTCCACCACCTGGCCCATGTTTAATCCGCTATAATCGAACTGTCGTTCTTGCTCCATGTCATACTCCAGAGCCATTCGCAGATCTTGACTCCGTCCATAGAGTACCGTATCGCCACGCAGCACCCACTCCTTTTTCGTAATGTCGTAATTGCGCAGCTGTCCGGCGTGCTTGAACACTCCCTCGAAAATGTGACGATGGATGGAAATGAGTGTTGGCACGCTAAAGGAGAACGACTGCTCGGCTATGATTTTCGCGATGTTGCCTGAAACCTTATCGGCTTCCTGCTTCTCTTCGTCGTCTGGCTCACGGCTTGTTTTTGTCTGATAATAGGTCTTGATAAGTTCACGAGCTTCATCAATAGTGATTTCACCCTCAATATTCCTTACGGCTGTATCTTTGAGATATTGCGACACAGTCAGCCCATCTACCGCCTGAAGACCGATAGCTGTGCTCCATGCGTAAGCCCTTTCCGCTTTCTGAGGTTCCCCTACTTGTGAGTATTCCTCAAAATTTATATAACCTTCTTTCTGTGACATATCTTATAACGTATTATCAAGTTGCTTTATTTCCATATATTGTTGAAACGTCCTCTGCCGCCATCATGGGTTCTTCCTCTGGTATCTCATAGTGCCTGATGCTATGGTCTTGCAGGTATATTTTGTTGAGTGTGAATGCCAGCGACTCCAACGTCTTCTCCCGTACCTTCGGTTTCAGTTCACATTCCCAAATGGTAATGGAGTGCCAGCCCATCGCAGCCAGCTCATGCTGCACCTTCAAGTCCCGCTCCTGGTTCCTCCGTATCTTGGCTACCCAAAACTCCCTGTTCGTCTTCGGAATCTTGCAGCACTCGGAATTATCAAATTCTTTGCTCCCCTCGCCTTTTGGAGAGGGGTTGGGGGTGAGGCTCACATTGTGTCCGTGCCAGAAGCATCCATTCACAAAGATACAAGTTCTATACTTCCGCATTACAATGTCAGGTTTTCCGGGCAGTCTTGGATGATTCAGTCGATAGCGGAATCCATGTCCCCACAGCCAACGACGCACCACCATCTCCGGCTTCGTGTCCTTGCCGTGGATGGCAGCCATATTAGCGTGGCGTTGTTGTGAGTTGAGCCTGTCCATATTACTTATTAGTTATCAAATTGTACAATTCCTTTGCTACAGCTTCTGCTAGAAGTACAGGAACACCATTACCAATGATTTTGAACTTTGCAGATTGTCGTCCAGGTCCCCATACATACTTGTCATCTACGCTTTGAATTCTCAATGCTTCTCTCACAGTAAGGCGCCTGTTTTTGTAGGGATGAAGAAAAACTTCATTATTACCAAAACAGGTGGTTGGACTATAACGGAAACGATGCAATCTTTTAAAAGAACGTCTTTTGGTATCTCCTTCGTTTATAAGCAATCTTTTATCTGCGTCTTTTACAAAAGCGAAATATTCATTACCATTTGGCAAATCTTCAGCATACTCTAAGCATCTTTGTACACATAACTCAAATGGAATGTCTTCAGGTTTTTCCACGTTTGCAGTTCCAAAAGGGATATCTTCTGGCCATTTAATTGTAGTATGAGCATCTGGATACTTGGGAGTAGGCCACGGAAAATGCATACTTCTAACGTCTTGCATTGTAGGTTCAATGGTATCGGATACATTAAATGCATCCTTTCTTAGCCCTACTATAAATACGCGTTTACGATATTGGGGAACGCCAAAATCTAGGGCATTCAGAGTAGTACGATCAATATAATAATCTTCGCTTAACAGTTTTAATAACAATGTATCTAGAATACGCTTCGGATCTTTTCTCATAAGAAGACCTACAACATTCTCCATCACAAAAAATGTAGGCTCCATTTTCTTAATACGCTCAAAGAATACATGAGTCATTTTGCCACGTGTACCCTTAAACCCATCCCCTTTTCCATTCATAGTAAAATCTTGGCATGGAGGGCCTCCAATAATTCCCCACATACTTGGAACTCCTTTAGGGAAAGCTTTCTTTAAAATAGCATCGGGGGATAAATCAGACAGGGACTCTGTACTTGTAATTGGACAATACTTCTTTTTATGTCCTCTTCCCCATGAAGAGATACCCTCGTCATGTAGTTCTGCAAAAACTTTTTCGTATTCATTTGCATACACGACTTGGAAACCGGCATTCATGAATCCCATATCCATGAATCCGCCACCAGAAAAAAATGAAACGACTGGTATTTTATCTTTTTTTTTCTTATTATAATTCATATATAATTGTATTATTCGAAATCTTATAACTGCTAGATGGTTTAGCCATGTTCGAGTTGAGAATGTTTATAAGCGATAGTTTTTTATCGACATATTGTTCAGGCATGTCTAAATGAAACTCCTCCAATCCCGATAAAGTAATTGTATCACCCGTGGTTGTTGCTAACTCAAACAAATTAGGACTGATGACTTTATTTACTACACCTATAATATCAGTGAAAATGGTGTTTTGGCTCATATCTCTTTGTTCACATATATGGCGAACTGAGCATAACGAACACGATTCACATGGTTTTAATCCATTGTTAAATTCTCGTTTTTCAATTATTTGATTCAACTTTTTTATTGTTTGTTGTACTTGGATAAGATATGATGCATTCAAGCCCTTGTCATACTTAACGAAATGTCTGTTGCCATCAATATCTACAAGAGAAAGTGACTTTATTGATCCTAGTTTAAGATGTTCACACATTATTGCATAAAGGTGCAACTGAGTAACATATTCCTTTTTTATGTTATCTGTTTCATCAATAACAACACCTGACTTGTAATCAATTATGTCAACACCATCAGGATTCAAGCGTAGCTTATCAATAACTCCACGCAAGCCAATATCAGTACAATCAATCCAATATTCTGAATAAGTCTTCGTTTTTTCTGAATTCCCTCCTTTATGCGAACTACTATTGATAATAGAAAGTGCATAACGGAAGCATTTGTTTCTTTTGTCATAGTCATTAATATCTACATTTTGTAATGTTGGATAATATTGGCTCAATTTATCTTCCTGCGCTTTTACTAGCTCTTCCCATTTGGACGATAAATCTTTTATAGAGCAGATCTCCTTTTTAGAAGACAACTCGTAAATCTTATGGATGATGGTTCCTATAAGTGTGCTTTTGGAAGTCGGTAAAAGATAACGTCTGTCATTAAATGAATCTAAAGCCTTTTGAAGTAGCAATTGGTATGAGCAGCCCGTATCTATCCATGAGAAAGAACTTGGAGACAATGTTTTTATCACAACATTGTCCCAAGTGTTCTTAATATCAGGAATTTTAACGAATTTCATATTCACTGATTCTGTAAGTTCTGAATATACTCATAACAATTACTTGTACGCCTTAAAAGATTAAAGGTGTCTATTGTAATTATGTCACTATTATTCCAATTTTCATTGTGAAGAAGAGAAGCTTCAAGGACAGAATCTGCAATAATTCTTGTTGACATCCCTTCCCATAAAGGATGTGATGCGAACACTGGCTTACGTCTTCCACTTGGATCATATAGATATGGTATTCCATCACTAGTCTGTTCTAACTCGAAAACCATTGTCCCAGAAGAAGTACGGAAAAATCCTTCGTTTAACGCTATAAGAAGAGTTTTAGCGAATTCTTTCCATCCCTTTAGCTCCGGATAATCAAAATTTCCATCAGCTCCAGCCCTATAAGAGGAATCTATCATAATTCTAAACAGAGCGATTCCCAATCTCCAGTCCAGAAGTCCATGATATGGCATATTCCTATAAGTTTTTAGACACTTGTAGCACGAGGAGTCACAATCATCAATGTGCTCATCACCGAGCATCTGTCTAAAATATGAGTCTTCACTATTACTGCCTAATATCCTATTAATATAGTCATCAAAGCAGTTATAGAAATCTGCGACAAATCCGGAGCCGTTAATCTTCTCATCTGCAAGACATACCTCTCCTAAATATCCGGGCTTTGATAGGACTTCAACTACGTCAATCTCTGTAGGATCAACATCAAGTTTAGATGCTATGGCTCTTTGTATTAAGAAAGAGAGTGAATAATATGCAGCTCTAACCCCTTGTGTTCTGAAATCTAATTTCCCATTATCATTACAATGGAAGGGTTCTAAGGTTAAACCGTGGATTCTATTTTTAGGAGAAAGCGTTATTACATTCGTGATTTTTTGGGCTGCTAGATGTATTCTCTCCATCTGACCATTGGGAGAAATGAAAGTTCTAACATCTTTATTATCATCTGATCTTAACTCTATACCGGTTTGAAGCGTTTGTGGTTGATCTGTCCCATTATATACTGGGGTGGCAATCCATTGTAGGGCTGATGAAGAAAATCTTGTTCCTCCTAAGATATAATGAACACTGCACACACAACCTTCTATTTCCTTATCACTAATACGCCATGTTTTACCCTCTTTAAGTAAAGAGAGGTCAAAATTCATGTTAGTAGGACATGGTAAAGTTATAGGATTTGCAGAGCTCTCCATTCTAATGCCATTGCGCTTAACCAATATTTCAGCGTCATCTTTCTGATCGAAGCCCTTAGATAAACTGGTTATAAAAGCTGCTGGGGTACATATGGTTGATGGAGTCATGGGCGCACCACATGATTCACAGCTCATTTCATTGTTAGAATCAAGACTATTAGTGACCATTTTGTTGCAACTAGGATTACTGCAAGTCCATAGAGTCAGTCTTAATGGGAAAACTGGTGAAATTGGTGTTCCCTTAGTCTTAATACATTTCCGTCCTTGCATACCTTCTCCATAAATAATTGACGGTTGAGTAAAACCGATGGAAGTTAAAATATGCTTGTCCTTAGTTATTGAAGAACCTGGTGCAAAGGCCGTAATTGCTTGGTCTATTGGACGAGACACGGAAGATATTTCTTCTTTTATCTCATTCCCCCGTGCATATTGCAAACTATGATATAAAACTCTATCTCTTGTTGGCATACCATACATTGGAAGTACGCCAGCTTCTGCAAGACACTCTGCCAGAGTATCCGCAACAACAGACTCATCATCTACAGCATAGCCTATCTTTTTGAAAAGGTTACTATCCTGTTCTGTATCGTGTGCAAACAAGGATAATTTATCAATTAATGTTGTGTCACTAGTCAACAATGATGCTATTTTTCGGAGAAGTGACATATTCGAATTACTCGAAAGCCAAGTATTGATTTCATCCACAATGTTGTTCACATTGTCTTTCCAATCTTGACGAGTTCCAAATTCACCATGTGTATTGCCCTCTAATCTAATATCATGGTTATTGGCAAAGGACTTAAAAGCATAATACAATATCTCTTTTGCGTACAAGCGCTGAAGAATTTCGAACTGATCCATAGATAAAAATGGAGTTGGTGGTTGGTCTCCAGTAATTTGATACGGATTTAAGAAATAATGCTCGTCATGACTGCGACCGCGACAAAGTGTTAATACAATAGAATAAGCTTGTCCTCTACGTCCACCACGTCCAACTCTCTGCTGATAATTGAATCTTTGTGGTGGCATATTTGTCAGCATCACTCCTTGTAATGGACCAATATCAACACCTACCTCCATCGTAGTTGTAACACTGAGAACATCTATTGATTTAGCTTTCTCCAAATACTCTGAGTTCTTATCCTGAGAGTTAACTTTAATGATATCCCTGAATTCCAGTTGACGTTCTCCTTGGTTATCTGTTTGACCAGAAAGCTCTTCACAATGCAATCGACATGCAGGTCGGTGCTTTACAGAGTTAATCATTAGGTCGGTTCTTCTTCTTAGTTCGTCAACAGTTATTGTGTTTTGTTCATCTAAACGGCTAAAGCAGTTAGTACAGATACCTGCAGATTTGTTTAAATGAACCCGACCGCACTTTGGGCAAATGTATCCCTTTTCTTGGCCTGACACACATCGTATTTTTAATGTATGAGGCATTAGGAACATCTGTTTGTTGCCCGTGTCTCGCAGGTAATCAAGAACTGCCTGTCCTAAAGTATTGGGTGTCTTAGTTTTCCTACCATCTTGCTGACTATATGGGATTCCATATTTTTTGCAGCACTCGTATATATACAGCCTAATAGGTGCTTTCGCCTTCAGGTTTTGAAAGTCTGCATCAGAAGCCTTGGGGAACACATCGTCTTCGTATGGATTGTGATAATATCTGTAGGAATTACCAATTAATCTTATCACAGAAGTAACTATCTCCATGAATATATCATGAGAAATAAATGTATTTAGCCCTCTGTTGTTTTCTGTAAGTGCCTTTTCTATTTTTTCTTCATAACGAGAGACGGTTACCCAACCAATGCCTGAACTTTCAGCATTGTAATGTAAGCGCCCAAAAAGAACTCCCATTACATGTTGGATGATAGCCTTTCCTGCTTTCTTTTCTACATTTTCTATTAATTGCTGAGAGGCATTTTCATCCACTTCATACCACATAACAGGGTCTGCATCTCTGGTTTCTTCATAGTGCTGATTTGTAGAATCACAGCCTGCAGGGTTAGAATATAGTTCTCGGAAAGCTTTATATATAGGCGAATCTATACAGTGATCTGTTTTTATCAGGTCTTCAACAGATTTTGTCTTCTCAAGAATACTCTTTACTACTGCTATTTCACCATCAATGCCGGAAAGTATACGCAATGCATTCCTTTTTTCACGTTCAGAAGAATGAGGATTATCACGGGTCGTTAATGCATTCTTTTTATCTTCTATCAGCTCATTTAATTCCAATTCCTTTGCGTCATAGTCAATTGTCGGATCAAGCGTGCACTGTTCTACAATAATATCTCGCATTAAATCTGTATACTGGTTGCGCTCTATGTCGTTAGCAACGACAGCAGCATCTTGTCGACTGTCTGCAAATGTAACTAGTTTGCGGTTATGGAGAGTAGGCAACTGATAGAACAGTTCTCGTGCATATAATTGAGTAACCTTATTGAAACCAGTTCGGAAACCTCTTAAAGGAGATCGGAAGCCTTTGCCATGTTTATCTGTAGCGCAATAAGGACAATGACAAGGAAGTGCAGGCGCAGCACAAGCTGCCTCAATATTTTGCTCACCATCTAGGCCATGGACTGTATAAAGGAATCCTTTGATACCAGATTGTTCGTCACCTTCATCTGCAAGTGTTACAAAACCTGTTTTCTCGTCAAGATATGCAAATTGCCACTCACAATCAAATTCTGTATCGGATTTCCCGAATTCACCCTTATGCAGCATCTTTACGTCTTGCTCATGCATTCTCTTCTCGACCGTGTCAGCCCTTTCTGAAGGAGGTATGGGATAGAATATCGCAAAGTCATGGTAATTACGTTTCTCTACCATTACCTGGCTTTGCCGTTCAGGTAATTCTTCAAGATTTGAACTGGTAGGTAAGATATTGGTTAGCCATTTGTAGCTATTCGGTTCTCTATACGCATGTCTTTTGCCACCATAGAAAAGTGTACCACATTGTTCACAATATAATAGTTCAAGAACGCGTTTGTCTCCATCTATATCGCGAGAGTGAGCATGAAGTCTTCCAACAGGTCTGTTATTGTCTTCGTTGTAATCATCCAATGTAGCCCAAAGTCCATCTATATTCCTATAAAACAAATGAAAGCGGAAACGTTGTAATGTCGAAGCGGAGACGTTAAATATATCATATAATCCTCTTAAAATAACAAAACCTTCAGCAGCCTTTGCTGATTCATTTTCGTCAATGTCTTCACCAAAGAGAAACGAAGTAAAATATCTGCCTAATTGATTATTTGACTCGTCTTCATTTTTTCCTTTGCAGAATGGCAAGGCTCTGTTATGCCCCATTTCCCCCAAATCGAAAGTGTCAAATAATCGTTGTGTAACTGCCAGTTCATCAGTAATGAACACATTCAGCAATTGTTGTAGTCCATCAGATTCTATCAAACCTACATTTGCATATGACGCAAGGACTGAAGCCGCATTATGGCAAACTGAATCAATATGAGATTTAATCAAAGCATCATCCTTATATTGTTCAAAGCATAATGGATTCTCATAGAAAAGATTGTATATGTCAATAAATGGATTAATAGGTAGTTTCGTGTCATAGTGTTGAGTCGTCTGCACATAATGACCTTCAACAATGTTTTCTACTGTAAAATCGCAACCAAAGAAGTCTTTAAGGAATTTCAAACTTTCTTCCTGTTTATCACCATTAACTTCCAATGATGCAGACGAAGATAGTATCCTCAGTTGAGGGCTATCAGGAGTTAATCCCAGACGGTTTAACAATAAGCGAATAAGGTAGGCAGTCTCTGTTCCAGCTGTTCCACGATTCAGATGTAATTCATCGATTATCAAATGGAAAATATGTCGCCTATCTTTTGCTAACCACTGACGTGTTTTCTCTATGATGGGATTGTCCACCTCACGCATCAGCATCATTGCCAACATCGAATAGTTAGTAATGAGTATGTCCGGCGGAGTTTGCTGCATGTCAAAACGACTACGCATTTCCGAAGATGCGATACCATCACGACCCTTAGTCATTGGTGAGATTGTACGCCTCACCTCGTATTTGTGAATATTTTTTAGCTTTTCTCTTTCCTCATCAGTCAGATTTTGTTTATCTTCTTTTTCTTTTTCACGTAATCTGATTTCTTCTTCTCTGTCAATACCTTCAATTAGTGCAAGTGTGTCACTTGTCTGCTCATCAAGTTCTCTCATTGCAGAGAGAAGACGCTTATAGATATTACTATTAGCAGCATTTTCACCACTCTTAGGATAACCTGATGTTGGAGTCGCCCCATTATATCTTCCATAGAAAATCCTATTCCCATGAAGTCTGTCAACCATCCATTGTTGAACTTCGTCATTGTCAAGTGCATCGCGAAGGCGAGTCATTTGGTCTTCTACTAAGGCATTCATAGGATAAATGATGAGCGCTCTTACAGCAGCGTCCCTTTTTTCATTGGCACGTTGGAGTGCATGTGCTGTCATTCGACCAGGTGTTCCTCGAACTGCCCCTTGAGGAAAAACAAATACCTCATTTTTGCTAAGTGGTTCTCCGTTATTAGCCTTCCACCACTCATGTGTGGTATAATTCTCAGAAGTTGACCACTCACTCTCTGCTTCCTTCATGATATCAGCCAACATCGGAAGCAAAAAAGATTCAGTTTTACCTGAACCTGTACCAGAAGTAATAATACAGTTTTTACCTAAAAGTGCCTTCTGAAGCATCTCTGCCTGATGCTGATAAATAGGATAATTACCACTAATGAGACCCTTTAATATGAATTCCTTAAAAAGTGATCTCGCTTCTATGTTCATACCGGGAAGATCAGACTCTTCCAATGATGAAATACGCAGTTTTTCACCATTCCTTTCAATATTATTATAGGAAGGCAACGGTTCTATCCAAGGTTCTCGTGAGGCTATTGAATCAGTATTCAACAACTCTTCTCGCTCTTTCTCGATACTATCATATCTGGTACCAAAAGCTGTTTTTACATAAAGGATAAAATTTTCTTTTATCTCCTTATATGAATATATAGGATTAATCAGGTACTTCGCCATAATTACAAATATTTAATTTTGTCCGAGTTTTCTTAAAATAGTTTCTGGTTTACAGGCCTTTATTAAAGGATTTTGTCCAACCACGTTATAGGCTCTACTTCCAAAGGTGGCACTTGGAGTTTTACCGGTAATAAGTGTCAAGGCTCTAGCATATAATAAAGGCAAGCGTATTTGCTGAGGCAGAATGATTAGTTCCTTGTCTTCATCATATTGCAACACCTGAGCATTTTGCAGACGCATTCCTATAAAATGGCCCCAATATTTATCGATTTCTATCATCCTACCGTTATCTATCAGAACACAAGTTTCATCTCTTGTTCCAGGGAAGAACACTACAACATCATTATTCTTGTCATATTCTTCTTTGTCTATTTCTGCATTGGTTAGGCATCTGCCCTTAGCAACTCTATCAGGATAAAGATCTGACATTTTCTTGTAATCAATACTTCTGAAGTGTTTAACAAGAAATAAATCTTGCTCATAGCCATTAACTTTCTTCATTTCTTTATAGTCATCTACAGAGGGGAGATCTTCAAGCAGAGCATTAGAGTATAAATTATCCTGATAGAGCAAATGGCATCTTTCTGCAAGTTGTTTGAATGAACTTCTTGATTGTGCATAAATATATACCGTCTGCGGCATCAAAATATCTGTACTCTCTACGAATTCTACTGATATTCCTAATGCTTTTTGCTGCTTTTCAATGTCTCTAATCAATGCAATAGTTCGTCCGCCAGTGAGTAAACACTTAAACTGATTATCTGTACACTTAAAGGAATACATTTTTTTGCCGTTTAGTCCAGGCGACACTATTTTTTCGTAATCAGGAGTCAATAGTACCAAAGTTGGTCTATTCGCAACAAGACGGAGCCCCCGTTCCGTATATGCGTAGTTGATATATCCCATTCTGAAATAATCCGCCAATGCATTTTGTAGAGCATACTTATCAGATTTGGGCGCAGATTCACCATCATCAACATCTTGCATCAATCTGTCCCTAATAGACTTTAGCCATTCGGTAGTGATTATCCATTTGTCTGTTTCATACGAAGCAGATGTGATAGCATACAGCAGGAAATCTCTTTCTTGATATATTTTGGGAGAAATAGCCTTTGCTGGTGCATGTTTCATCTGTAATGAAAGAAACGCCCAATTAATAAGGTTATTATTTATGATGTTATTCGGTAATTGAAGACCCACGGAAAACTTTTCCTCACTCATCATCCCCAATTTGTCTAAAGATAGTTCTTTAAATGTATTGGGCAGTATAAAGTCAGAGAATCTATATGTTTTCCCATACGGAATAGGACTCTCATTACAATAAAGTTGGAAATCTTTACCCAATTGAAATAGATTGGTAAAGACTTTTAATACCCATAAGTTTTTCTCATGATCGTATGCAAGTTCGGAAGAATTGCGGTGCAAGGTATTTACTGAAACTGCATATATTTTATCCTGTGATATGTCTATGCCGGTTATTTCAAACTGGGCAGGTAACAACTTAGATAGCAAAACAACTTCGCTGTCTGCTTCTGATTTTATCTCCAGGTTATTAACAGATCGACATTTTATTTCTTTTTTAAACCGTAGGCTATTGCCTTGTTCAGATTCCTCTATGGCATGCTGAATACGAAAAGCACTATAAAAGCCACCGAGAATATTGTTGGAAATAAGTTTAGCATTATTGCTTAATATCCAGGATTGGAACTTGTCGAGTGCTTCATTCCTAATTACAGCAAAATAGAATTCACCTTTAACAAACTCATTAGTTGAGATGTATTTGTTTTTGTATTGTTTGAGCAAATAATAATCAGTCACCACAAAACGACCTTTCATCGTTCTTTCGTTTACTTCATATATTCCATATGTTCCTTCTCTGTTCTTAAAGATAGAAGAGATTTCGTCATCCTTAATGGGAAATGGACGACTTGCATAACCGTCGTTCTTAATATATACAGGAGGCAATGGTGTATTAGTCGATTCCGTCTTGAAATTTAAATCTTCAATATCTTCAATGTCGGAACAATAAAGATGCAATGCAAAATTCATCTCGTCTGTTAAAACATCATACTCCATACTTAATAGTAAGGGATAGCATGTGTTACCGGACTCAATTCTTGTTCTACCGGTTTTACGGTCTCGTTCCTTAATCTTTGTAGTTCCATCCCACCTTTGATATTCTGAGTGTAGAACAGAAGTAAGGTATTCTTTGTTGTCTGTTCCTGTTAGAGTTTTGTATTTTGATAAAGGGATCCCAATCTGAGCATAGTAGTTGGAAAAAGCTGATAACAGTCTGGTATCACCAATGTTTGCTCTTGGCACTAAACCTGCTTTATCAAAAAGAATACCAAACCTTTGAATTTTGGACGGAGACAACAAACTCTCTTTCATTAGTGATAACGCATACTGTGTTGCACCGTTATCAGAAATAACGAGATTAGATTTATAATTAAGGTTGTTGTCTTTTGCCCAATTATCAA
This sequence comes from Prevotella sp. kh1p2, assembly GCF_900111525.1. NCBI lineage: Bacteria > Pseudomonadati > Bacteroidota > Bacteroidia > Bacteroidales > Prevotellaceae > Prevotella > Prevotella sp. kh1p2. The sequence goes on from NZ_FOHY01000002.1 coordinate 51,928, forward strand.
TACATAACCATATCTTGTCTAGATGTATTGTTCCAAGAAAACTGCGGCTCCATTTGTCGGTGTCTCCTTGCTTTCCTTTCACGAATCCGTTACTAATCAGGAATTTGTACAAATGTCCATAATAATCTCTGCCATGTAGTTCCAATTCATCATTTTCGCATATGGGCATGATTAAAAGAGCAACGATAGACAAGAGAACTACATAATCTTCCTCATTGATGGCAAGATTTGCTATGTGATTAATCTTTTTTTGTAAGTCTTTCAAATCTTTATTACCATCTGTATTATACCAAAACTTCCTAACGAAATCATTGCGAATAAAAATATCATCAAATGATGTCGCTCCTCTTCCATTTGCTATTTCCACATCAAGGTCTTTAGCAAAATCAATAAGATCCTGCATGGAAATGTGAAGAATAACTCTATCACCGAGTTCTCTTTCAAAGTAATATTTGTAAATCAGGTTACTCCAACTCTGTATGTTCATAATACAAATTCTATCGTTTAAGTTTCAGTTAATCCGATTAATATTTTACTTTCATCTTAGAGCCATCCCCGAGGGTATAAGCTTGATTTAAGCTACTCCTACGCTTGACCTTCCTACATCAACTACCTTCCTACAAACACGTGGTCACGATGATAAGCCAGGAAGTCGCGTTTGGGTGCATAGTCCTTGGGAACCTGTATCTTCTGGCCGGCAATACTGCCGAAATGCTTGTCGTAGTACTCCGCGGTTTTGTGCTCCTGTAGGGCAGATGAGAGTATGACGCTATAGTCATCAGGCGAAAAGGTTATCAATCCCTGATCAAAGGCTTTATCGTATAGTGCCGACAGGCAGATACCATTGCAGGGGTTAAGGCGGTCTTGCTTGTGTGCTTTCTCCGCCCAAGGGATTATATGGCTAGCTAGCAACAGCTGCGGAATATCCATACCCGTCAAGGCGCAACGACCACCGTAGTTTGTCAGTATCATTCTGCGGAAGTAGTCTTGTCCTTTCCTGCGTTTCGATTCAGATACGACATCTTCGCCTTCTTTTGTCAGATTGAAATGGTCAATCAGCCTTGTGGAAATGCTTCGAGGGTCGGCCTCCTGAGCCACTATTCTGTCTGCCTCATTGACATCCTGCATATATTGGGCATACTTCTTCAGACTCTTCAGAGCCGCAGAACAAAAACTTTTAAGCGGATAGCTTCGTTGGTTGGGCTTGCCGTAATCGTCGAAGATGTTTTGCTGTTGGAGCTTCATCTTCTTTACCTCATCATTGACCAGATGCAGTATGGCTTCTATGACAGCAGTATCAGAGACTTGATAGAGAGACTGCCTGTGAAGATCTACTACATCTTGGTACGGCAACACCTCATCCAGAACTTGTATGGCACGGGCATAGCTGTCAGCCTTGCCTGAATTCTCTGGCGAAAGTCTGGTGTTAAAATCTATAAATCCCTGTTTATCCATATATCATTCCCCGCTATTTGTTTTCTCCAACTCTTGTGAAAGAAGGTACTGTTTATACTCCCTCACAAATAACTCCCGTATATCAACCTCCAACAAATCTGCTATTTTGAGAATTGTGGCGAGGTCGGGTTGAGAAGAATTGGTACACCACTTACTGACGGTAGAAGGGGTGACACCCATCTCACCTGCCAGCCATCGAGCTGTTTTCTTCTTCTCGAATAAAACCATCTTTATTCGGTTAATATCTTCCATATATAAATAATGTAATATTTACCCTGCAAAGGTAGTGAAATACTTTCAATTTCTGCAGCTCTCTTTTAAATAATCGTGGTTCTGCGCCTCTTTTTTATGCTTTTTTATGTGTTTTTGCTGTTCATATATCCACCAAATATGGTTTTCTTGATGATTAGCGGAGCAACTCAAAACCACATACCTAAATCTGGTATCTGGTTTTCTTCTCCTGCTTGCCGCTTTTAGATAATGCTCCTTGTTTTCGCTGTAATCTTTGCAAAAACATTTCTTGAACTAACAAATAATCTCTCTACGTTTCAGAAGGTAACGCGAGGTCACTTTTGTCTCAAAAAGGTCACTTGAAGGTCACCGACAAAAGAAAAAGCACCTACAAAATCTTTGTAAATGCTTGATTTTCAGTGTGGACCAGCCAGGGCTTGAACCTGGGACCTCCAGATTATGAGTCTGTTGCTCTAACCAACTGAGCTACAAGTCCGTCTTATTCCATATAAGAATAAGTTTGCAGGTGCAAAGATACTTGGTTTATTGCAAATATCCAAATATTTTCGGTAAAAAGTCTTTTTGGAACGGACGAATACAGCTATTTGATAGCTTCATCTAAGGCTTTCCAATGCTCGGCTGTCATGCTGTAGGGCGTGAAGAGGCACACTCCGGCAGCTCCGGCTTGCATGCTTCCTTTTACTGCCTCACCTATTTCAGAAGGCAGCAGACCGGAATTCTCGGGGTCGATGACGCTTGCCTTGTTCTGCCAATCCTTGCAGATAAAGAGGCCGCTGTACACGGGCGTCTGCTTACCGCCCAGGCTCTGTACTTCCTCTGCCGTTACCTGCCCTGCCCACGAGGCCGGCTCCATGTAGAAGTCGTTGTAGTTCATGGGGAACACAGCATCCAGATTCCACTTGTTCCACTCCTGGCGTACCATCCAGATGGCATGGCTGCGGGGGCCAGGGAACACGTCGGCACTCACCTTCTTGCCGTTTTTATGAACGGCTTCCACTATCATGTTGACCAGATCGGTTACGGCATCCTGACGGAATTGCGCCCATTCTTTGATTTTGGAAGGGTCGGTCACCTTACGGATATCGATTCCCGACAGCTCCTTGAAAGCCTTCACGCAGTCGTCACAATAGCAGTAGTCGGCATTGGCATATTCGCCGTTCATCGTCAGGCCGTATTTGCTCCACAGCCCTTTGGCCAGAATAACATCAGCATAGCGGATATAATCGAGCTGAATGTAATCCAGATCGGGAATCTTGGAGAGTTCCGAGAATTTGTCTACGAGCCATTTCCTGACATTCGGATTGCGCGGATCGAGCGTCTTGTAATAGTCTACATAGGCCGGATGGTCATGGGCCGACTGTCCTAACCTGTTCACGGTGTACCAGGACGGGTCGAGCCCTTCCTGCAACATGGTGGGTATCCAGGCGTGGAACTCCAGCCCCTCGCGATGTGCCGCCTTTGCCGCAACGGCTATTTTGGCGGCATCCATGCCGGCATTCACACACACGCCTACCACTCCGTGCTTCTTCCACTGCTTGTATTCCTTGCGCAACGATTGCTCGGTGTTGTTGTTATTCCACGTTTGCCATACGTAAACGGGAACCTTGGCAGTGAGCGACAAAACTGCGGAAAACAGCACACAGAGAGCGAAAAATCTTTTAATCATGCTTCTAAGTTTGAATGTTTGGAACTACAAAGTTAAGGCAATTTCCGTCAATGCTTCCCCGCTTTTAAGTTAAATAATATAGAATAATAACCGATTAGGCCGAATTTGAGTAAATTTGCAGAAATAAACAAAAACAGACATGGTTGCTGACACGACAAAGGATATAGACATTACACAAGGACTTAGCGGACAAGAAGTATTGGAACGCAGACTGAAGTATGGAGAAAATCTGCTCACACCGCCTCCCCGCACCTCGCTCTGGAAACTTTATCTCGACAAGTACCGCGACCCTATTATCCGCATTCTGCTGGTTGCAGCGGCCATTTCGCTGGTGCTGGCGTTCGTAGAAAACGACTTTATTGAAACCATCGGCATCTTCTTAGCCATCTTTTTCGCCACCACGGTAGGCTTCTATTTTGAGCGCGATGCAGCCAAAAAGTTCAACATCCTCAACGCCCTGGGTGAGGAGCAGTTGGTCAAGGTGCGCCGCGAGGGCCGCGTATGCGAAATTCCGCGCAAGGATGTTGTGGTGGGCGACGTGATATTGATAGAGGTGGGCGACGAGATTCCGGCCGACGGAAAGCTCGTGCATGCCGTCGACCTGCAGATCGACGAGTCGTCGCTAACGGGCGAGCCGATATGTGCCAAGTCTGTCGACAACCGCCGCGAGCACGACGAGTCCACCTATCCCCGCGACATGGTGCTGCGCTCCACGATGGTAATGAGCGGCCGGGGCGAGGCTGTAGTGACGGCTGTAGGCGATCATACGGAGATAGGCAAGGTAGCCCGCAAGTCTACCGAGGTAACACCCACCAAGACTCCCCTCAACACCCAGCTCGACAAGCTGGCCAAACTCATTTCCAAGATAGGGTCGGCCGTGGCTATTGCCGCCTTCGTTATCTTCCTGGCTCACGACATCCTGACCAACCACGCCGTGTGGCAGGGTACCGACTACTTCAAGATGGCCGAGGTGGTACTCAACTATTTCATGATGGCCGTTACGCTGATAGTAATGGCCGTACCCGAAGGGTTGCCCATGGCCGTTACCCTTTCGCTGGCACTCAACATGCGGCGCATGCTCAAGTCCAACAACCTGGTGCGTAAGCTCCATGCCTGCGAGACGATGGGAGCCGTAACTGTGATATGCACCGACAAGACGGGAACGCTGACGCAGAACAAGATGCAGGTAGGCGAAATGATGATTGCCCACGGCGACAACAGCCTGATGGCAACGGCCATAGCAGCCAATTCCACCGCAGAACTTGCCGATGGTCATGGCATCGGCAACCCCACCGAGGCCTCTCTGCTGCTCTGGGTGCAGCAGCAAGGCTTCGATTACCGCAGTCTGCGGCGTGAGGCAACCGTGCTGGAGCAGCAGCCTTTCTCTACCGAAAAGAAGATGATGGCCACCCGCTGCCTGTTCCGTGGCCGCGAATACCGGTTTGTGAAAGGTGCGCCGGAGATAGTAATGGATATGTGCAACATGGAGCCCGAAGCCCGCCGGCAGGCCGACGCACAGCTTGCCACCTACCAGCACAAGGCCATGCGTACCCTCGCTTTTGCCTGCAACGGCACCTTCCAGGGCTTTGCAGCCATCAGCGACCCCATTCGAGAGGACGTTCCGCAGGCCGTACAACAGTGCCAGCGTGCCGGCATTGAGGTAAAAATCGTAACCGGCGACACCTCTGCTACTGCCGTAGAGATAGGCCGCCAGGCTCATCTCTTCGACGATATGCCCTCCTCCATCACCCAACACCCAACACCCATCACCCAACACCCAACACCCAACACCCAACGCCCAACACCCAATCCCCATCTCATCACTGGCCCGGAGTGGGCTGCACTTACCGATGAGGAAGCCTATGAGCGGGCTCCGCAGATACGGGTAATGAGCCGCGCGCGCCCAACCGACAAGCAGCGGTTGGTGGAAATGCTGCAAAAGCGGGGCGAGATAGTGGCCGTTACGGGCGACGGCACCAACGATGCCCCTGCCCTGCACTATGCTCACGTGGGCTTGTCGTTAGGCTCCGGAACCAGTGTTGCCAAGGAGGCTTCGGACATGACACTGCTCGACGACTCCTTCGGCAGCATCGCCAACGCCGTGATGTGGGGCCGTTCGCTGTACAAGAACATCCAGCGTTTTCTCTTCTTCCAGCTCGTTGTCAATGTAACGGCACTGTTGCTCGTCCTGGGCGGTTCCGTGATAGGCACCGAGATGCCGCTCACGGTAACCCAGATACTGTGGGTAAACCTCATCATGGATACCTTTGCAGCCCTCGCCCTGGCGTCTCTTCCGCCCTCGCGCGACGTGATGAACGAGAAGCCCCGCAGCCAGGCAGACTTCATCCTTACGCCCGGCATGAGCCGTGGCATCCTCTTCTGCGGCATCTCCTTCTTCCTCATCATGTTCGCATACCTTTATAAATGTCTGCACGACGATGACCCGGGCATGCAGAGCTACGAACTTACGATGTTCTTCACCACCTTTGTCATGCTGCAGTTCTGGAATCTCTTTAACGCCAAGACCCTCGGTTCCGACCGCTCCGCATTCCGCCATTTCGTGCTCGACAAGGGTCTCATGCTCGTACTCGTGCTCATTCTGTGCGGCCAGTGGCTCATCGTTACCTTCGGTGGAAAGATGTTCCGAACGGTTCCTCTTACGGCTGAGTCATGGCTAAAGATAATCGTTGCCACGTCGGCTGTGCTCTGGGCAGGCGAGATTTGGCGCTGGATACGCCGCCTGCTGCGCAAGCGGAAGGAGACGCAAAACTAATTTCATCAAGATAGAACCCATGGAATAATATCACCAAACAAACACCAACATGAACAAAAACCTTTTATTAGCTTTTGCTGTATTTGCTTTGGCGTCTTGCCGAATATCAGGCTTAACGTCCGGTTATTCCCATTTGTCCAAGAGTGAACAAGGGAAGGTAATCCATTACAAAGGGAAGATAGCCGACATACACGACCTCTCGAACGTATATGCCGTTACCGCGGAGCAGGTAAAAGAGTACCTTGCTACGCGCGAGAAGGTAGTTGTTTATGACTATACTCCCTACTGTACCGCCCCTAATTGCGTAACACCCGCCACCTTAGCTAATATCTGCAAGAAGCAGAAAGCCGACTTGCTTATCATCTCGAACGTGTACGATGATGTTTTCAGAGCAGTCGATGGCAAGCTGCCCATCTTAATGATAGAAACCCAGGCCTATAAAACCAAGTGGCGGTCTAAATACATTGACGCTTTCTTCAGTTCCCTTATCGGCCGGAGCCAAAAGGATGTAGATTACGCGGGTTACCATTATTTTAAGAATGGCAACTATGTAAGGAGCTTTAAAGACCCCAACGAAATAGGCAAAACTGCTTTGTAGCGCCTTGACAGGAAACTGTGTTTGCCTGCTTTATACCTGCCGAACTACCGCTTTACCACTATCTGGTAATCATCTTACCACTATCTGGTAATCCTTTTACCACTATCTGGTAAAGGCGTTACCACTATCTGGTAATCGAACGATATTTATCATTTCATCCCCCTGTTATTTTGACTTCAAAGGAACGGAAAAGCCAAAATAACAGGGGATAATGCGTTATATCTGCCGAAATTTTGTACCTTTGCCACACAGGGAACTCTGTGCAGGGGGTGCATCTCATGGTAACCGGGAGCTGACAGCACAGCAAAAGCCGAAACTGCCCCTACCCTGTTAGCCCCACGCTCTCCCGCCTCAACGGGCATTTGGAGAAGGATGCGCAGACTAACCGCCCGGCAGCAGTCGGGGCGAGAGACCTGAAACATAAGTCGGCTTACGAGCAATGGATACTATCAAGATAAACAGCGAAACCCATCTCAGCGTGCCCTGCGTGGCCACCATCGGCTTCTTCGATGGCGTACATCGCGGCCACCAGTATCTCATCAGCCACGTGGTGGCCGAAGCCGAGGCCTCGGGCATGCGGTCGGTGGTCATTACCTTCGACCGCCACCCGCGCCAGGTGCTCCACAGCGACTATGTACCCAAGCTGCTCAGCACGCTCGACGCTAAGCTGCTGCTGCTCTCCAAGACGCGCATTGACGTCTGCACACTGCTGCACTTCGACCTTGAAACGGCCTCGCTCTCGGCCTACGACTTCATGCGCACCGTCCTGCGCGACCGCCTGAACGTGCGTAAGCTCGTCATCGGTTACGACAACCGCTTCGGTCATAATCGCACCGAAGGCTTCGACGACTACGTGCGTTACGGCCGCGAGCTGGGCATCGAGGTGGTTCAGCATCAGGCTTTCGTGCTCAACGGCGTCAAGGTGAGCTCCTCGGTCATCCGCTCCTTCATCAAGGAGGGCGAGATAGAACTGGCCAACCAGTGCCTGGGCTATCCCTATACCATTATAGGGCAGGTGGTTGACGGGTACAAGGAAGGCCGCAAACTGGGCTTTCCCACGGCCAACTTAGACACCTCCGGCTACGGCCAACTGCTGCCCGCGGCGGGCGTTTACGGCGTGAAAGTGCGCCTGCAGCAGCAGGTAGCCGAGCACCGGGGCATGACCAACATCGGCACGCGCCCCACCTTTGGCGGCGACAGCGTTTCGGTAGAGACGCACATCTTTAACTTTACCGGCAATCTCTACGGCCAGCAGCTGCTCGTCTCGTTCGTTCACCACGTGCGACAGGAGTGCAAGTTCGCCGATACTGGCGCCCTCATAGCCCAGCTGAAGGAAGATAAGAAACAGGTAGAACAACAATTTGAAAACGACTTAGGAGAATGAAAAGAACAGGAAAAGGAATACTCGACATCATCTGGTATATCATCGTTTTTGCCCTCTTGCAGTATGTATGCCTCGTGCTCACGGCCGGGGTGAACATGGCCGTGGGCGGCAAGAGTGCCTCACAGATAGCCCACGCCGTGCTGAACGGCTCGCTGGGCCTTGGCAGTACGCTCATCATCGTGGCTACTATATTGAGTAGCCTGCTCACGCTGGTGCTTTTCGTGTGGCGTGGCTGGGCACCCGTTTCGCGTACTTACCTGCATTCCAAGCCCTGGGCTGTGTTTGCATGGGTAACGATACTGGCCATGGGCACCATCATCCCGTCGGAATTTCTGGTCGAACAGGTAGATATCCAGCTGCCGGAGCCTACGCAGCAGCTCTTTGAGGGCATCCTCTCGGAGCCGTTGGGCTACGTTGCAGTGGGCATCTTCGCCCCGCTGGTGGAGGAACTCGTGTTCCGCGGCGCCATCCTGCGCACGCTGCTGCGCTTCTTCAGCAGCCGCATGCACTGGTTGCCCATCATCATCTCCGCGCTCATCTTCGGCGTCCTACACATGAACTGGGCACAGTTCATCCACGCTTTCCTCATCGGGCTGCTCCTCGGCTGGATGTACTACCGCACCAACAGCATCCTGCCGGGCGTGCTCTTCCACTGGGTTAACAACACCATGGCCTTCGTGCTGTACCATCTCACGCCCTCAATGGCCGACGGCAAGCTCATCGACCTCTTCAACGGCAGCCAGCGCACGGTGTGGCTCTCGCTGCTGTTCTCTTTCTGCCTCATCATTCCCGCCATCTATCAACTGGCCCTCAGGATGAAGCGCAACGGCTTTGGACATGAAATTATAAACAATTAAATTCTACCAACAGGGTTGGTTATATAATTTTGATGAAATAGATAAAGAGACAGTATCACCCATTATGCAAAAGAATATACTGTTGGAAAACCGTAAATTCTACAGAGGGACCATCTTCACAATATCCTATTTTTGGGATAAAAAGGAATGTGACTCGTTTCTATTAGCTGAATGTTGGGAAGAAAACTATATCTTCCAAATAGTCTGCATCTCCGGATATAACGCCGGAACAGTATTGGGATACATAAAGAAAGGAACTTTATCGGGGACCCACCGCGCCATTACATACGAAGAACTGATAGATGGAATAAAGGAAAACTTTATGAATCCTGATTTAGAAAGTTTAAAGATTGAGGATGAATACAAACTCAGATTTGAGTAAGGATATGTGGAAAGGGCCCGTGTCTTTGTGCCCCGCAAGAGGCAAGTTGCGTTGATTTCCTGCTCAAAAGTTGAAAAACAGCCGATTTCATCGTTTGTTTATTAGTCTCCCCTTTCGTTTTATTTTGCATTTGCAGCTTAGTTTATCATCCCCTCCTAACCTCCCCTTTCTAAGGGGAGGATACCCTGGCGCCTGTTCGCTGGTTATTAGTGGGTAAGCAGCAATTAAACAGTGGAAAGACAACCAGCATCCTCCACTTGGAAAGGAGAGGACACGTTGGCGCCTATATGGTGGCTAACAATGAGCTTATTGCAATATAATAGTTGAAAAGCAAACTGGTATCCTCCCCTTAGAAAGGGGAGGCGGAGGAGGGGATGACAGGCAGTTAGCAATCCATTAAGCATCTTATACACCATCACCATTTAAAACATTCCTCTGCATTTGTTGCTCACTTCATCATCCCCTCCTAACCTCCCCTTTCCAAGGGGAGGATACCTTGGCGCCCAAACACTAATTGTTAGTGAGCTAACAGCAATAGGGGTGGATTGTATCAAAAAAGGAATGAGTTTCTTGGAGATGCCTTTCAAGGGGCTTGGAGATGCCCTTCAAGCCCCTAAAAGGATATCTCCAAGGGGCTTGAAAGGCACCTTTTACAAAGCTGCTGATAATGAGGTAGTTAGGAGAAGGGCTGAAGGAGGGCGCGAAAAGGGGAGATGGGCGGCCGATCCTGACGAGCGAAAAGACCGTGGGCAGTGGCTACATCTCTATCTCCCGGACCCGCCGCTCGAAGTCGTCGCGGCTGCACAGGGCCTTGTTCTTGATGCGGGCGCGGTAGTTGTAGATGGAGTTGGGAGAGTAGTCGAGGAACTCCGCGATGCGCGAACTCTCGTTGATGCCCAGCCGGATGAGGGCGAAGATGCGCAAATCGGTGGTGAGCTGGCCCTCCTGGGGCACCTTGATGTGGTGCTGGGGCGCCAGAAGAGCGTTGAAATCGTTGACGAAGTTGGGGAACAAACGCAGGAACACGCGGTCGAAGTTGTGGAAGAGTTCGCGCTGCTCGTCGGCCTTCAGCTGGCTTGTTTCGGTCATTTTAAGCAGGTCGGCGTATTGTTTGGCCTTGAGCTTGCGGTTCACCTTGATGCGATAATTGTCCAGTTTGTCGATGTACTCGGAGCAGGTGGAGAGGAACTTGCCGATGTATTCGTCCTTCATGCGGTTGGCATCGGAGAGCTGCTGGTTGGCCCGCTGCATGCGTTCGTTGGCATCGGAGAGCTGCCGGTTGAGCCCCTCGAGCTGGCGGTTGATGTCGTGCAGGTCGTTGCGGGCCCGGGCCAGCTGGCTGCGTTTGCGCTGCACGTAGGCGATAATGCCCAGCAGCACCACCGAGAGCAGGCTAACCAGGGCGATGAGCCACACCAGCCGGCGGTTGGCTTTTTGCAGCGAGTCGCGGTAGTTGGTGTTGATGACATTGAGGATGGGCGTTACCTGCCAGCCGCGCAGGTGGGTTCCGAAGAACGACACGCACGACCAGGAGTAGTCCATGTAGCGGTAGGCGCGGTCGGTATCGCCCTCCTTGCTCAGCAGGTCGGCCAGGGTCCAGAGCGAACTCTGGTCCATGATGGCGTTGCGGATGTCGCACAGGGCCGAGATGGCGAGCCACCGCTTCTGCTCCTCCACGTTGCCCTGGTTGCGGTAGATGAGCGAACGGAAGAAAGCCATGATGGCATAGTCGTGGGTTCCGTACTTAACGGCCTGCTCCCAGCGGCGGCTCGCCTGCATGGCCTCACTGAAGCGGCGGACGTTGTTGAGCTGCTGCGAGCGGCGCCAGAGATAGTTGGCCGAAGCGGGAGGAGCCACGGCGTAGAGCGAATCGCGGTAAGCATCGGAGAGGGAGTAGTTGAGTTGCTTGATTGTTTCGTCCTTGGCAAAGGCGCCCATGTCGCCGTAGACGTGCGTAGCTGTTTGATAGTAATCGGACAGCAGGCGCGGGTCGAGGTCGGCCTTCGACACCTGCCGCAGGAACCGGGTTGCCTCGTCGTAATAGCCCGAGATACCGTACTGGCTGACGAGCGACAGCATGCTGCGGGCTTCCAGGTCCTTGCGCCCCAGCTGCCGGGCCAGGGCAAGGCTGCGTTTTATCCACACCAAGGCCGAATCATTGGAGTAGGAGTAGTATTCCTGGCAGAGGGCAGCGGCCAGTTCGTAGCGCGACTGCAGGTTTGCCGTGGCGCGGTATTGCGACGAGAGCAGGTCGAGCCGCCCCTGCTTGGCCTCGATGTAGGGGTTGAGGAGGCGCCCCCGGGGCGACTGCCGTGTGGCGGAGATAGCCTGATCAAGCCGGCTGTAGAGCGTGTCGAGGCTCAGGCGGTCTTCACGCTGCTGTGCGACGCCACTGCCGACGGCAAACAGCAGGAGGAGCAGAGAGGCTAAACGGGCTTGGTATTTCATGATGACTGTAAAGTTGGTTGCAGGCTACAAAGATAATGTTTTAGGTCGATACGGACAACAGAAACGGCCGGTTTTTCTACATTATCTTATTTGTAAACCGCAAACTTATATCTATATTCCCGCATGGGTGAATAATGTGTTAACTCCATTATAACCAAACAGTTAATCTTTTAAACACTTCTGAAATATCTATATACCGACCTTTGCAACCGTACACATTCCTGCGTTATTGGTTAAATTTGTGGTGAAATCTATCAAAAACGTAACAATTAAAACCTATATTGTATGGAAAACAATCAGTATTCATGGCAACGGGCACTGGTGCTCACCGTGTTTGTCCTGCTGCTTTCCGCCACTGCTTTCGCACAGAGGCTGAAAGTAAACGGCGAGGTGACGGACATCAATCATGAGCCTATTGCCGGTGCCACCATCAAAGAGAAAGGTACCAGCCACGGAACCATCAGCGACGTGGACGGTAAATTTACGCTCGAAGTGGCTGCCAACGCACGCCTCACCATCAGCTTCGTGGGCTTCAAGACCCAGGAAGTAAGGGCCCAGGCCAACGTGAGCATCACCCTGGAGGAGGATGCCAACATGCTCTCCGAGGTTGTAACCATCGGTTACGGCTCGGTAAAGCGCAAGGACGTAACCACGGCCGTATCGAGCGTGAGCACCGAAGACCTGCAGACGCGCCCCATCCTGAACGCCCTGCAGGGCATGCAGGGCAAGGCGGCCGGTCTGCAAATAAGCCAGGCCAACGGCCAGCCGGGCTCCATGCCCACCATCCGCGTGCGTGGAACCACCTCGCTCAACGGCAGCAACGACCCGCTCTACGTGGTAGACGGCGTGCCGGTGAACAGTATTGACTACGTGTCGACCGACGACATCGAGAGCATCCAAATCCTGAAAGACGCCTCGGCGGCAGCCATCTACGGCTCGCGGGCCGCCAACGGCGTGGTGATAATCAACACCAAGCAGGGGCAGAGGGGCGTGGCCAAGGTGAGCTTCAACGCCCACTACGCCTTCAACTCCGTGCGCGACAACCAGGATCCGCTCAATACGGCGGAGTACCTGGACCTCATCAACGACATGAACGAGAAGGGCGTGCTGAACCTCAAGCTACCACAAGAACTGAAAGACCAGACCGACTGGAAGAAGGAAGTGTACCGCGTAGGCAACGTGCAGGACTACCAGCTGGCCGTAACCAACGGTACCGACAAGCTGCGCTACTACCTCTCGGGCGGCTACACGGGCGAAGACGGTGTCATCGTGGGCTCCAGCTACAAGCGTTACAACTTCAGGGGCAACATTGACAACGACATCAACAAGTGGCTCACCATCAATGCAAGTTTCTCGTATTCCGACTACACCTATAAAGGAACGGGCATCATATCGGGTACGGGCAGCGACCGCGGCGGCGTGGTGCCGGCCATCTTGAGCACGCCTACCTACGCCCCGATATGGGATCCGGCCAATCCGGGGCAGTACTACACCGACTTCTACGGCGTGAACGTGGACGGCCCGCTGGAGAACATTGCCCGCACAAAGGACAACAAGAGCCACTACAACAAGCTGCTGGCCACGGGCAAGGCCGTGGTAAGGCTGCTGCCGAGCCTCACCTGGGCGCCCACCATCGCCTTTGACCGCACGGGCGGAACCGTTACAAACTTCCTCGACCCGAAGCTCACACGCGAGGGCCGCAACCAGAACGGCACGGGCTACGACTCGCGGTCTACAAGCAGCATCATTACCTTTGACAATGTGGTGGACTGGAAGCAGGACTTCGGCCTGCACGGAGTGGACGTAATGGCCGGTTCGTCGTGGACAAAGAGCAAGTGGAGCCAGAACTACATCAACGGCTCCGACTATGCCGACGCTCTCTTCCAGACCCTGAACGCCGCCAACAAGATAAGCTGGGACGGCACGGGATCGAACAATTCGGACTGGGCCATCTTGTCTTTCTTCGGGCGCCTGCAGTACAACTGGAACAGCACCTACATGCTTACGGCCAACCTGCGCGCCGACGGAAGCTCGCGTCTGGCACCCGGCCACCGCTGGGGTTACTTCCCCTCGTTCTCTGCCGCATGGCGTATCTCTAACGAGAAGTTCATGAAGAACATCAAGTGGATTGACGACCTGAAGGTTCGCGGCGGCTGGGGACAGACCGGAAACCAGAGCGGACTGGGCGATTTTGCCTATCTGGCTTCCTACAGCTTCGGCCGTATCCAGTGGTGGGAGGCCGGCCAGGAGCATGCCGTTCCTACCCGCACGCAGTCTACGCTCAGCAATCCGGAGCTCACATGGGAAACAACCTCGCAGGCTGACATCGGCTTCGACGCCACTCTCTTCAACAACCGACTGACGCTCTACTTCGATTGGTACTACAAGAAAACAAGCGACATGCTCATCAACATCACCCTGCCCGCCGGCAGCGCGGCTGCACGCAGCCTGGCGTATAACGGCGGCGAGATTGTAAACAAGGGCGTGGAGCTGTCCGTAAGCTCTCGAAACCTGGTGAAAACCTTCAAGTGGAACACCGATTTCAACATCTCCTTTAACCGCAACAAGCTCACAAGACTCGACTTTGTACCCGTGTACTGGGGTGCCACCACCAACGACAACGTGGGCCAGAGCGTAGTACGCAACGCGGCCGGCCATCCGCTCGGCGCCTTCTGGGGCTACATCAGCGACGGCGTTAACCCCGAGACAGGCGACCTGATGTACCGCGACGTGAGCAAGGACAACGTCATCTCGGCCGCCGACCGCACCTATATCGGCGACCCGAACCCCAAGTTCACGTTCGGTCTTACCAACACCTTTTCTTATAAAGGCATCAACCTGAGCGTGCTGCTGCAGGGCAGCGTGGGCAACGACATCTACAACGTGTCGCGCATGGAGAGCGAAGGCATGTTCAACGGGCGTAACCAGAGCAAGGGCGTACTGAACCGTTGGCGCATCCCCGGACAGATAACCGACGTGCCGCGGGTGGGCTTCAACCAGCAGAACTCTACCTACTACCTGGAAGACGGCAGCTATCTGCGCGTGAAAAACGTTACCCTCTCCTACGATGTTCCGCGCAATCTCATCTCGCGCATACATCTTACCAGCCTGATGCCTTACGTTTCCTTCACCAATCTGCTTACCTGGACCGACTACAGCGGGCGTGACCCGGAGGTGAACCAGTACGGCAACAGCGGCGGCGTACAGGGCATAGACTGGGGCACTTATCCGCTGAACCGCTCGTTCGTAGTGGGACTGAAAGTGGAGTTCTGATAACAACAACGACTAACCACAATATGATTATGAAAACGAAATATATCAAAACACTGTTATGGGGAGCCTTAGCCACTACCTTCACGGCCTGTTCCCTGGATATAGAGCCTGCCTCGCAACCCTCGGAGCTCACCGAAGGAACGCAGACGGACACCACCACCGCCGTGCTCAAAGACCGCGAAGCAGCCGTGAGCCAGCGCACAGCCATCTATCAACTCTTCCGCAACAGGCAGGAACACATGCACCTGGACTACGTGCTCTTGGGCGATGCACACTCCGACAATGCCTACGGCGGAACTACCGGACAGGAAACTATACCGACCGAAACCAATGCGCTGGACGCCGCTACGGGAACCCTGAGCCGCGACTGGAGCCGCTATCTGGAAGACATAGCCAAGGCAAACGTGCTGATAAACGGCGTGGAGCAACTGCACCAGAAGGGAGCAGTGAACGACGCGGACTACCGCCAATGGCGTGCCGAAGGACAACTCTTCCGCGCCCTGCTGATGTTCCGCATGGTGCGCATGTGGGGCTCGCTGCCGCTCATCACGCAGGTGGCAAAGACCATTACGTCTGAAAACATCAAGGAGGTTTACCCTGCCTACTTCCCTCCAAAGGCCGATACGCAGGAGTGCTACGCACAGATTATCAGCGACCTGGAATACGCCGAGCAGAATGCTCCGGACCTTTCAGCGTCCGACCGCACACTCCTGACAAAGACTGTTGCACAGGCTTTGCTGTGCAAAGTGTATGCAGAAAAGCCCGTACGCGACTACGACAAGGTGATAGCTTACGCACAGAAAGTACGCAATACGCCCGGAGTAGCGCTGGAAAACGACTTCTCCACGCTCTGGGGATGGAACGCTGCAACGCAGGACTGCATGAAGCGCAACACCTCCGAAGGTATCCTCGAGGTTCACTGGCAGGCAGGTTCGGGCAACTGGGAGTCGTGGATGTACGGCCGTTGTCTGGAGAACTACGACAACAGCTTCACGTGGGCAAAGTGGGTAACGCCGTCGCGCGACCTGATAAAAGCCTTCGAGGACGAGGGCGACACGACACGCCTCAACCAGACGGTGGTGTACTACAGCTGTGGCTGGAGCAACTACTACCCTGCCTCACACTATGCGTTCATGTATAAGCTCCGCTCGGGTTACAACAACGAATATGTCATCCGGCTGGCCGACATCATCCTGATGGAAGCCGAAGCCGAGGCTGCCAAAGGCAATCTGAACGCAGCTGCAGAGCTGGTAAACATGATTAGGAGCAGGGCCAAACTTCCCGCCCTGACTGCCGACAAGACTGCCAACCAGAGCGCCATGCAGGCTGCCGTGCTCCACGAACGCCGTCTGGAACTGGCTCTGGAGGGCGAACGGTGGTACGACCTGTGCCGCAACGACAAGGTAGAAGCTGTGATGAACGGCCTCAACAGCCGCGACTCGGGCCGCCTGCCGCAGGCCAATCCCTATACTGAGAATTCCTATCTGCTGCCCATTCCGCAGTCAGCTATTGACGAGAATGGCAACTTGGAGCAGAACCCAGGCTATTAACCATCATCCTAAAACAACCATTCCTATGAAAAAGAATCAGTTATTCATCATGCCGCTCTTCCTCGGTATCAGTCTGTCAAGCCTCTCGGCATGCAGCGTGGACAGCGGTCTCGACATACAGCCCGGCATAACCCTTACGCCCGAGCAGCCCAACCCGGTTCCCAAGGACGGGCAGGTAACAACCTTTACAACTGCCGCCAACGGCTTCACCCTCCTCAAGCAGGGCAGCCTCCAGCTCCAGCAAGGCGGCTCGATGGCACCCACCACCATCTACATCGACCCCGCCAAGGCCGACCAGAGTATCGACGGCTTCGGCTTCGCCATCACCTACAGCACCTGCTACAACCTGCTGCACATGGATGCCAGGGAGCGAGCAGACTTCCTGAAGCGCACCTACTCCGAGACCGAAGGTTACGGCGTGAGCTATGCCCGCATCTCCATAGGCTGCAACGACTTCTCCAGCACCGAGTACACGCTGTGCGATGAGCCGGGCCTGGAGAACTTCCGGCTCTATCAGGACGAGAAGGATTACGTCATCCCCATACTCAAGGAGATACTTGCCATCAACCCAAGACTGAAGATAGTAGCCGCTCCCTGGACCTGCCCCAGGTGGATGAAGGTAGCTGACATCAGAACCAAAGCGCCCCACAACGCCTGGACCGACGGCCACCTCAATCCCGATTACTATGCCGACTACGCTGCTTACTTCGTCAAGTTCGTGCAGGCCATGCAGGCCGAAGGCATCAACATCTACGCCGTAAGCCCGCAGAACGAGCCGCTCAACAAGGGCAACTGCGCCTCCACCTACATGCCTTGGCAGGAGCAGGCTGCCTTTGTGAAGGAACTGGCCAAAGCTTTCAAACAGCAGAAGCTCACGACCAAGATTTATCTCTACGACCACAACTACGATTACCAGCAAACAGCTGACCAGGAAGACTACCCGGTGAAGATTTACAACGCGCTGGGCAACGACTTCGAAGGAGCCGAGTACGTGGTCGGGGCAGCCTATCACGACTACGGAGGCAGCAACTCCGAACTTACCGATATTTACAGTAAGGCACCCGACAAGGAGCTTATATTCTCCGAAAGTTCCATCGGTACGTGGAACGACGGCCGCAACCTGTCCACCCGCTTGCTCAAAGACATGAACAGCGTAACCCTGGGCACGCTCAACCAACACTGCAAGGCAGTGCTCGTATGGAACCTGATGCTCGACGAGAAGATGGGGCCCAACCTCGACGGAGGTTGCCAAACCTGCTACGGGGCCGTTGACATTGCATCCGATTACCGCACCCTGAACTACAATTCCCACTACTACATCATCACCCACCTGTCGAGTGTCGTCAAGCCGGATGCCGTACATCTGGACACCTCTGCCCGCAGTTCGGCACCCAAGGACATGGTTTACAGCGCCTTCCGCAATGCCGACGGCAGCCTTGCCATTGTCTTTTCCAACAGTTCGAGCAACAATCAGCTCGTCACGGTCTTCGACGGCAGCCGCCACTTCCAGGCCGAGATACCCGGCGAGAGCGTAATGTCATGTATCTGGAAATAACCCTAAACCTTAAACGAAGCATTCATTATGAAAAGTATCAAGTATATCTTCACGCTGCTGATGGCCGCCGCATTGCTCACTGCCTGCAGTGACGACGACAGCCCCTCGGCCGGTTCTCCCGTGGTGACCACCGCCACCGAGCAGCTTGAAGCCCTCATGGGCGACAGCATCAGCTTTACAGCCAACTGCTCCAACCAGGCCGGCGTGGCCCTCTCTACGCTCAAGGCCGAACTCTACTACGACGGCGAAAGGGTGTCGGAGCAGACCATCCGCACCAAGACAGAGGGCGACTACAGCGGCCGCCTCAGCGTTCCCTACTTCCCGGTAATACCCAACGGCACGGCCGAACTGCGCCTTACGCTCCAGGACGTGAGCATGGCAACGGCCGTGAAGTCGATTTCCGTGAACGTGAAACGACCCGAATTTGCCAGCCTCAGCTTTGTTTCTGCCGACGGCAATACCTACACCATGACGCCTGATGCCGACGACCCCTACCAGTTCTCGGCCCACATCAGCACCCCCCTGACGGTTTTCAGAGGCTACTTCAGAGCCGATGCTGCCAGCCCCGGCGGCCAGCCGCTCACCTTCGGGTGGGATGGCACGGCCGTAGCCATCAACAACACAGGCAACATCAGCTTCAATGCAGAAGACGCCAACAATGTTACCGTAACCTTCAACACGCGCTACTTTACCTACGGACCGCAGTATGTACCTTCGATAGCACTGCTGTTGTTCGACACCGACGGCGAAGCCCAGCTGCTCGACATGGTGCAGGGGCGCAGCTATCGCTTTGAAGGCAACGATGCCATGACGACCGACGAATGGTACTACGACCCCGATTACCTGACGCCGAACGCCGACGGCTCCTTCACCTTCAACGCCATCAGCGGCCGCTACTCGTTCACACCCGACTTCGGCAACAAGTATTTCCGCATCCATCCCGTTGCTGCCGACGGGTCGCCTCTTACCGCCCAGCTTGACGGCTCCGGCTGTATATGGATTATCGGCAGTGCCGGCATCAACAAGCCTACATGGCAGGCAGTTAACCACGGATGGTGGACGGGCGTGGAAAACGACCTGGCCTTGGCGCCCATCGGCAACAAGAAGTACCAGGTAACGCTCACCGTGGGCAAGCAGCTCAATGCCGCCGACGTTAACTTCAAGTTCTTCGGACAGCCCAACTGGGGCGTGGAATTCGGCGCGCCGAACAGCAATTTCTACCTTACTACAGACAATCCGTACTTTGCAGTGAACGATGCCGACGGCAACATTAAGCTCGCCGAGGGTGCTGCTCTTGCCGACGGCGAGACCTATGTATTCACTATCGACTGCTCGGCAGGCTTCAAGCCGGCCACGCTCACGGTAGTCAAGAAGTAGACTCGGCACCTATGGCCCTGCCATGTACATTCTTTTTTCCCTGCCCTTCCTCCCTCGAGGGAGGGCAGGATGCTTATAAAATGCAGATATAGGCAGCCTGCGTTTGGCCGTTACAAATAAATCAGCTATATTTGTTGCATCAAACGCAAAATCAAATCCATTACCAAATACTTATTTATGAAGAAAATCTATTTAGCCGTTCTTTGCACCCTGTGTGCCCTCTCTGCGCAGGCACAGAGCCTGCCCGCCTATTTAGACGAGACCAAGACCGTGGAGCAGCGGGTTGAGGACGCCCTGCAACGCATGACGCTGCAGGAGAAAATCAGAGTCATCCACGCCCAGAGCAAGTTCTCCTCGGCAGGAGTGCCGCGGTTGGGGTTCCCCGATTTCTGGACCAGCGACGGCCCCCACGGCGTGCGACCCAACGTACTGTGGGACGAGTGGACGCAGGCCGGGCAGTCGAATGACTCGTGCGTGGCCTTCCCGGCACTCACCTGTCTGGCCGCAACGTGGAATCCGGACATGTCGGCAGCCTATGGCAAGGCCCTGGGTGAGGAAGCCCGCTACCGCGGAAAGGACATGATGCTGGGCCCGGGCGTCAACATCTACCGTACGCCACTTAACGGCCGCAACTTCGAGTACATGGGCGAAGACCCCTACCTGGCCTCGCGCATGGTGGTGCCTTACATCCAGTCGCTGCAGAAACTCGGCGTAGCAGCCTGCGTAAAGCACTTCGCACTCAACAACGACGAACCCAACCGCATGGTGGTTAACAGCGTGGTGAGCGACCGCGCACTGCATGAAATCTACCTGCCCGCCTTCCGCGCCGCCGTTACCGAGGGCAAGGCATGGGGCATCATGGGCTCCTACAACTTCTACAAGGGCCAGCACAACTGCCACAACCAGTACCTGCTTAACGACATCCTGAAGCGTGACTGGCAGTTCGACGGCGTTGTCGTGAGCGACTGGGGCGGCTGCCACAGCACCGACCAGGCCGTGGCAAACGGGCTCGACATGGAGTTCGGTACCGGTACTGACGGCATGAAGTCGCGGTCAAAGAACGCTTACGACAACTACTACCTTGCCCTGCCCTTCCAGGAAGGCATCCTCAAGGGCAAGTACACCATGCAGCAGCTCGACGAGAAGGTACGTCGCGTGCTGCGACTCTTCTTCCGCACCACCCTGAACCCGCAGCGCAAGCCGGGCTTCCTCTGCTCCGACGACCACTACGCCACCGCCCGCAGCATAGCCCAGGAGGGCATCGTGCTGCTCAAGAACCAGCGCCACGTGCTGCCGCTCAACCTGGGCAAGGGCAAGCGCGTGCTCGTTGTGGGCGAGAATGCCATCAAGTCGCTCATCATAGGCGGCGGATCCAGCAACCTCAAGGCACAGCGCGAGGTGTCGCCCCTGGAGGGAATGCGGGCCGCCTGCGCACGCTACGGCGCCACCGTTGAGTACGAGCGCGGCTACGTAGGCGATGTGAATGCCGAGCAGGACGGCGTGTCCTCCTCCATCGACCTCAACGACGAGCGCTCTGCCGACCGCCTGATTGCCGACGCCGTGAGCAAGGCCAAGGGCGCCGACTACGTGGTATTCTTCGGCGGACTCAACAAAGGAGCCTTCCAGGACTGCGAGGGCACCGACCGTAAGGCTTACGACCTGCCCTACGACCAGGCCAAGGTGGTCGATGCGCTGGCGCGTGTAAACAAGAACATCGTTTACGTCAATCTCTCCGGCAACGCCGCCGCGCTGCCTTTCGTGAGCCGTGTGCCGGCCGTGGTGCAGGGCTGGTTCCTCGGTTCCGAGGCCGGTGAGGCCCTCGCCTCCGTACTTACGGGGCAGGTGAACCCATCGGGCAAGCTGCCGTTCACCTGGGGCAACACGCTCGAAGACTACGGATCCCACGCCCTGGACGCCTATCCGGGCGTGTGGCGCACCAACATCGACAAGCAGGATGAGAACACCCCGCAGATTGATGAGGAGTACAAGGAGGGCATCTACGTAGGTTATCGCTGGACCGACCATGCCGGCCGCCGCCCGCTCTTTGCCTTCGGCCACGGCCTCAGCTACACTACATTCAAGCTGTCGGGGCTGAAAGCCGACCGTAGCAGCATGCAGCGCGACGGCAGCATCACCTTTACCGTGAACGTGAAGAACACCGGCAAGCGCGCCGGAGCCGAGGTGGTGCAGCTCTACATACACGATGCCAAGGCGTCGGTCGACCGTCCTTACAAGGAGCTCAAGGGCTTCCGTAAGGTCATGTTGCAGCCCGGAGAGAGCCGCGAGGTAAGCATCAGCATTGATAACAGCGCGCTGAGCTTCTACGACGAGGCCCGGCACGAGTGGAAGTCGGAACCGGGAGAGTTCGAAGCACTCGTTGGCACGGCCTCCGACAACCTGCCCTGCCGCCTCAAGTTCACGTTGCAATAAGTGCATTTTTGCGTCTTTCGCCATTCCGAATGAGGGAGATACCGCCTTTGCCGTATCTCCCTCATTGCATGATATATGCCCTCATTTAACTTTACAATTCAGCTTCGCAGCAGGCGAAAGTTTTCTTTCATCCTGCCATCGGGCAGAAACAGGCCTGTTTTTTGCCTTTTCGTAAACGGCTGATAATCAAAAACATGCCATTTCATCGAATTTTTCAGTTTTCTTGAAGGTATCACTCAAGCGCCTTGAACGATACCTTCAAGCTCCCCGAAGCACTGCACCAAGGCGGCCGGAAGCGGCAAACAGGAAGCCCGGATACGGCAAACGGGGCGAAAGAACGGAGAAATGGGGATTTTTGAAAGGTGTTTTTGGTTGGCCAAAAACAAAAATGCGGTAAAACGGGAGCTTACATCCTGCTCGCTCGCCGGCAGCAAACAAGCTGAAAACAAGCAAGTTTTCTGACAACAAATCTTGTATGCTGCCCTCGCCAAGCATCCACGTAAAAAGCCGAAGGCAGAACTCGCATGTGCTGAACCTTCGGCTCCATCTATCAAATTAGAGACTTGTTATTCTGGCAGCATGGTCACTTCTATGCGGCGGTTGCTGCCAAGTAGGTCTTTGGCCACCTGCTGCACATCGGCCGCAGACAGGCTTTCGAGCTGCTGCAAGTAGTCGGTATCAAAGTCTATGCCGTTGCGCAGGCGGTTGTAGACAACGTAGTCCCAGTAGCTGTTGGTAATAACGTTCTGGCCATAGGCCTTGGCCAGGTACTTCTTTACCTTGCTCATGCTCGACGGCTCGGGGCCGCGGGCGGCAATGTGGGATATCTGCCGGTAGACAACCGGCATGAGTTCGGCGTACTTCGACGGGTCGGTACGGAAACTCACCTTCACCAACGCCGTCGGATTACTGTCCTTGTCGAGCTCTGCCTGCACACTGACGCCGTAGGTGCCTCCCTTCTCCTCGCGAACCGAGTCGGTGTAAGCAATGGTCAGCACACGGCTGAACACGTCGAGAGCCAGGTCGGCCTTGGTGGTGTAAGGTTCGGGAAAGGTGTACAGCAGGGTAACTACAGCCGAGGGCGTGTTCATCTGCTTGCGGAACACATGGGCCGAGGTGCCCCCCACAATATCGGGTGAGGGATAATAGATGGCAGGTGACGGGTGACGGGTGATGGGGGTCGGGCTGCCTGGAGCCGACGAGGGCAGGGCTGCCACGTACTCCTGCAACAGGGTGCGGAGCGAATCGAGGTTGATGTTGCCCGTCAGTATCATGCTGAAACCGTTGGCATCGCCAAACTGGTCACGGTATATTTGCATGATGCGGCTGTGGTTTACGCGGTCAAGCGTGGCTTGCTTCACGGGCTGCATGCGCGGACTGTTGCCGTAGGCGATAGCGGCAAGCGAGTCGTTGTAGGTTACCTGCGGGTTTGCCTCGCGGTTGGTGAGGAAGGAGCGCATGCTGTTAATCTGGCTGTTGAAGGCTACACTGTCCGTGCGGGGGCTGGTGCAGTACAGGTAAGTGAGCTGAAGCAGCGTGCGGAGGTCCTTGGCAGAGGCGCTGCCGCTGATGTACTGCTCGTCGTCTGCTATCGAAGACTGCACGCGTACCGACTTTCCGGCCAGCATCTTGCGCAGTGTAGGCTCGCTGACGGTGCCCACTCCCGAGGCCGTTACCACGCCGCTCACGAACGAGAAGTTGGGAACGTCGGCATCGGGATAAAGCTGCGTGCCCTTGTTTCCGAAGAAGCGCATGGACACCTGGTCCTTGGCAAAGTTGGTGGGCTTTACGTACACCTTCACGCCATTGGGCAGCGAGAGCAGCTTCACGCCCTGTCCGGCGTCGGTGTAGCTGCCTGTTTTGGGCTTCCGGGTGGCCTTGCCGGCCTTCCGGTTACTGGCGAGCGAGGCGGCAACCATGCCCTCCAGGGTTGGCAGGGCGGGCTCTTTGTAGGCCTCGTAGGCGGCCTGCTGCACGGCGGCAACATAACTGCGCAGTTGCTGCTCCGACGGAAGGGTGAAGCCGGGCTTGTCGGGTGCGTAGACCAGCAGTACCTGATTGCTGTCTGAGATCAGGCTGCGCGTGGCTCTGTTCACCTCATCCAGGGTAACTGTTGCGTTGAAATCTCGGTACAGCTTCAGTATTTCAGCATCCGAGAGCAGCGGTTCGGAGGTCAGGAAGTGGTTCACCGCCTTGTTCACAAAATAGTTGTTGCGGCGGTCGTTCTGCTCAGTCGCCCGCCGCTCGGCCGACTTCATGTAGATGGCCTTGGCCCGTTCCAACTCCGAAGCGGTGAATCCGAAGCGTCGGGCACGCTCAGCCTCGCCGATGACGGCACTGAATGAGCCCGCCACATTCTCCTGCCGGCAACCGAAGGAGAGCGAGAAAGCATCCTTGGTGCGTGAAACGAGGAACGTGCCCGCATGCGCCGTAGCACTCAGGAAAGGCGGTTCCGACTGGTGTTTGAGTTCCCTCAGCCGGCCGTTGAGCATGTAGGTAATGAGCCGGTCGACATAATCGGTCCGCACATAGGCCACGTTATTCTTCTCTGCATCGGGCGTAGCAGGGTGCTTCATGTACAGGTTGGCCAGCATGATGGGCTGCTCGGTGTCTTTCTCTACAGCCACTATGAGGTCCTGATTGTCGGAAACGGGGTAGTAAACGCGCTCTGCACGCTCCTTGGGAAGGGGAATGGAGCCGAAGAGCCGGCGTATCTTGCCCTCCACCCGGTCAACATCCACGTCGCCGGTCACTACTACTGCCTGCAAGTCAGGCCTGTACCACTTGTGGTAATAATCGCGAAGGTCGTTGTGGGGGAAGTGCTCCACGATGTCCATTGAGCCTATGGGAAGGCAGTCGGCGTACTTGGTGCCGCTATAGACCGTGGGCAGCGCCTGCTCCATCATGCGTTGTGCAGCCATACGGGAGCGGCGGGTGCGCCACTCCTCGTGTATCACTCCGCGCTCTTTGTCTATCTCCTTGTCGGTCAGGAGCAGGCTGTGGCTCCAGTCGTGGAGGATGAGCAGCACCGAGTCGAGCACCGTCTCGCGCCCCACGGGCACAGCAGAAACATTGTAAACGGTCTGGTCCACGGAGGTGTAAGCATTGAGATTGGTGCCGAACTTCACGCCAATGCTCTCGCACCAGGGCACAATTCCCAGGCTCTTACCATCGCCCCTGAAGTGCTCGGTGCCGTTAAACGCCATGTGTTCAAGGAAGTGCGCGAGGCCTCGTTGCCGCGGTTCTTCGAGAATGGAGCCAACTCGCTGCGCCAGATAGAAGTCGGCTATGCCGGGCTCTTTGGCATTATGGCGGATGTAATAGGTAAGTCCGTTGGCGAGCTTGCCCGTCCGGAAGGTGCTGTCGGGCTGCAAGGATTGTGCCTGCAGGGCTGAAGGCACGAGGAGCCAGAGCAGCAATCGGAATAGAGTTTTTTTCATTTTTCTGTCTTGTTTGGGTAATGTAAATGTCTTGTCAGAATGTACAGCCAAAGGCAATATTGAGCTCCGTACGGGCTCTTCCGATGAGATGGCTGTCGTGGGTGTTGGCCTTGCGCCAGCTGCCCTGCCCCTCTACGTAGACGGAAAGCCGCGTTCCGGGGGCACGGAAGCTGTAACGCACGGCAGCATTAAAGCCGAACTGCGGCGCCGTAAGATAAACCAGCTCGCGCCAGAGCCATGTATCCATGACGGGGGGAGGCGTCTGCTTGTCGGACGGTGCTGCGAAGGTGCCGTCGCGGAAAGCATCGCCCGAACCGTTCCTGTAGGTCATCCCGAGCGAGAGACCCAGCAAACCGGAGCCTGCGGGCATGTTATACTGCCCGCTAACGAAGCCTTCTACGCTGCCTATGCTTTGCCTCCGGTAGTACGGATAGCGGTAGGCAGTCTGGCGGCGGTGCATGAAGTTGGCTCCCGCACGGAGCGTCCAGCGCGCCTGGTCGGCCGTTATGCCGAAGCGCCCGGTGTAAGCAACCCTCCCGTCAATCCACACCTTGTTGGCCGTTTTTATCGGGTCGTAGTACTGGTAGTAGGTTGAGCCGGCCTCGTTCTGCACCTCCCGGTAGGTTTCCGCATTGTTTTCCAGGTTCTCAACGGCCAGCATGAGGTCGAGCCTGTGCAACACATGGGGGCGCGCAAGCATGAGCGCACCTTCGTACCGGCAGATGTCGGAGTGATGGTTGCTGTAGGTGATGGTGTAGGGAGAGCGCCTGCCGTAGTAGCCGGTGCGGTGAGCCAGCAGCATGCTGTTGAAGAACGAGAAGCTGCCCAGCCGCAGTTCGGCCTGCAGGGCGCCGCCGTTGTACTCGTCGTAGAGCGGCATTTCGCGGTTCTGGTCGGTGTATCCGCTGCCTCCGAACTGCTCCGTTAAGCCCATGAAGGCTGCATAGCTGATGAGCGACACGTAGGTTTTGTCCGTCTTGCCATACGTGCTGAAGCGCACGCTCTCCGTGTTGCGGCGGTAGAAATAGTTGCCTCCGAGCGTCAGATGCCTGCCTGCGGGCACGGTGAAGCCTGCCGTGAACTTCATGTCCATAAGCGAGTTCTTGTGCCGCAGGTCCTTGTACTTGGCGTAGTTGGCAGCAGTAAAGTCGGCGCTTGCCCCAAGCGCCACGCCACGCCAGACGTCCACGCCCACGGATCCCGCTATCCGGTAGGTGTCGAGATGCTTCTTGCCGGTGTTGGCGAGCGAATCCTCGACGATGTCGAACGGCTTGCGGGTGGGGTCTATGAATGCGGATCCGGCCATGTCGTGGCTGGTCACGTTGCCGTAACTCATCTTGCCGTAGAGCACGGTGCGGCCGCCCAGCCGGTAGAACGACTCCACCGCCGCGCCGGCCTGCAGTGTCCGGGCCGACTGGTAATAGTCTGCCAGCCCGCCACGGCCGTAATGCAGGCTCATTTGGGCCGTCGAGATGTTGGGCCGGGCGTAGACTACAAGTCCGGCGGCATTGGCCGACGAGAGCCACGGGCTGCGGCTGCGCACGAGCTCGAAGTCGCGGATGGCCACGCCGACCGTGTCCAGCGGCTGGGCTTCAAGGCCGCCGCCACCCGTCAGAAGGATGCCGGCCAGCAGGGTATGTACGATGTTCCTGTTCAAGAGAGTGGGTTTGTTGTTTATTTGTCGCGCAGGGAGAACTGCTTGCGTTCATGGAAGTCGTCGGATGAATTGTCGTTATCCATGTAGACGATGTGGGCACCCTTGCGGATGGAAGCTTCGGCATCGATGCCGCTGGGGTCGCCTGCAGAGACGCCGAGCGTATAGCCTGTAACGAGTTTTCCGGCGTTCTCGGGCAGCGCCTCGGTAGCTTCCTTGTCCACGTTGCGGTAGAGCGAGTGCCCCAACTTGTTGGTCAGCACCACGTACCCGGCATCAACATCGGCAGGGAAACGCTTCTGGCCGGCTTCCAACTTGCCGCTGTTATACACCTCCATGCCGTCTATTATCCACTCTACGGGCACTTTCAGGCATCTGTTGTAGGCCGCCTGTGACTGCCCAGGAGCGTAGACGATGTTGGAAGCATCGGCTGCAAAGGCCTGCGGCGTGGTGCCTTTGGTCTGGAAGATGAAGAAAGCGGGCGAGGTGACGCTCAGCGTCCAGGCGTTGCTCTGCCCGATGTTGATGGCTTTGAGGTAGTGGGAAGTGGGAATGACCTCCGACGGCGTGGGGTAATAGCTGGTGTTGCTGTAGCCCGATTCGGGGTCGTACATGGTGTAATAGTCGGCATTGGCGTAGTTCACCGACTGGCTGTAAGTGGGCGTGTTGTCAATGGCGCCCATGCAGCTTACCACCACCTGCGAGTACGGCTCA
Source organism: Prevotella sp. kh1p2 (assembly GCF_900111525.1). Lineage (NCBI taxonomy): Bacteria > Pseudomonadati > Bacteroidota > Bacteroidia > Bacteroidales > Prevotellaceae > Prevotella > Prevotella sp. kh1p2. The sequence continues at coordinate 79,736 of NZ_FOHY01000002.1, forward strand.
ATGACGAGCGGCTCCTGGAAATACCAGATGCCGTTGATGGCCGGCACATATCCATCCGCTTCATAGGTCAACGTGCCGTCCTTCAGCCAATGGTTTATGCCCTCGGCATTGTACGGATCGAGTATGCCCACGCACAGATTGCTCAGTACGGCGGTTTCTTTGCTGTTGTTGTAGAGGATGAATCCCTTGTCTCTCTGGAAGTAGCTGGTGCCCTGATCGAGCGGACAGCCGCCGTTGTAGAGTTCCTTGATAATCACCTGGTCGGCGTTCTGGTCTTCGGGAACAAAGGTCACGTTCTTTACTTCCGATGTCTTCAGCGTCTCGGTGCTGCCGTCGGCACGGGTAATTACCATGTTCCATGTCTGTGCACAGACATTGGCAGCCAGGCCGAGCAGGGCTGCCAGCGTTAGTAGAGTTTTCTTCATTGCTTCTGTTATTTATAGTTGTTGATTTCTGTTGTCTTGCTGCGGGCGCGTTTCCGGGCCTCGGGGCGGAGCCTGCGCCATGCGGTTTGCCGGCCGATTGCAGCCCACCCGCGAAGCCACCTGTTTGTGCGGGGTTTGAAAGAGATGTCTTTCAGGCCTCTTGAAGGTATCGGTCAAGCGCCTTGAAGGTGCCGTTCAAGCGCCTTGAAGCATAGCTCCGGCAAGCCGGCCTGAATCTACCTGCAAATCAGGAGGGCATGTTGCCCGCGCCTGATGCGGCAAAAGCGGCTGTCCGGGAGGCTGCAACCGCGGCGGCACGGCCGTGCCCTGCGGGGCTTGCCCGTGAGCGCAGCCCGCACTGCCCGCGCTATTTGTTGTACACCTTGATGCTCTGCCCGCCCGCGCGCAGGATGTAGACGCCCTGCTCCAGGTCGCCCAGTGCCACGCTGGCATTGCCCTCGGCGTCGGCTTTAACGGTCTTCACGGCTCGGCCGTCGATGGTGTAAACGGTTACGGCAGCGCCTGCCCGCAGGCCTCGGAACGACGCCTCGCCGAACGCTATCGTAGGCCGGACCTCGCCCACGGAGGGCTCCGTGGCTACGGACTCAATGCCCGTAGGCACCTGCTCGGTTACAAAGTGATAGTTGCTCACGCCGGCCATGCTCAGTTCCAGCACGTCGCCGTCGCAGGAAACCTGCAGGTTGCCGTCCCTGAAGGCAACAACGGGCGCCTTGGCAATGGCAAACTTGCTCTCGGAGCCGTCGGTCTGAGAGACTACAAGGTACTGTACGTCTTTCGTTCCCTGCGTACCGGCGCCCCATGCGGAGCCCGCGATTATCGGCGAAACGGCAAGAGCCAGTGTCATGATAAATGTTTTCATATTGCTTGATGGTTTGATGGTTGATTTCTTGATGGGGTCGCTATCCGGGCGGCATCAGTGGATGATGCGCTTGCGGGTCATCTTCAGGTTCAGGCGGATGTGGTTGCTGCTGTCGGGAGAGATAACGAGCAGGCTCCTCACCCCGTTGAAAATGTAGCGGTAGTTGGTCGTAAGGCGGACGGAGGAGCTGGTTACAGAGTAGATGCCGGCCGGCACCCGAAAGCGCGCCACGCCGCCGGCATCGGTGGAATCGGCAAAAACCGAGGCCGCAGCATCCTTGAGTTCCACCCGTGCGCCGGCATAGGGGCCGGCCTCGGGGTCAGGATAGGCAAGTGTTACCTCTACGGGGCACACGGCTACCTCTTCGTCGTAGCTGCACGCGGCGGGCACCGCGGCCAGCATCGGCAGCAGCCACACGGCGCACCGGCTCAGCCTGTTTGCCATGTTGATTGGTTTCTTACGGATTGGTGTTTGTTGCATAAGCGTTGATTGAAAGATATCCGGCGGCCTGCGCCCTTAGAGCTTGAGCCGCAGCAACAGGCCGTAGTAGAACTTGGGAACGTAGCCGCTGTCGAAGAGGGAGGTCTGCAGTCCCGTCTGAGAAGAGCACACCTGGCGCATCGTATTCCAGAAGTTGTTGGCATAGAAGGAGACTGAAACGTGGTCGCCTATCTCCTTCGTGACCGAGAAGTTGGCCGAGTAGTAGTGCGACAGCTTGTTGGGGTTCATCGTATAGGCGTAGTTGGAGCGCACTACCAGGCGGCTCAGGTCGTTGTACAGGGTGCGGTCGTTGTCCCTGGCCCAGGCAAATCGCTCGGCGAAGGGTATGAGCACGCCCGGCTCTTCCCATGAGGAATAGTATTCCGGGTAAACGGCAACGAAGCTGTTGCGGGCCGACCCGTCGTAAGGAGTACCGAAGTAGTCGCTCCCATCGGCAAGAACATAGCCGCGCGTGCCGTCGCCGTACTCGCTCAGTGCGCGCGAGTAGCTGTACAGCGAGGCCTCCATGCGCAGCGCGATGATGAGCCTCACGCGCGGAATGTGCGTTGTCAGCGTGGCATTTACGTTGAGTTCGCGCGACAGCGATCCGTTGGCAACCGAGGCGTTGGCCGTGTAGCTGGTCGACGTGGCACTGCCTCCGCGGTAGTAACCCACATAACCGTAGGGCTGCCCGTTGCTCATGGTGGCGTTCAGTCCCAAGGGAATGTCGGCAAAGAGCGTCTCGTCCGTACCTTTATAATAATAGTAGTTGCCGTCTATTCGCAGCGAGGTGTGGAGCGGCTTCAGCTGAGCAAAGTCTATCATCCACTCCAGTCCGTAGCGTTCTACGGGCGAGGCGTTCACGTAACGGGTGTTGGTCACGTAGCTGCGGCGCTCGTTGTAGGCCAGCTGAAGGTCGGCCTGTTGGCCCGTAACATCGTGTACGGTCACGATGCCAGTCTGCCTGTCAACGCTGTAAGAGCGGTTGGCAGACGGTATTCCGGCGTTTTCAAGCGCCTGCTGGCCGGTGAACTTGTAGGCAAAAGGACTGTAGACGGTGGTTGCCATGTAGGGATTGAAGGTCTTGTTGTGGAACCCCGACACCGAGATACGCGTGTCCAGGACGGTCAGCTCCAGGCCAACATCGGTCTGGTGGGCGTACTGCCACTTCAGTTCTGGGTTGTAGACGGCCGTCGTGGGATGCGTGTAGTAGGCGTAGAACGACTGGTTCTGGGCCGTGCTTCCGGGTGCGAAGGCCAGTCGGTCGCTGTAGGAAGGCGACGGATAGAGCACCTGGAACGATGGCGCCTTGACCGACTTGCCCCAGCCGGCGTGCACACTGAGGCTGCTCAACCAATGCTTCCGGCTCTGGAAGAAGATGTAACGCGTGTTTGCCCGTGGCGAGAGCGTGCTTACGGTGCCGTAATCGGAGCCGCCGATGAGCGTGATGTCGTTGCGCACTCCGGCCGTCAGCTCGAACACGGATCGCTCACCCGTGGGCACCGACACCTTGTCTTCGGCATAGAAAGCCAAGATGTTGAGCGCCGGCAGCGTGCTGTAGCGGTAGGGTCTCCACGTGGGCGTGTAGCGTGCCTCGGCGTAGTAGGTGCCCCGCCCCAGGTTACGGCTGCTCTTGAACTCGGCACCCAGCAGCAGCCGGTTGCGTATGCGGCCCAGCCGGCGGTTCCAGTCGGCCTTGAGCTTGAAGGCGAAATTGAGCGGCCGGGAGTCGTTGTAATGCCGCACATACCAGTAACCGGTGGGGCCGAGGATGATGTCGGCCGTGGGGTTTACATCGTAGTCGGAAGCTATAAAGTAGCCTTCCTGCTGCGTATGGATGTAGGGCTGGGCGGAGGCACTGCTGGTGTTGGCGTACTCCTCGGTACGCTTGTCGGCCCAGGACACCGCGGCCTGCAGCGAGAGGCTCGTTATCCAGGGCTTGTTGAGCAGCCAGTTGGCCGAGAGGTTGCCCGTAAACGAGTTGTCGCAAACCTTGTCGTAATCGTCCAGGTCGCGGTCGGGGTCGGCCTCGGAACTATATCCTCCCACGTTTCCCGCTAAGCCCACGTTTAGCGTGAGCGGACTGGCGTTACGGAAGAACACGTTCATGTAGTTGAGCGAAAGCACGTTGCGCTGATAGGCGGTGTGGGGAGAAGCGATGTCGGAGAACGACCGCGCGTGCTCCAATGAGACGTTGAGCAGGCCGCGGTTGCCCCCCAGGTCAAAGCCCTTGTTAACGGCCAGCTGCGCTGTATGCTGGTTCAGCTTGCCCTCAACGATGAAAGGGGACCGGCCGCGGCGCGTGTTTATCTTCACGATACCGTTGCTCAGGTCGCCGTACTCCACCGAGGGAATGCCCGTAACAATCTCCACGCTCTCCACGTTTGATGTGCCGATGGTGCGCGTACTGGCAGCCATGCTCTCGCCGATGGCGGCATTGTTGTCCAGCCGGACGCCGTCTACTTCGACTGCGGTGCCGAAAGAAGCGTTGCCCTTCTCGCCCCCGCTGCTCCGCAGAGCCAGCCGGCTGTCGTTCAGCAGCGAGCTGTTAACGGTCTTGCCACCGGGCAGCAGCGTGCCCACATCACTGATATTGAGTATCTGCTGGTTGTCAAGAGCGAGGCGATCCACGGTGTACGAAGTGGTTGCCTCATCGTTCTTGCGCTTGGCAACCACCTCTACCTCGTCCAGTTTCAGGTTCTCCGCCTTGAGCCGGAACAACTGGGGAGCAAGCCCCTGCGCCACCCGCAGCGAGACCGACAGCCGCACATAGCCCAGGCTCTGCACCACAACGGTGGTGCGACCGGGTTGCACGCCCTTGATGGCAAACCTGCCTTCGGCGTCGGAAAGAGCCCCGAGGCCGCTCTCCTTGAGCAGCACGTAGGCAAACTCCACTGGCTTGCCGTCGTCGGCATCAACAACTCTGCCCTGCACGCTCACGCCCTGAGCCAAAGCCGCCTCTGCCACCGAGATAGCGAGAAAGAATATGATGATAAGTCTGTTGGTCATACTGAGTCCGTCTGAAAGTCAGCAGACAGCTGTCGGCAGCCGTCTGTTTCAACTTTGCAAAAATATTGTTTTAATCAAAAAACGACAATACCTAAATATAATGATTTTGAAAACGGGACACCTCTCAGAGGCTATCGGCACAGCGCCTTTTAAACGGCAAAGGGATGGCTGCACACGGTCAACACGAAAATAATTGCCGCTATTTAACTTTACAATTCAGCTTCGCAACAGGCGAAAGTTTTCTTTCATCCTGCCATCGGGCAGAAACAGGCCTGTTTTTTGCCTTTTTGTAATCGGCTGATAATCAAAAACATGCCATTTCATCGAATTTTTCAGTTTTCTTGAAGGTATCACTCAAGCGCCTTGAACGATACCTTCAAGCTCCCCGAAGCACTGCACCAAGGCGGCCGGAAGCGGCAAACAGGAAGCCCGGATACGGCAAACGGGGCGAAAGAACGGAGAAATGGGGATTTTTGAAAGGTGTTTTTGGTTGGCCAAAAACAAAAATGCGGTAAAACGGGAGCTTACATCCTGCTCGCTCGCCGGCAGCAAACAAGCTAAAAACAAGCAGGTTTTCTGACAACTGTCCGGCTGCTTGCAGGATGCAGCTGGACACGGACAAGGGGCACGGAACGCTGCCTGGGCTGCGTTCCGTGCCGTTTCCCACTACCCTCCCTGGCCAAGATTACCGTCAACCGATGGTCGTGCAAAGTGCCTGCTGCATTGTGCCTGCGCATGCAAGCGTGCTGAACGTGCGCCGTGAGGCTAACCTATAGCCATATCGCAGTTCCGTACGATGATGCTCAAAAGCTGCCGGTTCGCCCGGTAATGATGGCTACACCTATGGCCGTCAGGCGAGCTCAACGGTGAAGTTGAGCGCCTGTATTTCGATGTCGAGCTTGCGTAACTGCCCCGACAGGTCGTCTATCTGCTTGTGCAAGGCCTTTACGTCGACGGTTTTCACCATCTTGATTTCCGACCGCGAATAACGTTCCTGACTGTCGGAGGCGCCGTCGAAAATCTCTCGCAGTGCCTGTATGCGCAGCGTGAGCACATCGCGCAGGGCGAGCTTGGCGGTGAGCGTGGAGCCGTCGGGCAGCGGTTTCATGTTCGTAACGTTGATACGGAAGATGAGTTCCTGCAACTGCTGCAGGCATGCTTCCATCTCCCGCATCAGTTCCGCGGGCTGCTCGGCGGGCTCGTCGCCCTCCTGCACCTTCACGTTACTCAGTATCCGGGCCTTTAGCTGGGCGATTTTCTTCTGGCAGTCTTTGCGCAGACTGAGCGCTTCTGCTAACTTCATGTCTCTTAGTATTTGGTTTGTTTACTTGTTGCGGGACGTTTCTCACTCCGTTACGTTGAAGCCCGAGAGGGCCACGTGGGGCTGGGTGCCGCGGCTGTCCTCGTGGTGCCACGACACGGTTACGGTGCGGCTTTCGCCCGGCATGAGGTGGAAATAGTTGTCGCTGTACACAACCGGCAGTATCTGTTCACCGTCGTTGCCCAGCAGGTTGAGGCGTATCATGAGCGCGGGCGTGGCCGAGGGGTTGCTTATGCGCACCGTTCCCGTCCACTCGTCGCCCTTTTTCCCGAACTCTTCCTGCTGTTGCAGCTGCACTTTGGGCAGCGTGTTGAGCGCCTGCCAGTTGTCGGGTTCGCGGCTCTCCACGTACATGTTCTCCGACAGCAGGCTGCTGCCGTCGTACAGCCGCAGGCGGATGTAGTACACGCTCTCATCGGGCAGGGTTACTGCCTGTGCCTCCACCGTTTGGTCCTCGCCAATATCGACCGTGGCGGAGGTCTGCTGCAACAGCCGTCCGCGCATGTCGAGCGTCTCTGCCACGGCCTTCAGGCCCCGGTGGTTGCCGGCTCCCATGTCCACGACCTCCACATGGCGCTTTACCGGATTGTACTGTATGTGCAGCGGTTCGCAGGCTTTCTTTACGCCGAAGTAGGCAGCCGTGGGCTCCAAGTAGTAGTCGTAAGTGCACCAAACCATGCTGGGCCAGCACGAATGGCTCATCCAGATGAGCAGTCCCAGGCGCTCTTGCTGGGCGCTCTCGTACATGGCACGGTAGCCGTCGTAGTTGAGCCACTGTGCCAGAGCTGTGAAGTGGGCCGCGTCTTGTGGCTTGCCGAAGCGCCGTTCGATAATGGCATTGAAGGATTCGCCGCCCTGCGCGCCCTTCATCGTGTAGTCGTGCTGCGCCCAGGCGATGTTCTGAGGCCAGATGCTGTCGGGTTCCAGCATGCGCCGAAGGCTCTCTACATTGGGCACATTGGGCATACCGCGCTCGGAATGGAGCTTGTGCGACTGGTTTGCAAAGTAGTACTCGACCGGCATCATGCGGTAAGGGCCGTGGCCGCTCACGCCTTCGTCGGCCGAACTGGGTATGTAGCCAAGCTGCGGGTGCAGCCCTGCCACCTGGCTGCGCAGTGCCTTGTCGATGGCCGGAGGCGGGAAGCCCTCGTTGCGACCCACGTAGATGCCGATGCTGGCATGGTTGCGGATGCGGAGTATATAGTCGCGTGAGTTGGCCAGGAACATGGCTTCGTCGTCGGGATTGGGCCCGTCCCAGGGGTTTGCAAGCCAAAAGTCCTGCCACACAAGGATGCCATAACGGTCGCAGGCGGCATAAAACGCCTCGTCGCCTGTCTGCCCCACCCAGTTGCGAATCATGTTGTAGTTCATCTCACGGTGGTATCTAACGGCGGCATCGTACTCGCGCGAGCGGTAGTTCAGGTTGGTTTCGGCAAATCCCCAGTTGCCTCCAAGGGGCGTGATGCGCTTTCCGTTGACGTAAATCTTGGCCTGGCTGTCCAGGTCCTTGTAGCTTACTTCGCGGATGCCGGCCTTGTACGTCAGCTCCGAACAGGGTGCCGAGCCGGCTTCCACGGTATCTTCCGTGATGCTGAAGCCGGCATCGTAGAGGTACGCTTCACCGTAGCCGTTGGGCCACCAGAGGCGCATGCGGCGGTTCTTGAGCTGGCTGAACTCGGCCGGAGAGAAGCTCACCTCGCGCTCCTCCTGTGGTTGCAGGGTCACGGTCTTGGCAAACCGGATGTCGCCTACATACCCGTTAACCGTTACGGTGCGGCTTACGGGCAGCCAGTTCTTCACTCTCACGGCCGGCGTAAGGCTTGCCAGCGTGTCCGGATGGTTGAGTGTGGTGGTGAGGAGGGCGTCGGAGAGGGTGATGCCCGTATCGGCCGTGAGGTACACATCGTTCCAGATGCCGGCTTCGCGGCCCGGAGTGCTCGTTATCCAGTCCCATCCTATCGAGGCGTGGAAGGTGGGATTGTCGGCTCCCAGCGCACCTCCGTTCAGGTCGGTGCTCTCCATGTTCTTCTCTTTTACGGCTCCCGGATGGGCGTTGCGGATAACTTTCACCTCCAGAGTGTTGGCTCCCTCGCGGATGATACCTGTCACATCGTAGCGTGCGCGGACAAAGGCGCCGCTGATGTTCTGCAGCTTCGTGCCGTTTAACCATACCTCCGCTTTCCAGTTAATGCCGTCGAAATTGAGGTAGGTGCGGTCCTTGGGATGGCAACGGAAGGTGGTCCGGTAGCGGAAGTCGGCATTGAAGAAGCTCTCGGATATCTGCCGCATGTTGTTTGCATAGCGGTTATCGGGCACTGCACCGGCGTTCATGTAGCTGGTGAGCACCGTTCCCGGCACCGTGGCAGCTATCCAGCGGGCGTCGTCCTCGCGCCGCAGCTGCCAGTTAACGGCCTGCGAACCGAGGCTCATACGGCTCCATCCGGCGGCCGGGGCGGGAGCAGGAGGAAGCGGCCGGGCCACGAGTCCGCCTCTTCCCCATACCTCTATCTCGCTCAGCATGGCGGTTCCCGGCGCGTTGGATGCCGTCATCAGCAGCCTTACATAGCGGCCGCGGCCCTGGCAGTTGATGGTTTCGGTGTTGCCGGACGTGGCCGGCAACGGGGCCAGGTCACGCCAGGAACGGCCGTCATCGGATGTTTGCAGGCGGCCGCCACCGGGCTTCAACACCCAGTGAAGCTTCACTTTGTCGAACTCGGCAGCAGCTCCAAGGTCCACGCAGAGCCATTCCGGCTTCTTGGCAGCATTCTTGACGGACGTTGCAAAGGCGCTCCGGAAGCTCGCAGCGGGCAGCCACGCCGTGTTGGAGATGCCCCACTGCACGTCGTTCATGCTGAATGGCTTGCCCGCATCGCCCACCCGGCCGTTGTCTATCTCGTAAATACGCCAGTGGGCGCAGCCCTTCATGATGAACTCTACGCGCAGATGACTAATGCGACCGACATCGCGGAGCGGAATGGAGGTCTTGATGAGCCGCATGGGCAGGCGCACCGTGGCCTCCTGCTTGTTAGGGTCGGAGCTCACGGTCTGGCGTGTTGCGAAGCCCGGGAGGCCCTTGCCGCGCTGCTCGCCGATAACTTTCCAGCGCCGATGGCTGTCGCGTGCCAGCACTCGGATGGTGTATCCGCCCCGTGCCTGGGCCTCATCATAGGCCACTTCGCCCAGCAGTCGCAGCTCCGAGAGACTGATATCCATGCCCTGCCACTCGTATTGTATAAAGCTGTTGGCCCCCATCAGGTACGTACCCGAGTGCACATTGCCGTCTATGGTCTTCTCTTTGTCGCGCAGACCGAGCGGTCCGGCGCCCGTGAAGACGGTGAGCTGCGGCGGCGTAGCAGTGGAGATGATACCGTCGGTGGCCAGTTGGGCGGTGAGATTGAAGTCTGCCGACGACGATGCGTAGGCCATGCGGTTGAGCGCCAGGTTACGATACCCGCTGCCGGTAACCAGCTGCGGCCCCGCGAACTCGCTCGGCCGGCCCGGATACTGACCTATGCCGCGCGTGTAGTCGCCATAGGCACCGAAAGAGGGCAATGCCATGAGCAGGCACGCCGATAAGGAAGTCAAGAGTTGATACATAGTCCGGTTGGTTTGATATTCATGCTTCGTACAGCCACAAAGTTACGATTAATTCTTCAAAAAACGCACTCCGAAAACAAGATTTGCAGCATTCCATACGTTATTATCAATAAAGTACCAACATTAAGAACCATTTTCAACACACTGACATGAAACGATTTTTTACCCTGCTCATGCTGACCGTGGCCTGCCTGGGCCTCAACGCGCAAGACAGCTACACGCTGAAAGAGAACATACCCTACGTGAGCAGCGCCGACACTTCGGCCTATCGGCGCGAGCGCTGCAAGCTCGACGTGTACTACCCCACGCAGGCCAAGGGCTTCAAGACCATTGTCTGGTTCCACGGAGGTGCACTCGAAGGGGGCAACAAGGAGATACGCGAGGAGCTGAAGCGCCAAGGATTTGCCGTGGTGGCGCCCAACTACCGCCTGTTTCCGCGCTGCCGCTGCCCGCAGTACATAGAAGATGCGGCCGCGGCCGTGGCCTGGACGTTCGCCCACATCAAGGACTTAGGCGGCGACCCCGCCCAAATTTACGTGGGCGGGCACTCGGCCGGCGGCTACCTTACGCTCATGCTGTGCCTCGACAAGAGCTATTTAGAGGCCTGCGGGGTAGATGCCGACGCGGTGAAAGCCTACTACCCGGTGAGCGGACAGTGTGCCACGCACTACACCATCCGCAAGGAACGCAAGATTAGCTACACCCTGCCGATAGTCGATAAGTATGCTCCGCTGAACAACGCCCGCAAACTCGGCACCCGCCTCCTGCTCTTTACGGGCGACCGCAGGTTAGAACAAATGTCGCGATACGAGGAGAATCTCTACCTCAAGTCGGTGCTCGAGGGCATCGGCAACGCCCCGGTGCCGCTCTACGAGATGCCGGGGTTCGACCACGGCACGGTGCTGCTGCCGGCCTGCAAGCTCATAGCCGACGACATGAAGAAGTAGCCCGCGGCTGCGCCTGCAAGCAGGAAAGAACCTTACAAACACCCTTCACAGTTTCGCGTATTTGCAACCAGCCGCACTGCCGGTTGCAAATACGCGATTTTAGCACCACCATCTAAGCCCCTGATTATCAGATTTTTGCAGCATGAAGGCAAAAATCAGCCCGCTGAAAGGGCGCCATCAAGCCCCACGGAAGCATCCTTCAAGCCTCCTGAATGCGCCTTTCCATCTGCCCGAAGCTATCCTTCAGCCTCCTTGAAGCTATCCTTCAACATTCTTGAAGCATAGCTCCGGCACCGCCGGAGCCATCCTCCGGGCGTACAAAGGCACGTTTCCGGCCTCGGCGTTCGCTATCCGGCCCGAAAACGGTGCACCTTTTTCAGGCATCAATTCTTGACAAAACTGCACTCCGCAGGCCATAAAAAAACGGGCTGCACCATCAACGGGTGCAGCCCATGCTTAGTGTCTGCGGGCCTCAACGCATGAGGTTGGGCGCGCGGGTTATTTCTTCTCCATGATGCTGATGGCGTAGCCACCGCCCGGGGCGGCCTTGAGCTTGAGCACGGAGGAGGCCGTCACCTTGCGCCGGGTGATGGTGTAGGCCTGCGGATTGGTGCGGTAATCGGCGTCCTTGGCATCGGCATAGATGGTTGCTTCGTACTGCTTGCCCTTGTCGAGGAAGCTGAGCTTGAGCTCCGATTGGTGCCCCTGCTCGCCTGCCGTGCAGCCCACGAACCAGTTGCCGGTGCCTTTGGCCTTGCGGGCGGCGGTGATATAGCGGCCCGGTTCGGCCTCCAGGTAGCGGGAGTCGTCCCAGTCGCAGGCCACGTCCTTGATGAACTGGAAGGCATCCATGAAACGAGCATAGTTCTCGGGCAGGTCGGCAGCCATCTGCAGCGGGCTGTACATGGTTACGTAGAGGGCCAGCTGGCGGGCGATGGTAGACTTAACCTTGCAGTTGCTCTTGGGGTTCAGCTTGCTCAAATCCATCTCGAAGATGCCCGGGGTGTAGTCCATCGGGCCGCCCTGCAGCCGCGTGAAAGGCAGTATGGTGGTGTGGTTGACGTTGTTGCCTGCACCGGCCTCGTACTCTGTTCCACGTGCCGCCTCGTTTCCAATGAGGTTAGGATAGGTACGGCAGAGGCCTGTGGGGCGCACTGCCTCGTGTGCGTTGACCATGATGTGGTGCTTGGCAGCCTCCTTGACGGCGTAGAGATAGTGGTTAACCATCCACTGGCCGTAGTGGTGCTCGCCGCGCGGCAGGATGTTGCCCACGTAGCCGCTCTTCACCGCATCGTAGCCGTAGTGGTTCATGAGGTTGTAGGCAGCCTCCATGTGGCGCTCGTAGTTGCGCACGGACGAGCTGGTTTCGTGGTGCATGAGCAGCTTTACGCCGCGCTTGTGGGCGTAGTCGTTGAGGGCTCGGATATCGAAGTCAGGATACGGGGTGGCAAAGTCGAAGACGTAATCTTTCTCCTTTCCGAACCAGTCTTCCCATCCTATGTTCCATCCCTCGACAAGAACTTGGTCGAAACCGTTGTCGGCCGCAAAGTCAATATACTTGCGTACGTTCCGGTTGTTGGCGCCATGAAGGCCGTGGGGCTTGGTGAGCGTGTAGTCGAGACGGTCGAGCTGGACGGACGGGAGGTCGAAGGTGTACGACCACTGGTGCATGCCCGTAATCATTTCCCACCACACCCCGACGTACTTGGTGGGGTGAATCCAGCTGGTGTCGGTGAGCTTGCAGGGCTCGTTGAGGTTGAGGATGAGGTTGGAGGAGAGCATGTCGCGGGCGTCGTCGCTCACGATGGCGGTGCGCCAGGGGCTGGTGCAGGGTGCCTGCAGGTAGCCTTTGTCGCCGCGGGCGTCGGGGGTGAGGAAGCTCTCAAAGACCAAGTTCTTGTCGTCGAGGTTCAGGTGCATGCAGCTGTAGTCAACCAGTGCGGCCTCGTGCAGGTTCAGGTAGATGCCGTCGGGGGTCTTCATCTGGAGCGAGGTCTGCACGCAGGTGGGGCCTGCGAGGGTCTGCGAGGCGTTGCCGTCGAAGGCATGAGGAAGGCGCTCGCGTATCTGCGAGAGCTTGGATTCGGTGTAGTTGTACTCCTGGGTGTCGTAATCGCCGGGTATCCACCAGGCCGTGTTGTCGCCCGACATGGCAAACTGGGTGTGCTCCTCCTTGATGACAAAGTAGTTGAGCGTCTGCGAGAGGGGGAACTCATAGCGGAAGCCGAGGCCGTCGTCGTACAGGCGGAAGCGGATGTTGAGCCCGCGCTGCAGCTTGTCCTGCCTGAGGCAGACCAGCAGTTCGTTGTAGTGGTTGCGTATGTTGCGCGTCTCGCCCCACACGGGTTGCCAGGTTTCGTCGAACGTGGAGCGGTTGCTGGAGGCCAGAGTGAAGCCCGTCTGCAGGTTCGTCATTTCGTGTGCGCTTACCTGTTCCTTGTAAGTACCGCCGTCGGCCGCCAAGTAAACGGCCTCGTGCTGGTCCTTGAGCTCCAGTCCGAGCTTGGAAGGACGGATAACGGTCTTGCCCTTGTAGAGCAACTGATACGTGGGTTCGCCTCCAGGAGTGAGGCTGAAGGTGAGGTTCAGGCGCCCGTTTGGCGAGCTGAGTGTCAGCGGTTCGGCCGCCGACACGCCTGTAACGGTGAGGCACAGGCAAAGGAGGAATAACAGTTTCTTGGTCATCTTATTTTTCAATTACAATCATAGTCCAGTATTTGAGCATAGGCAGGGTGATGTCGATGTAGCCGTCGTGCTCGGTAAAGCGCAGCTCCTGCGGGGCTCCGCCCAGGGCATCGGGGGTGGCGGTCCACACCTTCTTCACGCCCTGGGCCTTGATGCGCATGGGCAGGTTGGCCACGGCCTGGGGCTCGGGCATGGTTCCGTCGAGGTCGCGCCAGCTCAGGGAGTTGGCCTGGCGAAAGTTAAGCAGGCTGACGACCTGCCGGTTCTCGAAGCTGCGGGCATAGGTGGCGACCGACTGCAGGCGCGGCGGCCAGGCGTTGATGAGCACTTCGGGGTTGCCGGAGTACACCTGGGCCGCTGCCGGCTGCCCGCCGTCGCGCAGCAGGTTCTGGTAAGCGGTGAGGAAATCGTAGTAAGTCACGAGCGCCTGTTGCAGCCCGGCTGTCATCTTGAGGTTGTCGTTGGGGAAGTATTCGTGGCACAGCATGTGGTCGCCAAGCTCCAGGTGGGCACCGCCGAGGGCAAACATCACGGCGTCGGTGAGCAGCACGCCGGGCGTGTTGAAGTTGCCTCCGGCCGACGAGCGGTTGTAGTTCATGTAGGCGGCGAACACGGTGTTCAGCTTTCCTGCACTGAAGGCGCTGTTCTCACGGAGCACTTTCTCCAGGTCGGAGAACTTGTCCTCGCTCCCCCACATCTCGTTATAAAGGAAGTCCATGTTACCGGTGCCGGCTATCTGTTCCTGCCCGAAGCGCGAAACGGCATTCATCACGAGGTGCTTGTCGGGGTTGTGCTCCTTCATGGCGTTGATGAACGAGGCGAAGCCAAGGGGCAGGTTGAGCTGGCTGCCGTAGTAATCGTAGACGGTGCCGCGGCTGCCCACCTGGTCGATGTGGAAGCCGTCGAAGTCGTAGTTGGCGTAAACGGCGTCGTTCTTGCCCTCGAGGTAGCTCTGCCAATCTTTGTTTCCGGGGTCCAGGAGGAAGATGTCGCTCTTCCAGCTGTCGGACAGCGGCAGGTTGTCAATGGTGGCATGGGCGGCGTCCTTGTACATGAACCACTTGTCGCTGACGCCATCCTGCTGCGCATCTTCGAGTGCGCCGTAGCACAGGTTGTAGAACATGGACTTCATGCCGTACGCATGCTGGGCGGAGATATAGTTGCGCACAACGCCCGAGAGCACCTGACGGTTGGCAATGTCCTTGTACTCCTCGCCGCCGTAAGGCTGGTGGTGCTTGTCATGCCAGTCGTAAAACTGGATGCCGTTGATGTGGCAACGGTTCAGAAAAGCCATCTCGGAGGCTATCTTATCCGCGGTCTTGTCGGCATTGTAGGTTGCCACGAAGCCGTAACGGGGGAACCGGGACCACGAGCTGGAGACGTCTACGGCTATGGTACCGTAGATGGTCTCGGCCGTGCCGGAGGTGGTGTAGACGTCTACCAGATAGCCGGTGAAGTCGGCGGCGGGTGCCTTCCAGGTCCAGTCGGCACCGCTCAAAGGCTCTTCGGCCACCACTTCGCTGCCCTGACGGTAGCGAACCTTGGCTCCGGCAGGCAGGGTTCCGTCGGCATGGAAGCTCACGGTTTCGCCCGGACTGTACAGAGCCTTGTCGGTAGAAAGCGCTACCGAGAGCTCTGCCGTGGTGGTTATGGCGGGTGCCACGACCTCGGTGGGGATGCCGGTGCCGGGGTTCTGTATCTCGTCATTGTCGCTGCAAGAGAGCGCGAACAATGGAAGAAGCATTAATATGGAATTCATTTTCATTATGCGTAAGGTTTATTGTTTGACGATAGAGATGGTTTCTTCGAGCTGGTTGAGCGTGATGGTGTAGGTGCCTGATGACACTATCTTCCACTTGTTGTCAACATCGCCGATGTTGATGTCGGCATACTGGTCCTTGAGATAGTTGTCGCTCTTGTCTATGAAGAGTGCATGCTCCTGCTGACCCGTTGGTTCAATGTCGTTGCCGATGCTGCACATGAACCACGCTCCGTTCCAGTCGCTCTGCTTGTCGCACGAGAACTTGAGCTCGCCGGCACCAAGCTGGCCCGTCCAGGTGAACACGTAAGGGCTGGAGGTGGCCGTCATGGGAGTGGCATTGCCGAGGTCCCAGCCGCTGGGTGTGGCGTCGCCGACGAGGTAAATCATCTCGTAGGGCGTGAACTCGCGCATCATCATGCGCTCTTTTCCGGTGCGTATGTCGACGCAAATCTTGTAGGCTTTGCCCGTTTCGCTGTCCTGCAGGAACCACTTGTTATCGGGATCGAAGCCTGAAACGAACTCTACGCTCTGGTTGGTGTAGGCCGCGTTGGCTGTTGGAGCCTTGAACATGTTTTCCCAACTGCCGTTGGCAGTTCCGAACTTGAACTCACCACCCTGGCCATTCTCAAAGACTCGGCCGTAGCGGAAGAGGAAACCGTCGAGCGCATCCTTAGCCATCGGCTCGAAATTCCAGCCTGTGGGGTTGCCTACAAAGAAGAGTTCGTCGAAGCGAGGCTTCACTCCTTCGGCCTGAACTACCGTGAGTTCGCCCGTTAACAGGTTGGCCGTAACCTTGTAGAAGTGGTCTTCGGTTATCTTGAACTGCTCGTCGGGCTGGCTGTCGCTGCTGCGGTAAACCAGCTTCCCGGTACCATCGTTGTTGTACGAAGGCAGGAACTGGCCCTGGGTAGTGATGAATTTGAAGCTTCCTGCTTTCAAATCGCCCTCCCAAGTGAAGAGTCCGTTGTCCGTGCGGGCCATCTCCGTGGCCTTGTCGGCACTCCATCCGTTGGGCGTTGCGTCGCCGATGAGGAACAGCCGCGTAGTTACGGCCTCGTAAGGAGTGGCGGAGAAGGTGACGGTTGACGTCTGGCTCTCGTCTCCATCCACGATGGCAGTAATGCGGGCGTCAACGGACGTGGCCTTTCCTACGGCTCCCCCGAACTTGTCGAGCAGCAGACTGTTGAGGTTCTCCTGGTTGATACTCCACGTGTAAACCTGTGTCTCATGGTCTACGGCGGTGTAAGGAGAGGCGAAATTGGTACCCGACGCGGCCAGCTCCAGCTTGTAGTAGATGCGGCTGCCGGTACCGAAGTTGTTGCCGGTGGTCCAGTTCAACGTGAGCGCCTCGGCTGCATGCGACTGCTCGTCGAGCACATCAGCCGCCTGGTTGGCAGTGAGTTTCAGCTCATCTCGGCCTTTGTCCAGCTCTGCATAGTCGTTGTCGGAGCATGACAGCAGTGCCAGTCCGCACACGAATGCTGCAAATATACTAAAAATATGTCGTTTCATCGTGATTGTCTTTAATTGTTTTACCATATTCTATATGATTGGTTGCGTTGCCGGCAGCATCAATATCCCGTGTTCTGGGTCATGAGTTTGTTGGCATCCATTTCCGTTTGGGGAATCGGGAAGAGCAAACGGTCCTTGTTGGCACGCGTCTTTCCGATGGAATGGAGGAACTTTACAGCATATTCACCGTTACCAATCCGAATGATGTCGAACCAGCGATGGCCCTCAAAAGCCAACTCGATGCGGCGCTCGTGGATAATTTTCTCACGCATCTGCTCCTGGGTCAGGCCGGCTACATGCGCCAACCCGGCACGGTCGCGCACAATGTTGAGCGGCTGGGCAGCCTCTGCCGGCCGGCCCATCTCGTTGAGGGCTTCGGCTTTCATGAGCAGAACGTCGGCATAACGATACACCACGAAGTTGGCCGGATTGGTGTTGTATTCCGGCGAAACCGACTTGGAAACAAGGAACTTACGGACGTTGTAGCCCGTAATGGAGTAGCTTTTCTTGTACGACTTGCCCTCATATTCGGGGCAGCCTTCGTAGAACACGGTGATGTCCTTGCGCTTGTCGCCCTCTTCATATTGGTTCATGAACTCCTGGGTAGGCTGGTTCCAGCCGTAGCCACCGGCTACGAAATCGGAGTTACGAGGCCCCATGAAGGTCGAAAGCCAGCTTGACTGCGGGTTGTTGCCCCAGAAATCGTACTCCGTATTGCCCGAGTACTGCACTTCAAAGATAGACTCAGGCCCGTTGTTAATGGTTGCATCAAAGTTTGCAGCATAGTCGCACTTGCTCAGGTCGTAGCCTAGAGCCGTCACGGAGTCGCATAGATTGACCACATGCTGATAGTAGTCGGGATGGCGGGGAGCCAGCGTAAGATAGATGTCGGCCATCTGCGTAAGGGCTGCATCCAGGCAGGCGCGGCCCACATTGTCGTCGTCGAGCCGGCTCTTGGCCGGCAACAGCCCGATAGCCTGCCGGCAGTCGGAGAGTATCTGCTTGTAGGTATCGTCGAGCGAAGCGCGGGCTATGTCGGTAGACTGTCCCGGATTGAAGGGCTTGAGGCGCAAAGGCACGCCGCCGTAGAGGCGAGCCAGCACGAAATAATAGTGCGAACGCAGGAAGTAAGCCTCGCCCAGGCTGCGTGCCTGGATGCTGCCGGGCTCCAAGTCCTGCCCCTCCAGGGCATCTATCAGGATGTTGCACTGCCCTATACCCACCCAAGGCGACCGCCACATGTACAGCGCCATGCCGTTGTCACTCATGGTTGTGAAGTTCGAGGCCTGCACGGTTTCGAGCCCGTCGGTACCGCCTCCGGCTCCCACAATACTGTTGCCGGCCACGATGTCGAGCGTCCAGAGGCGCTGGTTGTACATGTTCGACGACTGTAACGTGCGGTAGCAGGCGTTTGCCATGGCAACTGCAACGTCGTTGTCTATGCTCACCGAGGGGTCTACCGTGTTCTTGGGCGACTTGTCGAGGAAGTCGTCACCGCAAGAACCGAACGTCAATACAGCGAGTAACTGCATCAATACAATATATATCTTTTTCATGATGTTGCTGCTTAAAAGTTGAAGTTTAAACCGATGTTGAATGTCCTCGAGATGGGATAGCTGGACAAGTCGATGCCGTTAATGCCTACTTCGGGGTCAAAACCGGAGTAACCCGTGATGGTGGCTACGTTCTCGCACGAAATCATCAGCCGCGCATGCTGCACCGTAAGGGCGCTGAGCCACTTCTTGGGAAAGTTGTAGGCCAGCGAGACAGTCTTGAGGCGGAGGTACGAGCCGCTCTCAACAAAGCGGTCGGATACGCGGTTGTTCTGGTTAGGGTCGCCGAAGACGGCACGCGGCATGCCGTTGCTCGTGCCCTCGCCGCGCCATCTGTCCAGCACGTCGGTGGTCTGGTTGTAGGCTGCCGACATGCCGGTAAGGTCTATCCTGTTGGCATTGAAAATCTTGTTGCCGGCCACTCCCTGCAGGTAAATGCCCAGTTCAAAGCCTTTCCAGGTAAGGGTATTGTTCATGGAGAACAGGTGCGTGGGGTTCGGGTTGCCGATAATGGTGCGGTCGTTGTCGTTGATAACGCCGTTGTTGTCCAAGTCCTTGAAGCGGATGTCGCCCGCCTCGGCGCCGCTCTGAATGGCGTGAGCCTTCACCTCCCGGTCGTTCTGGAAGATGCCATCGGTCACAAAGCCGTAGAAAACGTTGATGGGATAGTTCCTGTCAAGCATCGTCACGTACGAATTGTTTATCTGGTTGATGTAGAAAGGCACGTCACTGTTCAGGTCCTTTATCTTGTTGCGGTTGTACGTGTAGGCCACGTTGGTCTCCCACTCCAGCGGACCGCGCAGGTTCACGGTGTTGAGCGAAATCTCGAAACCCGTGTTGCGCACCTTTCCGGCGTTGGCATAAGTAGTGCTGGTGTCCTCAAATCCGGAGGTTATAGGTATGGAGGCCTTGACCAACATGTCGGAAGTATTCTTGATGTAGGCATCGAAAGTGAGCATGACTCGTGAGTCGAAGAGCACGGCATCGAAGCCGATGTTGCTCTGCGCCACCTCCTCCCAGTGGATGTTGGGGTTGGCCAGGGTCGACGAAACCAGTGCCGACTGCTCCGTGCCGCTATAACCCAGCGGATAGACGCTGGTGTTGTAAGAGGCCAGATAGCCGTAGTTGCCCACGCTGGCCTGACTGCCCGTGACGCCGTAACCGGCCCTCAGCTTCAGGTCACTCAGCAGGTTGTTCTTCTTGAACCAAGGCTCTTCGGAGATGCGCCAGGCCACCGATACCGACGGGAAGGTGCCCCAGCGGTTGTTGCGGCCGAACCGGCTGGAGCCGTCACGCCGTATGGTAGCCGTAAGCAGGTAGCGGTTGTCGTAGTCGTAGTTGGCACGCGCCATGTACGAGAAGAGCGACCACTCGCTCTCGTTGCCGCCGATGGCGTGCATCTTCTGCCCGTTGTCCATCTCGTGAACGTTCTCAAAGGCAAACACGTTCTTCTGTGCATTGAGGTAGTCGTTGTTGTTCCACTGTGCCGATGTTCCCGCCATGAGGCTCACGTGGTGCCTGCGGGCGAAGGTGTGGTCAAAGAGGAAGTAGTTGTCCCACAAGTAGGTAAAGGCCTTGTTGTCGCTCTTGTAGCGGCTGCTCTCCTCGGTTGCTATCGGCTTCCAGCTGTACTTGGGCGTATAGTTGTCTATAAACCAGAACTTGGCATCCACGCCGAAGGTGCTCTTGAACTTGAGCCACTTGGTCAGAGTGAGCTCGGCCGTGATGTTGCCCAGCAGGTTGTAGCCGTTGGTTTTCTGCTTGTCGGTCTGCGTGGGGCCAATGGGGTTGCGCGTGCTGCCGTACCAGTTGGAGTTTCCTTCGGGCCCCGTCCACTCTCCGTTCTCGTCTTTCACGCCGAAAACGGGCAGCGCCTTGTACGTGCCTCCCATGTCGTAGCTGCCTTGCTTCTTGGTATCGGCGCTCACGGTGATGTTGTTCGAGAACTTGAGCCAGTCGAGCACCTGCGCGTCACTGTTCTCCTGGAACGTGAAGCGGCGGTAGTTCACGCTCCTCACGATGCCGCTCTGGTTCAGGAAACCGCCCGAGACGTAGTAGTGGGCCTTGTCGCTGCCGCCGCTGTAGCTCAGCGTGTAGTTCTGCATGTAGCCCGTGCGCAGCAGCTCGTCCACCCAGTCGGTGCCGCTGCCCAGAGCTGCCGGGTTGACCCACTCGGGGTTCTGGTCGTAGCCGGCGCCCGCCATCATGTCGTTGCTCAGCTCGGCGTACTGGCTTGCGTTGAGCAGTTTGGGCGTCTTGGTGGCGTTCTGGACGGACAGGTTGGCGGCAAAGGCGAGCGTGCCCTTGCCCTCCCGGCCTTTCTTGGTGGTAATCATCACCACGCCGTTGGCGCCGCGCGAGCCGTAGATGGCCGTGGCCGAGGCGTCCTTGAGCACGTCGAGGCGCTCTACGTCGGCCATGTTCAGCGCGTTGAGCCCCAGGTCCGTGGGCACGCCATCTATGACCACCAGCGGGTCGCAGTTGTTAATGGAGCCCAGTCCGCGTACCTTTATGGACACGTTGTCGCCCGGTTTGCCGGCGTCTACCACCTGCAGGCCGGCAATCTTGCCCTGCATGGCCTGCCCGATGTTGGTTACCGGCGCGTTCTCCATGTCCTTGGCAGCCAGCGAGCCCACGGCTCCGGTGAGGTCGCTCTTGCGCATCGTGCCGTAGCCAACTACCACCACCTCGTTCAGGGTCTGGTTGTCTTCCTTGAGAACGATGCTCAGTGCCGATTGTCCTTGTACGGGAACTTCCACCGTCTTAAATCCTATATAAGATACGGTAAGGGTACTCTGCGCCGGCACCTTGAGCGTGAAGTTGCCGTCCAGGTCGGTAACGGTAGCGTTGGTGGTTCCTTTCTGGGCTACGGTTGCACCGATAACGGTCTCGCCCTTGTCGTCCTTTACCACTCCGCTCACCTCGATGTCCTGCGCCAGCAAGCCCAGAGGCAGCATAAAGGCAAAAAGACACAAGGCCAACCGTTGGGTTAATAGTCTTTTCAACTTCTTCATAGATTTAATTATTAGTTATAGATTGATGTTTGCAAAATTATGAGCTTTGGCTCCGCAGGCCAAGCAGAAGTAGCCAACAAGTAGATTTCAAGCAGGAATATGGAAAGGATATACACTTGATAATCAACTATGTATGGGCTTGTAATCAATTGGTCAAAGTAGATACAAATAGTTTCTTACAAAGACGCTCCTGCCTACTTAATGGCCATGTGGAACCCACTTGCGTCCGTCCCCGGCACCTGCGGGCAACCCGTGGGGCCGCAGCGGCACATGCCCCTTGCCGTTTCGCTCCGCCTGCTGGTGGCAAATCAAGGCCGGAAGCGGAACGGAGTTGTTACGAATTATGACATATTTTAACACTTCACGCGGCAAACGGAAAAATGGGAAAATGGCAATTGCGAAGCCGGAAAACCTCTCCCGCGAGGCGGTTTTTACCTTCCGGCAAAGGCGCAGTCGGCCTCCGGCGGGCTTGAAGGTATCATTCAAGCCCGCCGAACGGCATCTTCGGCAAGACCAAAGCATAGCTTCAAGGATGCTGAAGCATAGCTATTGGAGCCTAAAAGCATAAATTCGAGGAAACGGAAACAGGGTAGCAAAGATACAGGAGGCTGATTTCCAGCACGTTACAGAAGCAAAGGAAAATGCCGTCTTTTGGCCTGCATCTGCCTGCAACGGCAACGGTTGCAGGAACGGAGCTGCACATGTACGGTTTTATCTTATTTTTTTAACAATCCGGAAAGCCCGACCGGCAGGCCCAGACACAAAAAAACCGCCCGGCAATAACCGGGCGGCAACCTGCTGCTTTTTTAACCTATTGAAGTTTGAAGACGGCCGCCGAAGCAGCTCCGGGCCGTATTACACGGCTTGCGGAGCCTGCAACGGCCGCACTGAAGCAGGGTAAGAAGTTACTTTGTCATTTCGAATAGCCGGGGTTTTGTTTCAGACTTTCATTCAGGTTCAGCACTGCGTAAGGAATGGGATATACGCAGGTGTAGCCTTGCTTGTCGTCGTTGTAGTTGCCGGCAGAGGCATTATGGGTTACGCCTACATAGCGGTCGGCCGTGGGTTGGGTGAAGGTGCAGAAGCGAATCTGGTCTTGGCGGCGCGTACCTTCCCATGCCAGCTCTATCATTCGCTCGTCCAGAATGTCGTTCAGCGTAAGAGCAGTGCGGTCCTTTGCACCGGAACGCTGCCTTACCTCGTTGACAGTGGCCAGTGCCGAGGCTGCATCGCCAAGGCGGTACTCGGCTTCGGCCTTCAGCAGCAGTGCGTCGGCAAAGCGCCAGATAACGAGGTCATTGTTGAAACAGTACTGCCCCGTGGTTCCTTTGTCAAACTCATACTTCTTCATCCGGGCACCGGCACACTTCACGGCATGCGGGTCGGAACCTGCGGGAAAGTCGACCCGCACAGCCAGCGGCATGTATTCCAGGTCCTTGTCCGTTGCTCCGTCGTTAACTGCCTGGCCCGTTCCGGCCATATAGTCCTTGTCGGTATAGAAGTTCAGGGCCAGGCGCGGGTCAACGTCGGGCGTGCCATAGCCGTGCACCCTCATCTCCCTGACGCTGGCGCAAGCGCCGTTCCACCCCTGGTAACCAATGGCTCCGGCATGGTTGTAGTGCAGGGTGCGGACGATGTTGTAGTCGTCTATCTTGTAGATTTTATCGTCGTTGGGGCGCGTCCAGATGTTTTCAACCGAAGCATCGTTGTTCACCGCAAAGTTTGCTGCATACTCCGGCTGCAGGCTGTAGCCCAGAGCCTTTATCTTGTCGGCACAGTATATCACGGTCTGCCAGGCGTTGCGCGACTCTCCGTCGAGGTTTATCATGATGCTCTTTCCCTTTGCCGAGACCGTTGCACCTTGTGCCTCGCTGGCCTTGCAGGCGCCGGAGAGGTCGGTGCCTACGAAAGCCTGGTAGCTCGTTGGCGATGTGTCGTCGATTGTAAACACGGGAGCATTGATGGCACACTTGGCCATGCACATGTAGGCAACGGCCTGGGTAACGCGGCCGTAGTACTCTCCCTTGTTCTGGCATTTGCCGTCGGAGAGGTGCGGAATGCACTCTGCCAGCTCTTTGGTCACAAAATCAAAGATGGCGGAACGGTTCGACTGCGATACGGAAGAGGCGCTCACCTCCGACGAAGTGACCAGGGGCACCTGCCCGAAGAGGTCCATGGCGTTGTAATAGAACAAGGCCCGCAGCGCGCGAAGCTCATAAACATAGTCGGCATATTCGGGGTTCACCGTGACAAACTGGTTGAGCTTGTCGATGGAAGTGTTGCAAAGGCCGATGATGCGGTAGATGTTATTCCATACATTATTATATGTATCGACCGATGACTCGAAGTTATGCAGGAAGATGTTCTGCCACTTTCCGCCATCTACCCAGTCGCCTTGACGGCCTGGAAGCATCGTGGCATCGGAGGAAAACTCCTGCAACGTGTGGATGGCAGAGCCGTCGCTGCCATACCAGCAGTTACCTATGGCCGAATAAACGTTAGCCACCGTGTTCACATAAGTCAGTGTCGGGCTCTTGAAAGCCTCTTCTTCACTGAACTTGCTCTTTGGAGTCTCATCGAGAGAACAGCCTGTCAAGAGTGCCGTCGAGAGCAACAGCGAGCCTAATATATACTTTTTCATAATGGATTTTCAGATTGGTTTGAAATTAGAAATTAACGGATAACGACAGAGTGTAGGTGCGGCAGAGCGGATAGATGTTCTTGTCATCCAGGCCGATGTTGTCCGAATCGCCGTTGGGTTTCATCAAGTTGGCCGAGTTAATCATGGGCGTAAGGCCGTTGTAGCTTGTCAGCGTGCAGACGTTATTCACCGAGAAAGCCAGCCGGATATTGTTAATCCACTTGCATTTCAGGGCTTCCTTGGTGAATGTATAGCCGAGAGAAGCATACTCGAAGTTCATGTAATCGCCTTTCTCAAGCCAGTAATCAGATATCTGAATGTCGTGAATGCCCTTGCCGTTGTTCAGGTTTTCGGCGCCGCTGAGCAGGTTGTAGGTCGGGAAGTTGCTCATGTTGCTGTACGTCATGGCCGTTGCATTGTAAATCTTATGGCCAAACGCGCCGTTAAACTGCATGGTCAAATCCCAGTTCTTGTACTTGAAATTGAGGTCCCAGCCAAGGTAGAACTTTGGAATTGACTGTCCGCAAACCTGGCGGTCGCCACTGTCGCCGGTGTCAACGGTACCGCTTTCGTCGAGATCAGCAAGCTGATACTGCCCGTTCTCACCTATACCCGTGCAGTGAGGCAGGTAAAACACGCCGATGGGTTGCCCTTCTATCAGGTACGAAACGCCCGTATTCTGGGTCAGACCGGCTGCTCCCACATTGGAAACGGCAATGTGCTTGCTCGTTGTTAGCTCCTGTCCCTTGTACGTTCCGCTCAGGTTTTTAAGCTTGTTCTTCTGGTACGAGAAGTTCACTCCGGAGTTGAAGGTGAAGTTCTGGTTGCGAACGATGTCGCCCCTTATGGCCAATTCAAATCCTGTATTGCTCATTTCGCCCATGTTAGCCAGCAAGCGGTCGTAAGTAAACGGTGGAACAGGAACCGTGTAGGTGTAGAGCATATCGCTGGTTGTTGAGGTGTACCAGTCGAAAGTGACATTCAGACGCTGGTCGAACATCGACAGGTCGAAGCCTGCATCAAAGGTTTTCTTCACCTCCCACTTCAAGTCGGGGTTGCTGTTCGAGGTCACGGCAAACGTCGTTGTATTCTTTCCGTTGACATTTGTCACACCGTTAGGCTCCATCAAAGCCAGCGACGTGTAGGGGTTAATGGCGTCCTGATTACCCGTAACGCCATATCCGGCCCTGATCTTGAAGTTGTCTATCTGCTTGATTCGCTTCATCCAAGGTTCATTACTCATAATCCAAGCCACCGAAGCCGATGGGAACCAGCCCCATTTCTGGCCGCTGCCGAGCTTTGAACTGCCGTCGGTACGCACGTTGACCGTTGCAATGTACCTGTCGGCATACATGTAATTAACGCGGCCCATGTATGAACTCAGCGTGTATTCCGTGTACTCCGATTGGTTATCTCCCCATGCTACGTTGGCTCCGGCCTTGAGGTTATGGTATTTAAAATAGTTGGTCTCAAACCCGTGAACCTGTGTAGAGTGCCAGTCCTTGGTATATTTCTGGCCTTCAATCAGTGCCAAGGCATCGATGTGATGCTTGCCGAAATCCTTGGAATAGTTCAGCTGCACGTTGCCCATATAGTCCTTGCGGTTGGTTCCGGCAATATAAGCCCAGCCGTTGCCGTTCACCTCTCCCATGCGGATATCATTGGGAATGTAGAACTTGTTGTCGCGGTTCCAATAGGAATAAGAGCCGAACGCACTCAGCGACAGGCCGTCGATGATGGTCCATGTGGCCTTACCATGCACGTTAATCATGGCATCCTTGTAGTAATCATCAATGTCCAGCAGGCCCAGAGGATTGTAGATTTCGTTTGCCAGCAGGTCTTCGTCCCAGATGCCTTTATCGTTTCTCACGTTGGGATAGGTGGGATTATAGGCTGCGGCCGAATAAAACATGCGGTGCATGTCGTACTGTATGTTGCCGTCACGCTCTGAACCGAAGACGCCGAGCTCCAGTTTCAGATGCTTGTCGAAGGCGAACTGCGTGGCGTCCAGCTTCACCGTGTAGTTCTTCATGTCAGAGTTCTTGAGCGCACCTTGCCGGAGTATGAAGCCCAAAGAGGCGCGCAGGGTGGAGTTCTCGGAACCTGACGAGAAGGCGATGTTATGGTTCTGCGTCAGTCCAGTATTGCGTTCCACCTCCTTGAGGAAGTTGGTATTGCCGCCCATGTCGGTAAACGTGAGTCCTAAGTTCTTGGCCGCAGAGCGGTATTCGCCAGCTCCCATCATGTCCAAGTTCTTGAACACCGTGTTCACACCGAACTGTCCGCTGTAGCTCAGGCTTGTATAGCCGTTCTTGCCTTTGGCAGTTGTCACCACGATAACGCCCGATGCACCGCGCGAACCGTACTGAGCCGTCTCGGAAGCATCCTTGAGTATGGTCATGCTCTCAATGTCGTCAGGGGCCAGAGAGTTAAACATGGTCATGTCGGCGAATACACCGTCGATGATAATCAGCGGGTCGTTACCGCCCGAGAGCGAAGAAGTTCCCCTCACACGAACATGCGTCGTGGCCATCGGGTCTCCGCCCGACTGGCTGATAACCACGCCGGCAACCTTGCCTTTCAGGGCATCCGACGGGCTGGTCACAACGCCCTTGTTCATGTCTTCTTTCTTTACGCGGTCTATGGCACCTGAAACAGTATGCTTGCTGCCCACGGCATAGCCCACTACGATAACCTCGTCGAGCGACTGCCTGTCTTCACGCAGCCTGATGTCTATCTGTGTGCGGCCTTCTACAGCAACATCCTGGGTCAGATAACCCACATAAGAGACTTCCAGTGTAGCCTGCGGGTCGCAGCTCACAGTGAAGTTTCCGTCCATGTCGGTAACACCACCAACCTTGCCACCTTTAATCTTAACGGTGGCGCCAATTACAGGTTCTCCTGTTTCATCGGTTACAGTACCTTTGACCGTAGACTGCGCAAACGAGGCCGTTGCAAACAGGAAACCCGCCAAAAGGAACAGTAATCTCCTTGTGAAAATGTTTTTCATCATCTTTTTATTAAGTTAATAATAGAATTGGTTTTTACTTTTGGCGATAAATTTAGCCTTTAATTCGTCTCCTTATTCATATAAGTATATGTCAGGTAGATTATTTATAAACGAAAATACCGATAAATGCAGCAGGAATGGGCCTGTCAGGCTACTTTCGCAAAAAACAAAAGTAGATAACTATTATTTGGTCTTTTTTATTTATCTTTGCGGCAAGCAAAGATGAGAAAGGTTATGAACAAGTTTTTTCTTTTCTGCATATGCTTCGCTCTGACGGTTCCCCTGCATGCCGACAACATTGGTATGCTGGACCGATTAGACAGCGTTCTGCAGATGCAGCAGCACATAGATTCGGTGAAAAGGGAACGAATAGAGTACCGTAAACAGCACATCGGCCAGGAAACCAACCCCCGTCTCAAGCTGCAGATATACCATGAAATATACAAGCAGTACAGCGTTTTCCAGTTCGACTCTGCCATGGCCTACGTCGACAAGGGCCTGCAGCTGGCCTCGGAAGTGAACGACAACTACTACACCGACCTGAACATCATCCTCAAAGCCGACCTGCTTTCGAGCGGAGGACTGTACAGCGAGGCCGTAAAAACGGTGGAGCGCATCCGCGAGAGCTCCATAGACAGCCGCCTGCTGTTCGACTATTACTTCACCTGTTTCCGCCTTTACAACTTCTGGGCAGAGTACTGCAACGACAACTTCTACAGTCCGCAGTACCGTGATGCCGCCAAATACTACCTGGTTAAGGGCATTCGCTACCTCTCACCCCAAAGAGAAGGCTACGAATACTACATGGGCGAGTACTGCAACTACGTGAAGAGCGACCCCGCTGCATCCATTTCCTACTACCAAAAGGCACTGGCAAAGATGAAACCCGACTCCCATTTCTATGCCATGACATGCTTTGCGCTCTCCGACCTCTACCGGATACAGGAAAACGAGCAGGACTTCGAGAAGTATCTCATCATGGCCTGCATCAGCGATGCGGAACATTCAACCAAGCAGTACCTGGCCTTGCAGAACCTTGCCGTGTACCTCTTTGAGCAGGATCCCGACAATGTGGAGCGGGCGGAGCGTTACATCAGCATCTCGATGAACGATGCCAAGTTCTACAACAGCCGCCTGCGCATCCTCGAGATATCGCAGAAACTGCCCGTCATCGTGTCCACTTACCAGGCCAAGGTGAAGCAACAGAACGACCGCATGCGCTACTCCCTCATCTTCATCTCCGTCCTGGCACTGGCCATGGTGGCTGCTTTATACTGGATATTCAGGCAGAACAGCCTCCTCACCTTCAGCCGCAAGGCCCTCGCCATGACCAATGAGCAGCTGGTGGGCCTCAACGGCAGGCTCAAGGAACTCAACCGCCAGCTCATCGAAACCAACGAGAAGCGCGAGGGACTGGCCAAACTCTACATCGACCTCTGCGCCAAGTACATCGACCGACTGAGCCGTTACCAGACCTTGGTGAAGCGCAAAATCAAGGCCAACCAGGTGAACGAGCTGCTCAGCCAGATATCTTCGTCGCGCCTCTCGGAAGAAGATGCGGCCACGTTCCTCAACCGTTTCGACAAGGCTTTCCTCGATCTGTACCCTACTTTCATAACAGAATTCAACCAACTGCTGCGCCCCGAGGCCCGCATTGAGGTTGACCGCCACCACGCCATGACTACAGAACTGCGCATTTTCGCCCTCATCCGCCTCGGCGTCAGGGAGAGTTCGGAGATTGCGGGGCTGCTTTTCTACTCGCCGCAGACCATCTACAACTACCGTTCGGCCATGAAGAACAAGGCCATTAACCGCGACTCGTTCGAGCACGACGTGCTCAAGCTCTGCACCGTCATCAAGAGTTGAGCCGCCTGCAACTCGCGTCCGGAGCCCTCCCTGCATGCCGCGGGCGAGGGTGAACCTACCCAGCGCAATTGCAACATGCCCCTTTCAAGGCGCCCGAACCTATCCTTCAAGGCGCTTGAAGAGGGCATTCAGGCGCCTTGAAGGACACCTCCGGCAACGCTGCCCGTAAGTTGTTGCAGTGCAGGTAGTTACAAGCACCGCCGCCAGAGGCGCTGTGCCGGGTGCGCGGAAACCGGCCGCAAGAGGGCTCCCCCGCCCCTGCAGGCGCTCAATTTATGAACGGAAGAAGCCTCGTTGTTAAATAAAATATGTATATTTGCATCGGCTTTACATGGCCGCACATATTCTACCAACCTGAATTCAACACGCTACGACATGAAAAAACTGCAGATTCTGCTTTCCGCATTGCTGCTCTCGGCCTCCGTACAGGCCCAGCAGTACCCGTTCCAAGACCCCAACCTGCCGGCCTCGCAGCGAGCCGAAGACCTCTGCAAGCGCCTTACCCTGGAGGAGAAGGCAAGCCTCATGCAGAACAACTCGCCCGCCATCGGGCGCCTGGGCATTCCCCGCTTCGAGTGGTGGAACGAGGCCCTGCACGGCGTGGGGCGCAATGGCACGGCCACGGTGTTCCCCATCACCATGGGCATGGCAGCCTCGTGGGACGATGACCTGCTGCTGCGCGTCTTCACGGCCGTAAGCGACGAGGCCCGCGCCAAGAACACCCTGGCCCGCCGCAACGGCCGGCTGGAGCAGTACCGCGGCCTCTCCTTCTGGACGCCTAACATCAACATCTTCCGCGATCCGCGATGGGGGCGCGGACAGGAAACCTACGGCGAGGACCCCTATCTTACCGCCGTAATGGGCCGGGCCGTAGTCAACGGCCTGCAGGGGCAGGACTCCCGCGGCCGCGCCCTGCCCGGTTCGCGCTACCGCAAGCTGCTGGCATGCGCCAAACACTTTGCCGTACACAGCGGCCCCGAGTGGAGCCGCCACCAGATGGACATAGAGTCGCTCTCGCCGCGCGACCTTTACGAAACCTATCTGCCGGCCTTCAAGTCGCTTGTTGAGGACGCCCACGTGGCCGAGGTGATGTGTGCATACCAGCGTTTCGAGGGCCAGCCCTGCTGCGGAAGCAACAAGCTGCTGCAGCAGATACTGCGAGAGGAGTGGCACTTCGGCGGACTCGTGACGAGCGACTGCGGCGCCATAAGCGACTTCTGGGAGCCGGGACGCCACGAATACGTGAAAACGCCCGAGCAGGCATCGGCCAAGGCAGTGGCCGTAGGCACCGATGTAGAGTGCGGCAACGTATATGCCAAGCTGCCCGATGCCGTGAGGGCGGGGCTCGTAAGCGAGAAGCAGATGGACACGAGCTTAAAACGACTGCTGCAGGCACGCTTCGAACTGGGCGACTTTGACCCCGACTCGCTCGTCTCCTGGACGCGTATTCCGGCCAGCTGCATAGCCAGCGACGAGCACCGCGGACTGGCCTTGCAGATGGCAAGGGAGTCTGTTACGCTGCTGCAGAACCGTGGCGGCATCCTGCCTCTGCCCAAGAACGCCGGCCTGCGCATAGCCGTGGTGGGCGACAACGCAGTGGATTCCACCATGCAGTGGGGCAACTACAACGGCTTTCCGCGGCACACGGTAACCATACTCGACGGCATCCGGAGCCAGAGCAACAACGTCAGGTTCGTTGCCTGCCCCCTCACGGGGCCGCAGGAGCCTGCTGCCATCACGGCGCAGGTGCAGGATGCCGACGTGGTTATCTTCGTTGGCGGCATCTCTCCGCGGCTTGAGGGCGAGGAAATGCCCGTAAGCGTGGATGGCTTCCGGGGCGGCGACCGCACCGACATCGAGCTTCCGGCCACCCAGCGGGCCGTCATCAAGGCGCTGCACGAGGCCGGCAAGAAGGTTGTTTACGTGAACTGCTCGGGCTCGGCCATAGGTCTGGTGCCCGAGAGCGAGCATGCCGACGCCATCCTGCAGGCCTGGTACCCGGGCGAAAAGGGCGGGCAGGCCGTGGCCGAGGTGCTCTTTGGCGACTGTAACCCCAGCGGCAAGCTACCCGTAACGTTCTACCGCGACGCCAGCCAGCTGCCCGACTTCAGCGATTACAGCATGCGCGGGCGCACGTACCGCTACTTCAGCGGGCGGCCCTTGTATCCTTTCGGCTTCGGACTCAGCTACACCACCTTCGCCTACGGCCAGCCCCGGTACGCCCAAGGCACCGTAACGGTTGCCGTAACCAATACCGGCCGGCGCGCCGGCGACGAGATTGTGCAGGTTTACATCCGCCGACCGGCCGACCGGCAGGGCCCCATCAAGAGCCTGCGCGGCTTCGCCCGGGTGAGCCTCAAGGCCGGAGAAACCAAGACGGTAACCATCGCCATGCCGCGTGAACGCTTCGAGACATGGGACGAAACGACCAACACCATGCGCGTGGTGAGCGGCAAATACACCGTCATGGTAGGCTCCTCGAGCGCCGAGAGCAACCTGCAAAGCATCAACGTAACTATCAAATAACACCTCATGAACCAAAATCAAACGGGTAGCAGAGCCTACCTTTTCTCTATCGTGCTGGTCGCCGTGCTCGGCGGCTTGCTCTTCGGCTACGACACGGCCGTAATTTCAGGGGCCGAAAAGGGCCTGCAGGCGTTCTTCATGGGCGCCAAGGACTTTACCTACACCAATGGTTGGCACGGCTTTACCTGCGCCTCCGCCCTCGTGGGATGCGTCATCGGCTCGGCCGTTTCGGGCTTTCTGGCCACCAACTTAGGCCGCAAGCGGTCGCTTATCCTGGCCGGATTGCTCTTCTTCATCTCCGCCTGGGGCTCCATGATGCCCGAGAGTTTCGGCCTCTTTCCCAAGGGTCAGCCCACTTACTCGCTGCTCATCGCCTTCAACATCTACCGCGTCATCGGCGGTATCGGCGTGGGTCTGGCCTCTGCCATCTGCCCCATGTACATTGGCGAGGTGGCACCCAGCAACATCCGCGGCATGCTCGTAAGCTGGAACCAGTTTGCCATTATCGGCGGCCAGCTGGTGGTTTACTTCGTCAACTTCCTCATCCTGGGCAGCCATGCCAATCCTGTTATCGACATGGTGAACGGCGCCAACCAGATACTGAACCCCGACGCAGCCGCCTGGACCACCGCTACGGGCTGGCGCTACATGTTCGGCAGCGAGATGGTACCGGCCGGACTGTTCGCCATTCTTATCTGCTTTGTGCCCGAAACGCCGCGTTACCTCGTCATGGTGGGCCAGGACGACAAGGCCCTGCACGTGCTCACGCGCATCAACGGCAGCAGTGCGGCGGCCGCAATCATCAGCGACATACGCAACACCGTTACCGAGAAGACGGAGAAACTCTTCTCCTACGGCTTCCTGTGCATCTTCATCGGCATCATGCTGAGCGTGTTCCAGCAGGCCATCGGCATCAATGCTGTGCTCTACTATGCGCCCCGCATCTTCGGCGACATGGGCATGGATAACCCTATGGTGCAAACAGTAATCATGGGCGTAATCAACCTTTCGTTCACCCTTATTGCCATTTTCACGGTCGAGAAGTGGGGTCGCAAGCCCCTGCTCATTACCGGCAGCATCGGCATGGCAGTGGGTGCGTTCCTCGTGGCGCTGACTTTCGGCAGCCCGGAGTTCCAACTCGTAACCATGGTAGCTATCATGTTGTACTCTGCCAGCTTCATGATGTCGTGGGGACCGATATGCTGGGTGCTCATTTCCGAAATCTTTCCGAACACCATCCGGGGCAAGGCAGTGGCCGTGGCGGTGGCTTTCCAGTGGATATTCAACTGGATTGTGAGCTCTTCCTTCGTACCGATGTTCAACATGCACCTTACCCAGGGCGACCACTTCGGCCACTGGTTCACCTACGGCCTCTACGGAACAATCTGCGTGCTGGCCGCCCTCTTCGTGTGGAAACTGGTGCCCGAGACCAAGGGAAAGACGCTGGAAGACATGAACAAACTGTGGAGAAAGTAAACCGCTGCTTACCAGGCAGGCGAAGCGGAAGCAGCATCAGCCGCCCTCCCGCTTCGCTTGCGCTGCCCGTTTGCCGGCCTGCGGCCCCGCTTACCGACACCTTTTATTCCCTTGTAGCATGAAAAACCAACTCTACATAGGCCAAAGCTACACAACACTTTACATCGGTTCTGCGGCCATCCTGCTGTTGGCAGCCTTCACGCTGTGCTGCCGCAACACCGCCAACGGCTGGATTACGTGCGCGTTGATAGCCGCGGGAATAGCCTTCTTCACCATTCTGCCGTATCTGACGGGCAGCAAGGACTATCTTGTTCTGGACAACGAAGGCATCGAAGTGGCTGAATGGAAACGAAAAGTAAGGTGGAACGAGATTGCCTCCTGCACCTACCGGCGGGAGCTCTCGGCATCAGGCGTCCGCACATCGGCGCACAAAAAGCTGACCGTTACTTTGAAGAAGCACGGCTGCTTGCAAACGGACATGGGACTGTACCGCTGCTCCGACCGCCGCCTGATGGACGAGATAGACAGCTGGAGCGGCACTCCGCTCTTTGACAGGCAGGCTGACAAGGCCGACCGCAACACCCTTTACCTCTCGCTGTTGCTGGGGGCAGCGGCCATCATCGCCCTGCTCGTCCTTCTCTCCTATTTATTATACGGCCGCGTGTAAGCCCCTCTTGCCTGCCACGGGCCATGCACCCATGCTTTTGCTCCCTTACCCGAAGGCCGCCTGCCGGTTGCCTTCGGGCTTCTGTTCCTTGCAAAATCATCCCCTCACAACCTCCCCTTTCCAAGGGGAGGATACCCTGGCGCCTTCACGCTCCATATATAAATAATGTGTGGTAAGCCATAGCAGCAAGTCAAAACGGTACCCTCCCCTTTCCAAGGGGAGGCGGAGGAGGGGATGATATGTGGGCAGCGGGCTGATTAAATCAGCCAATCAACCATCCTAAAAATCAAAAAAGAAAGGGCTGAATGCCAACTCCGGGAACTTTCGACACTTGTCGCACGGTCTTTCGACACCTGTCACACAATCGTGCGACACCTGTCGAAAGTTGCAAAAGCATAGCTGCAAGGATGCGTCAGGCACCTTGCAGGACGGCGGGAAAAGGTTTAGAAGACGATGGGGACGGAGTGATTAAATCATTCCTCCGATGATGCCGGCAATGTCGTCGAGGCTGTCGGCAAACTCGATATGCTGCTTGTAGTCGCCGCGAATCATGTTGCGCGCCTGCAGGTCGTCCATGAGAGAGCGCAGGGAGTTCCAGAATCCCTTCATGTTATACATGATGACGCGCTCGTTGTGGTAGCCGATGGTGGCCGAGGAGGCGGTAGAGAACACCTCGTCGAGCGTGCCGATGCCGCCCGGCAGGGCGATGGCCACGTCGCTCTGGGCCGTCATCAGCTCCTTTCGGTCGCTCAGGTTGTCGCACGGAATGTCAACATCCAGGTCGCCGAAGGTGCGTCCGCCCTTCTCTATTATCTGCGGAACCACGCCTATGGTGCGCCCTCCGGCTTCCTTAACGGCCTTGCCGATGCAATCCATCAGCCCGGTGTTGGTGCCTCCGAAAACCAGATCGTAGCCGTTGCGGGCTATCCAGTGCCCCAGTGCTTGCGTCTCTTTGAAGAAGTCGGGGTCAATGTTGTTGTTGGCCGAACAATATACTGCTATTTTCATTTGGGCAAAGTTAGCACAAAAAATGCTGACCGCAAAGCGAAAAGGGCATCTTTTTACAGATTCAGGATGATGGCTCCGCGGGTATCTGGGCATTGACTGGCCGGCGCCCGTCAGCAGCTACGGGCTTGTTAAGTGGGGTGAACGGTCAGCCGCTGTCACGCAGTTGGCGGTAGAGACCATCGACGATAGAGTCGGCCAAGGAGATGTTTGGCACGAGTATCTCGCTGCAATTGAGTTGTTTGGCCACATCGAGGAATATCTTGCCTGCGGGCACGATGACGTCAGCTCGGTCGTCTTTGAGACCATAAGCCTCCATGCGTTCGTTGATGGTCATGGGCTTCAGCTCTGCATAAAGGCGCTGCAGCTCGGCCACTGATATCCGTTTTTTGGCGTCTTGCTCCTTGGCAAGGTTGTAGTACTTGTTGATGTTGCCGCCTGAACCAATGATGCGGATGTCGGAATAGCTGCCGGCATAGCCCTGCAGGTCGGCTTCCATCTCTTTCCATGCCTCGGGTTTCACTTTCTCTGACAGCAGGCGAAGCGTTCCGATGTTGTAGGAATGGCTGTCGACCAGATATCCGTCATGGATAAGTGATACCTCCGTAGAGCCGCCACCCACATCAACATAGGCGAAGTTGCCCTCGTTCGAGTCGGTTTTTTCTACCAGATTGTTCACCAAAAGGAGCGCTTCGTCGGCCCCTTTGATAATCTCGAGCTCTATGCCGGTGCGCTTCTGAATCTTTTGAAGGATGTCCATTCCGTTGTCGGCATCGCGCATGGCGGCCGTGGCGCAGGCCCTGTAGGCGTCTACCTGGTAGAGTTTCATAAACTGCTTGTAGCCTTTCATCATGCGCATCATCATCTCTTCGCGCTCTTTTGACACTTTTCCCAAAGAGAAAACGTCTTTACCAAGGCGCAGGGGGATGCGGATGAACATGAGTTTCTTTACACGTTGGAGGCCTACAGCCTCATCATCAAACTTCTTGATCAGCAATCGGGCTCCGTTAGAGCCGATGTCAATGGATGCCAGTGTCTTCTTCATCTTACTGAAACCCTATCCTTCCGGCTTTCAGTTCCATCCTTTCGGAGAGGCGGCCGGGGGTTCGGGCGATTATTGTTTCTTAGAATTTGGAACGAATGGAGTGGTCTTTCTCCCGGCTGGCCCACTGAAGGAGGGGCCTGCCAAGACGGCCGCTACTCCGTTGGAGCCGTTGCAGGATACTGATTGGCGTAATATTCGTAGAGCTCGGCCTGGCTTCTCAGGGGCTCTCCTTCCTGCAGTTGGTTGCCGCCGTTGCCGTCAATGATGCGGCCGTTGGTGGTGTCGGCGAGCCCCGTCTCGACCGTATTCATCAAATCGGCCTTGAGTTCATCATCGTAGACCGGGGTCATCACCTCGATGCGACTAAGCAGATTGCGCGGCATCCAGTCGGCCGAACCGAGGTAATACTTGTTCCGGCCGCCGTTGCAGAATATCAGTATCCGGCTGTGTTCTAAATAACGGTCGATGATACCCACAGCCCGGATGTTGTCGGAGAGTCCGGGCACGCCCGGAACAAGCGAGCAGTTGCCGCGCAGGAGGATGTCAACAGTCACGCCGGCCTGCGAGGCTTCGTAGAGTTTAGCTACCATTTCATAGTCTGTGATGTGGTTAATCTTCATCTTCAACCATGCCTCCTTGCCCTCTTTAGCGTTCTTTATCTCAATGTCGAGCATACGGAGAATGCGCCGCTTCATGGAGTTTGGCGAGACGAGCAGCTGGTTGAAGCGCACCTGTTGGAACGGTCGCTCGATGAACTGGAACACTTTTGCCACCTCGGTAACGATGGATGGGCGCGCCGTCATCATCAGATAGTCGGTATAAACCTTGGCATTGCTCTCGTGGAAGTTACCTGTACCCACGCAGGCCACGCTTCCTTTCTTGTCTTTAATGTAGAGTAGCTTGGAGTGAATCTTAAGTCCTTCGACGCCGAAGACCACGTTGATGCCTTCTTCCTGCATCCGTTTGCTCCACATGATGTTGCTTTCTTCGTCGAAACGGGCAAGAAGTTCAACCACGGCAGTTACCTTCTTCCCGTTGCGAGCTGCGCAGATGAGGGCTTCCACCACCTTGGAATCCTTGGCCAACCTATAGAGCGTGGTCTTGATTTCCTTCACTTCGGGTTTCAGAGCCGCCTCCCGGAGCAACCGGATGTAACCGTTGAAGCTGTGATAGGGAACATGGATGAAGCGGTCTTTTTCTCGAATGAGGTCAAGCAGGCTCCGAGAAGAGAGGAATTCCGGTTTCATCACCTGCTTCCATTGCGGATAACGCAGCTCCAAGTGGCCGCAGTCAGGGAAGTTCATGAGGTCTTTATGGTTCTGGTAACATTCGCTTCCGAGCGTTGTGTCGTTATCCCGAATCTTGAGTTTCTGCATCACCTTCTTCTGCATGTCACGCGGCATACTGCGGTCATAAACCACCCGGATGGGCTCGCCTCTCTTCCGGCTGCTCACTCCATGGGCTATGCGCTCCATCGTGCTGTAGTCGGCATCGTTGTCGACCTCCATTTCCGCGTCCTTGGTAAACTTGAAGCTGTAGGCGCGGTAGGTGCTTTTCTTGAACCCGCTGAATATGAGCGGCAGGCAAAACCGGATGACATCGTCGAGATACATCAGGTTGTCGAAGCCCTCGGAGCGTGGTATCTTGACAAAGCGACCATGGTTTTTGTCGGGCACCTTGATAATGGCATACTTGGGTTTCTTGGCATCCTTCTCCGTCATTTCTACGAGTAGATAGATGCGGTTGTCCTCCAATACGCTGAAGTCCTTCATCTCACTGACCCATATCGGGTTGGTATCGCCGTTAAGCCTGTCGTAGTAGAAGTCGCGAAGCCAGGCCTGCTGCTCCCCGTTCAGTTGCTTGTCGTTGAGCAGCCTGATGTTGTGGAGTTCCAGTTCGCGCATCACCTGCTGCGTTGCCTCTGAATACTCATGGCTGTACTGCTCGTTAAGTTTGGTGATGGTTTTCAGCGCTTTCTTCACTTCCTGCCGCATCTTGGGCGTCGCGTCGTCACTCTCAAGGATGCGGTTGAGCGAGGCCACGCGGACGCGAAAGAACTCATCGAGGTTGTTGGAGTAGATACCGAGGAACGAGATACGCTCGAGCAGCGGGACATATTCTTTGCGTGATTCCTGCAGAATGCGGTGATTGAAGTACATCCAGCTGACATCACGGTCGACATACATCGCTTTCGTCAATTTCTTTTTAGTCATAAACGGAGGATGGAAAGTAAGTAGGAGAACGAGAGGTCCTTTGCAGCAGCGCCCTTATTTGGCTTTCTTGGCAGGCGCGGCAGCCTCTTTCTTGGCCGGTGCTGCGGCCTCCTTCTTGGCGGGAGCAGCGGGCTTGGGCTCGTCTTTGCGGCCATCTACCATGAACTCCAAGTCATCTTCGTTCACGTGCAGGGCCTTGCGGATTGCCTTCACTCCGTCGGCGGGAACGGAGAACACCTGCAAGTTCTCGCATTCGGCAAAGGCCTTGCGGCTCAGCTCCTTAGGTACATCCTCAAAGTAGACGCTCTTCAGGCTGTCGCAATCGGAAAAGGCATAGGCCTCAATGTGCTCCACAGAAGCCGGAACCACCACGCTGGCAAGGGCATCACAGTCGCTGAAGGCGTCGCGTCCTATTTTCTTAAGCGTCTTGGGCAGCGTGAGCGCGGTCAGACTCTTCTTCCCCATGACCGCCCGGTCGCCTATTTCTTCCACTCCTTCGGGAATGGCAAGCGAAGCCTTGTCGCCCAGCACGTACACCAGCCGTTTCAGATTGGCTGTATAAACGAAATGACCTTCGAGCACATAGTCGCCCTCGTCCAGCTTCTGCAAGGCCAATGTGAGCACTTTACTCTCAAAACCGGAGTTCTTCTTCAACAGTTTGCTGATTTTGTCCAGCATCTTCTTCTTATTCTCTTTCATATAATGACTCAAATAATTTGTGTAAAGTTAGGCAGAAATATCTATATCAGGGCAAACTTACATATTACGTTATTGTTAAAATACGGTTACAACCAACATGGCCAGACCTCTGCAAAACCGCATGCGGAGGCCCGCGCGTGGTCAGCCAATCCGGCGTTCCGTAAAGTCTGCATGTTTGCAGCCGCTATGGCGGAGCTATCGTTCAAGGGCCTTGAAGGTATGCTTCAGCGGCCTTGACCCATACCTTCAAGGCCCTTGAACGATAGCTCCAAGAACGCAGGAGATGCGGACGGACGAAAGTAGCTGATACACATGCGGTTACAGAAATCATTCGTTCGCGAGTTTCCTGCCGGCAACAAACGTGCCTGTAAGGTTCCCTTCCGGGGCATGCCGCCACCGGGCAGCCTGCCTTTTGCTTACAGAACGTGCGCACGCCGGCCGCCACGCAGCGGCTTTTTTGTGTAAACAAACGATA
The DNA here is from genome assembly GCF_900111525.1 of Prevotella sp. kh1p2. Classification (NCBI taxonomy): domain Bacteria; kingdom Pseudomonadati; phylum Bacteroidota; class Bacteroidia; order Bacteroidales; family Prevotellaceae; genus Prevotella; species Prevotella sp. kh1p2. The sequence continues at coordinate 118,544 of NZ_FOHY01000002.1, forward strand.
ATAAAGGCCACAAAGGCGCTGATTTCCAAATATTTTACGTAACTTTGCAGCCGTACAAAGGGAACGAACCACCTCATTGGTTCCTCCGCTAAAGAGGAACTATCGCGTGCTATGTGGGTTCTTGTTGGTGGTTGGCTGTCCCTTTTTTACAGGACAATTAAACATCAACAACATTGAAAACATTCGAAGAATTGGGCGTTTCTGAGCACATCAGAAAGGCCATCAGTGAGTTAGGATTCGAGCATCCCATGCCGGTCCAGGAAGAAGTTATACCCTATCTGCTCGGCGAGGGCAACGATGTTATCGCGCTGGCACAGACCGGCACGGGCAAGACGGCTGCCTACGGCATTCCCGTTTTGCAGAAAGTAGACCCGCAGAGCAGGGAAACGCAGGCGCTCATCCTGTCGCCTACGCGCGAGCTCTGCCTGCAGATAGCCGACGACCTCAATGCCTTTTCCAAGTACATCGACGGCCTGCACGTGGTTCCGGTCTATGGCGGAACCTCCATCGAGACGCAGATACGCCAGCTCCGCCACGGCGTTCAGATTATCGTGGCCACGCCGGGGCGCCTCATCGACCTCATGAAACGCGGCGTTGCCAAGCTCGACGCCGTGCGCAACGTGGTGCTCGACGAGGCCGACGAGATGCTCAACATGGGCTTCTCCGAGAGCATCAACGCCATCTTTGAGGGCGTTCCGGCCGACCGCAACACGCTGCTCTTCTCCGCAACCATGAGCAAGGAGATTGAAAGAATAGCCAAGAACTACCTCCATGACTATAAGGAAATAGTGGTGGGCAGCCGCAACGAGGGCGCCGAATTCGTGAACCACGTTTACTACATGGTGCACAGCAAGGACAAGTATCTGGCACTGAAGCGCATTGTTGACTTCTATCCGCGCATCTTCGCCATCATCTTCTGCCGCACGAAGCTGGAAACGCAGGAGATTGCCGACAAGCTCATACGCGACGGCTACAATGCCGAGTCGCTGCACGGAGACCTCTCGCAGCAGCAGCGAGACCTCACCATGCAGAAGTTCAGGCAGCATACGGTGCAGCTGCTCGTGGCCACCGACGTGGCTGCTCGCGGACTGGACGTTGACGACCTGACGCATGTCATCAACTACGGACTGCCCGACGACATCGAAAGCTACACCCACCGCAGCGGCCGAACGGGCCGGGCGGGCAAGAAAGGCACCTCCATCTCCATCGTTCACACACGCGAGAAGTTCAAGATAAAGGCCATAGAGAAGGTCATCGGCAAGGAGTTTGTGGACGGAGAGCTGCCCTCTCCCGAGGAAATATGCAAGAAGCAACTCTTCAAAGTCATGGATGACATCATGAAAACCGACGTCGACGAGGAGCAGATTGCCCCCTACATGGGCGACATCAACCGCCAGTTTGAGTACATAGACAAAGAAGACATCATCAAGAAGATGGTAACCATCACCTTCGGTCGCTTCCTTGAATACTACAAGAACGCGCCGGCCATAGAGAAACCTACATCGACCCGCAAGCGCGGAGACGACCGCGGCGAGGGCCGAAACCACGGAAAGGTATCGTCCGGGCGCCGCAAGCACGAGGCCGAAACAGGCTACAAGCGCCTCTTCATCAATCTGGGCAAGGCCGACGGCTTCTATCCGGGCGAGGTGATGCAGTTCATCAACGCCCATGTTCATGGCCGCCAGGAGGTGGGACATATCGATCTGCTGCAGAAGTTCTCATATATAGAGGTGCCGGAGCAAGATGCGGCCAAGGTGATGCGCGGCCTCAACGGCACCGTTTACAAGGGTCGGGAGGTTCGTTGCAACGATGCCGACGAGCAGGGGCACGGCCCCCGCACCCGTGGCGACCGCAGCGAGAGCCGTTCGCGCAGCCGCGACGCCAAGCCGCGCACGCCCCGCAAGTTCCGTACAGAGGACAACGGCGACTGGCGGGAGCTCATAAAAGGCAACTCGTTCAAGCTCAAAGGCGAGGAACCTGACTTCAATGAAGAGGGCTGGGCACGCCGCCGACCGAAGAAAAAGTAGGCCGGCAGCACCTTCATCAGGTATCCATTTACCACCCAACACCTAACACCCATCACCCAAAAGGTCACACCATTACCACCCAACACCCATCACCTATCACCCAAAATCCCATCACCCAACACCCAGAAACAATGGAAATAACCACATCCATCTATCATTCGCCGGTTGGCGAGCTGCGCTTAGGCTCGCTTGAGGGCAAGCTGTGCATGTGCGATTTCATTCTGCCGGGGCACGAGTCACGCACGGTAAAAAGGCTGAAAAACGCATTTCAGGCCCATTTCATCGATGGTATTACGCCCGTCATTACGCAAACCGGCATGCAGTTAGACGAGTATTTCGCCGGCCGCCGCAGCGCGTTCGATATTCCGATGCAGCTCTGCGGTACGCCGTTTCAGCAGCAGGTGTGGCGCATCTTGCAGACTGTGGGCTACGGAGAGACCATTTCCTACGCCGAAGAAGCAGCGCGGCTGGGCCGTCCCACGGCCTACCGGGCAGTGGCGAATGCCAACGGTGCCAACCCCATTTCCATCATCATTCCCTGCCACCGCATCATAGCAAGCAACCGGAAGCTCGGCGGCTACGGCGGCGGACTTGACAAGAAGCGCTTCCTCCTGCAGCTGGAACAGAGCCTGGAGAGGGTGAGGGAATAAGCAAAAGGTAAAGAAACAAAACGCATGAGAGCTGGGGCAAACCTCGGCTCTCATGCGTTTTAGGAGGCTGAAAACGGCGGATTAATCGTACGAAATGTTCCTCAGTTCGCCTATCTCGGCACTTGCGGCCTGCCGGGAGAGCGTTGCCTTCAGCTCTGAAAAGCTGATGGAGAACGACGGACGGAAGTCGGCAGAGTGCATGTACTGCAGCATCGAGCGGTAGAAAGCCCGCGACTCGGGATATTGCAGCTGCCGCCGCAGGTTGCTCATGCACACCAGCAGGCGCCCCCGGCCTACCTTGAACTCGAACACAAGACCCAACTTGTGGTTGCGTTCGATGTTGTCTATCACCTGCACAATGGGCCGGTAGGAGCGTGGGAAGACATCAAGTATCATGGGACTGGAGCCCTTGATGATGCTGAACCACTGCCAGTTGGTGTGCTCCTCGGTAGGAAAACCGCGGAAGAGCGGATGCTCCGGGTGCGTAAAAATGCCCAATGTGCCCGGTGAAACGGGCTTTTTGTTGTTCTCGCAGATGGTCTTGAACATGCGGTAATTCCAGTAGTCGGTCTGGAAAAGGCCCTGAACAACGGGCAGCGAGGCATTGAGCACGCTGTCTTCACGTACCGACGTAGGCGACGTGAGCCACAATACAGAGGCTCCGTTTTCGAGTTTTTTGCCCATTTCATCGGTCAGATGAGAGGTGATGAGTATTCCTTTTTTCAAATCCGTTATCTTGTTTTCCGCCTCCGGATAAACCCACAGAGGGTAGCTGTTGTGGTAAGGCGTGCCGCCGACGGCCACCTCTACCGTGAGGCGGGTGGGCTGCCGGATGCCCCGGAGGTCGGCGGCAGCGGTGCCGACACGGAACAGTCCCACGCTGTCAGCAGGCACCGGGAGGCTGCCCTCGGCCGCTGTCTGCCCGCCGGGCAGCACCAGCCGCCAGGTTAGTGTCTTGCCTTGCAGCGGCCGGCCGCTGTAGTTGGCAATGCTGAAGCCGGCCTTCCAGCCGCTGCCGCCGGCCTGTCCGGCCTGCCGGCTGGTGGCAAGAACGCAGCTGTCGGCCTCCATCAGCGGCACCACGGGCGAGCACCACTGGCGCCACTCCTCGGGAGTAACGAGCCCCTTGGACTGCATGTTGGCGTCGAGTATGCCCACATAGGCCGAGCCCTGGCCCGGGTAATCCTGAATGTCGAGCAGGTGGAAGCCCGCCATGTGGCGCGTGCGCAGGTCGGCCTCGATATCTGCTTTGTACAAACTCACGCTCCACGCGCCGCTTGCCCGGTGGAAGTCGGCAGCCTGGTCGCCCATACCGGCGGCCTGCAAGCGGCGGCGGAACTCCTCCATGTTATACGGACGGAGCACGCCCTGATATTGAGGAATCTCGCTGTCGAAGTCGGGATAGGTTTGGAACTGCCCCGTCTCGTGGCTGATAACGGGCACGGAAGAACGCAGGCAGGCCTGCTCGAAGTTCCACGAAGTGGAGGGGCGGAAGTGGTTGATGATGCCGCCGTCGAGCGCATCGCAGAACCCGAACGAGCCGCGCGTATGCGTGTGGAACTGCCCCCAGGCCTCTCCGGCCGTGCGGCAGGTGGTGAAGTAGTCCATTTCAGGGCTCACTCCCCGGAACCCGAGGTAGTAACTGGAGCCGAGGGTGTAGAGCTTCCGCGAGTCGAAAGCACGCAGTACGCGCACGAACTGCTGCATGGTCTCCACGCTGCCCCACAGCTCATTGCCCAGTGCCATCATCACAAAGCTGGGATGATTGCCGTAAGCCATGAGCAGCTGCTTGCCTTCGCGCAGCAGGAAGTTCATGAGCGTGGAGTCGGCAGCATTGAAATCGCCCCAGAAAGGCAGCTCCGGTTGCAGATAAACGCCCATTTCATCGGCCGCTGTAAAGGCCGCATCGGGCGGGCACCAGCTGTGAAAACGCACGTGGTTGATGCCGTACCGGCGGCACGTAGCCAGGTACCGGCGCCACGTTTCAACGTCCATAGGCGCGTGGGCGGTCTGCGGAAACACGCAGGCATCATGCTTGCCGCGCAGGAAGGTGAGGTTTCCGTTCACGTAGAAGTGGCGGTCGTGCGCCCGGAAGTCTACCAGTCCGAAGGTTGCGGAGAGCGTATCTTCGCCCGTGATTTCGGCCTTTACGACGTACCGCTGGGGCGAGAACTCGCTCCACAGCTTGCTGTCGGCACCCAAAGACAGCTCCAGTGGGAAGAAGTGTTCGGGCTTGGAAGTGGGTTCGAGGGTTATTTTACGGAACTCGCGGCTCGTCATCACGCGCCCCGCAAGGTCGGTTACGGCCACGCGGAGGCGTGCCTTGGCGCCGGGCGTGCCCTCGAAACGCAGCAGCACCTGCGCCTTGCGGGCCGCGGCATCGGGCTTAACGGTCATGCGGGTGAAGTGAACAGGGTTGACGGCCTCGAGGAAGAAGCGGCCGATGATGCCGTTCCAGTTGGTCTGCGTGTCCTCGGTAAAGGCGTGCGACGAGGCGTACACCTGCCGCGGCACGCCGCTCGAGTTGTCTACGAGGATGCAGATTTCGTGGCTTCCGGGCGTGAGCGCCGCGGTGAGGTCATATACCTGCGGCGTGCAGATGTTGCCCTGCGAGCCCTGGCTGCGGCCGTCTACAAAGACCGTTGAGGGCTTGGTACGCTCCATGTGCAGGCAGATGCGCTTGCCGCTCCACTCACGTGGGATGACAACCGTGCGCCGGTACCACGCCTTGCCCACGTAACTGAAGAGGCGGGTGAGGTGCCCCGTCTGGCTTCGGTCGGTGCAGGGGTTGCCCTGCCGGTTGGTGTCGGTGGTGCCGGGCAGCGTGACCATGGCCTCGCGGGGCTGCCTGGCGTCGGTTAAGGCGGCCGCATCAAGCGTGAGCTGCCAACTGCCCGAGAGGTCCATCTGCAGGCGGTAACTCTTCTCTTTGGCGTGTACGGGCAGGGCGAGGAGGCCTGCCAGGAGTGTAATCATGATGTGCTTCATGCCGCAAAGATAGCGAATGATTTTGAAAGGGGCAAAGTCTGAAAGTTATTTTTGGGTGATGGGTGTTAGGTGTTGGGTGTTCATGGAGAGCAGGATGAGGAGGAGGAGGGAGATTGAAGGATAACCCCACCCCGGCCCTCCCCGAAGGGGAGGGGGATTGAAGCTATCGGTCAAGGGGCTTGAAGGATAACCCCTCCCCGGCCCTCCCCGAAGGGGAGGGGGATTGGAGCTATCGTTCAAGGGGCTTGAATGGGTGCTTCAAGGGGCTTGAAGGTATCGGTCAAGAGGCTTAATGGATAGCTTTTGCAAACTCTCTGATATTCAGGTAGTTCTGCGGATGGCTTTTGAAGGGTTGGCGTAGGCTTCCCCGTAGGCGCCAGAGTATCCTCCCCTTGGAAAGGGGAGGTTAGGAGGGGATGACGCGTAAGCGGCTTGCTACCTTTCTGCCGGGTATCATCCCCTCCTCCGCCTCCCCTTGGAAAGGGGAGGATACCGGTTTGTCTTTCAACTGTTTTGTTGGCTCCTTGCCCATTGATAACCAACGAACAGGCGCCAGAGTTTGCTTTTCAAAGGAGAGAAAAACAAATATAAAAAGGGGAAAGCATGTGCAGATGCTTTCCCCTTATAGGTAAGGTGCGGCTGCGGAGAGCCGTTATTGGGCGCCTATTTCCTTGAGCAGGCGGTCGGCATGGCCCCACTTGTCCATCATGTAGAGCACGTAGCGGATGTCTACTCCGATGCAGCGGGCCAGGCGATGGTCGAAGTTGATGTCGCTCGAGAGGCTGTCCCAGTTGCCGTCGAAGGCCAGGCCGATGAGCCGACCCTTGCCGTCGAACATCGGCGAGCCGCTGTTGCCGCCCGTGATGTCGTTGTTCGTAAGGAAGCAGAGCTGCATCTTGCCCGTCGTCTTGTCCTGATAAGGGCCGAAGTCGGAGGCCGAGAGCAGCTGGTGCATGATGGGTTCGGCGAAATATTCCACGTTTTCATCGGCCTTTTTCATCTTCTCCACCATGCTTTCTGCCGTGGTGTAGTAGCCCGATGGACGGCCGCCGAGGTCGAAACCGCCCACCTGTCCGTAGCTCAGTCGCATGGTGAAGTTGGCGTCGCTGTAGTGAGGCAGGTCCTGCTCCATGTGTATCTTGGCGTCGCAGAGCAGCCTTTCCTGCCTGTCAATCTCGTCGGCATGCTCCAAGAGTTCTGTTCTTAAGGCGTCCATTACTTCCAGCAGGTCGAGCCCATACATGGTTCCGGGGTCCTTTTGGAACGATTTGCGGTTCACGTAGAGCTTGCGGCCGCTCTTCATCAGGGCCGATTTGCTCCACAGATAGTCGACATAAGCGGCGTAGTTGCCGCCGAACTTGGTGTCGATGGTCCGGTAGAACTTGGGCAGATACTTGGCGCTCACGTGCTGGCGGTAGTTCCTGAAGAGGGTGGCCATCACCTCCTTGTCGAGACTTGCATCCCACTCGGCCGAGTTGTCCTTAAATTCAACGTACTGCTTCTTGGGCTTCTCGGCCGGTCCTTGCAGCTCCATGTAGTTCAATCGGAACGCGCGCGTGTTGAATTCGCTGGTTCCCAGGAACGTTTCGCGGAAGAAGGTGAACGTCTTCATGGCCTCGGAGCGCTTGGCGTAGAGGTCTTTCATCTTGTCGAAGTCGAGCTCTCCCTTCAAATAACCGGTGGAGTCCTGCCATGACTTGATGTGTTCTTCGTACTCCCTTTTCTGGTTCACCAGCCCGATGGAATCGATACATTTGTTCATTCCGATAGAGTTTTTCCAGTAGTTGGCGCTCTGGGCGAACTTGGAGTCGTACTTGATGCGCACTGCCTCGTCGGCCCGCATGTGGCGGAGCATGACCTCCTGCTTTACGCCTCGTACCTGGGCGCGGGGCTCGTTGGTGGCATCGCGGCGCTCCCGGATGCCGTACGAGGAGAGGTAACGGCTGGTGGAGCCGGGGTAACCGATGGTCATGGCGAAGTCGCCTGCCTTGTATCCCTGCATGCTTACAGGTGCCCAGTGCTTGGGATGGTAAGGAACGTTGTCCTTGCTGTAAGGCGCCGGACCGTTTGTTCGTGGGTTGGCATAGATGCGGAAGACCGAGAAATCGCACGTTTGTCGTGGCCACATCCAGTTATCTGTTTCCCCTCCGAACTTTCCCATGCTCTTAGGAACGGCGAAAACGAGGCGCAGGTCGGTGAAGTCTTGATAGGTTGTGGCGTAGAACTTGTTGCCTTCGTAGAAGGCGTCGATGTCAACATGCAGTGTTGAGTCCTTGGTCTTGGCCTGGCGGGTGAGTTCATTCTGGAGCGAGTCGATAATGGCTTCCTGCCGTTCGGCGCCCTGCAGGTAGAAGCCTGTGCCCAGTACGCGGTCCGTGATGTCCTGTTGCGAGACCATGAAGCTAACGAACATGTCCTCGTTGGGCAGTTCCTCGCTGTAGTCCTTGGCGCAGAAGCCGTTGAGCATGTAGTCGTGCTGCACGGTGGAATGACTGCGTATGGACTCGAATCCGCAGTGGTGGTTGGTGAAGACGAGCCCGTCGGGCGAAACGACTACGCCCGAGCAGTAGCCCGAGAAGTTCACTACGGCGTTCTTGATGGCGTCCTGCCCCTCGTACAGTGCACCGTAGGGCAGCTGGAAACCCTCCTGCTGCATGGTCTCGTAAACGGCCTTGGGCAGGTTGTAGAGTGTCCACATGCCCTCGTCGGCATGTGCCGGAAAGGCCAGGAACGCAAGGAGATAAATAGGTAGAAGTACCTTCTGCAATGTTTTTTTCATATTGATAAGTTGATATTTTTATTTCTGTGAATGGCGGTGAAGCACCATGGGCAGGTCACGCTTCACGATAACGGCCACAAAAAGGGCTATGAGCAGCGTGTTGACTGCAAGGGCCGGCCACGTGGAAAGCATGGCATTGGAGAGGCTGATGGCGCCGAATAGCACGCCCGCCGTGAGCACATAGAGGGCTATCTCCTTGACGGGATAGTTGATGGGATAGTACTTCTGGCCGAAGAAATAGCTCAACACCATGCTCAGGGCGTAGCTTACGAAGCCGGCCCAGGCGCACGCCCAGTAGCTGAAATAGGGTATGAGGACGATGTCGATGGCAATAAGGGCCACGGCGCCTACGGCAGAAAAGTAGGCTCCCCAGATGGTGTGGTCGGTGAGCTTGTACCAGAAGCTGAGGTTGAAGAAGATGCCGAACATGATTTCTGCAGCCATCACGATGGGCACAATCTCAAGTCCTTCCCAGTAACTGCGGCCCACGATGAAGCGCAACACGTCCATGTAGCCCATCACGCAGAGAAAAGCCAGCAGCGTGAAGATGACGTAGAACTTCATGGCCTGGGCGTAGGTGGCCTTGTTGTCCTTGTCTTTCGACTTGCCGAACACGAACGGCTCGTAGGCATAACGGAAGGCTTGGGTAATCATAACCATTATCATGGCTATCTTGATGCAGGCACCGTAGATGCCCAACTGTGCGCGGGCTTCGGCTGCGGTGCCGTCGTACACGAAGGGGAAGATGATTTGCGAGGCGCACTGGTTGAGCTGTCCGGCCAGTCCCATCACCAATAGCGGCCAGGTGTAGGTGAGCATCCGCTTGCACGTAGGCCAGTCGAAGGCAAAGCGCAGGCCGCGCAGTTCCTTCCAGAGCATGAGCAGCGTGGCCACCGAACAGAAGGCATTGATGTAGAAAACCCACACTACGTCGAGCGTGAAGCTGCCGTCGTAGATGCCGAAAAGATTGATGCGGAAGTACGGCAGCACGATAAGATAGAGCACATTGAGCGCAATGTTGAGCGCAATGTTGAATATCTTGAGCATTGCGAACTTGATGGGACGGTGCGCATAACGCAGGTATGCGAAGGGAATAGCCGTGAAGGCGTCGATTGCTACGGTGATGTACATCACCAGAATGTATTCAGGATGGTCGGCATAGCCCACGAGCGAGGCGATGGGTTGGTTGAACACAATCACGATTACAGCAAAGATGAGCGACGTGAGGCCAACTGTCTTGAGCGTGGTGGCGTACACCTGCTCCGGCTTTTCACCCTCCTTGCTCATAAAACGGAAGAAAGTTGTCTCCATGCCGTAGGTGAGCAGGATGATGAGCAGCGCCACATAGGCATACACGTTGGTAATGATGCCGTACTGTCCGCCGGCCGCATTGAACTTTGCTGTTTGTATGGGAACGAGCAGATAGTTGATGAACCGGGCCATGATGCTGCTCAGTCCGTAGATTGCCGTATCCTTTGCTAAGCTCTTGAGATTTGCCATGAGTTGGTGAGGTTATGATAGCAAGAGGCTGGGATGGGGCCTCCGGTTTCTCCGGTGGCTGCGTGCAGCGGCCTTGCCGGCGGCATCCGGTTCCCTTGCCTGTGCCCTGTATTCGTTATGTAAAGAAGATGTATCCTATCACAATGGCCGCAATACTGCCCACGAAGTCGGCCAGCAGGCCGCATCCTACAGCGTGTCGGGTGAATTTAATGTTCACACTGCCGAAGTAAACCGCCAATATATAAAAGGTGGTATCGGTCGATCCCTGGAATATACAGCTCAACCGGCCCACAAAGGAGTCAGCTCCGTAGTTCTGCATGGCCTCCAGCATCATGCCGCGGGCACCGCTTCCCGACATCGGCTTCATAAAAGCAGTGGGCAGAGCGCCCACAAAGTCGGAGTTCAGTCCGCAGCTTTCCGTGCACCACTTGATGCCGTCGATAAGCATATCCATGGCTCCCGAGGCACGGAACACGCCCACCGCAACGAGTATGGCCACCAGGTAAGGGATGATTCTCACGGCCGTCATGAAGCCTTCCTTGGCTCCTTCGATGAATGCGTCGTACACGTTTATCTTCTTCCGGAACCCGGCCAGGATGAAGAGAACGATGATACCGAAGAGTATCAGGTTAGAAGCTACGGCCGTAACCTTGGCCATCGTCTCCTTGTCCATTTGCCCGAAGCCCCAGATAATGATGCCCACAAAGGCCACCAGCCCTACGAGCAGCGTGAGCAGGGCAGGCTGCAGGAGGTTGATGCGCTGCCACAACGCGGTTACGATGACGCCTGCCAGCGTTGCCACAGTGGTGGCCAGCAGGATGGGAATGAACACATCGGTAGGCTGGGCGGCGCCATACGAGGCGCGGAAAGCCAGTATGGTGGTGGGTATGACGGTAAGTCCGGAGGTGTTGAGCACCAGGAACATAATCATGGGATTGGTGGCCGTGTCCTTGCGGGGGTTAAGTTCCTGCATCTGCGCCATGGCCTTCAGGCCGGTTGGCGTGGCGGCATTGTCGAGCCCCAGCATGTTGGCGGCAATGTTCATGAAGATGCTTCCCATGACGGGATGGTTGCGCGGAATGTCGGGAAAGAGCCTGGTAAAGACCGGACTGAGCATGCGCGCCAGCACGTTTACAGCCCCCGCACGCTCTCCTATCTTCATGATGCCGAGCCAGAGTGCCAGCACCCCGGTGAGTCCCAACGATGTTTCAAAGGCCGTCTTCGATGAACTGAAGGTAGAATCTACTATCTTCTGGAAGATGGTGGCATCGCCCATGGCCAGCTGTATGGCGCCAAAAAGAAAGGCGATGACGAAAAACGCTATCCAAATGTAATTTAAAACCATTCGGTTGCAAAGTTAAAACATTTTGTTGATAACACAAAGTGCCGGGGCCAAAGGTTTGTCCTCGGAGCGAAAAATCCCGGACTTCGGGAGCCGCCAGCCATGGTGCTGCGTGCCAAAGTCCGGCATTCAGGATTGCCTGCAGGTGCCTCTGCGGCTTATCTTACCTTGACTCTGCGGGCGCGGATGAGCTCAACCTGCTGCACGATGTCGGCATAGTGCAGCTTGTCGATGCCCGTGCTGGCAGCCTGCCGCTCCTTGGCGTAGGCCTCTATCTTGTCCAAATGCTGCAGCAGATACAGCTCGGTGTCGGAACTAACGCTGCCGGCAGCGGAGCCGGAAGCCTTCTCTGCCCCGCCCCTTGACGGGTTGAGAACGAGGTTCAGCTTGTCCAGATAGTTGCGTTCCAGGCCCCGGTGCAGCCTGTTCTGCAGCGAGTTGGAGCCGTCGAGCGGCTTCCACACGTTGGCGAAGACGGTGTTCAGATAGTCGTCCAGCTGCAGGGCAGCGGGCTGAGTGTACGAGTCGTTGTACACCTTCTCCATCAGTCCGCCAGCCAGCAGCAGCGAGAGGGCGTTGTTCTGGCGCGAGGCGATGTCGTCGGCTACGTCGAGTCCCGTCTTCTCCACAAGCTCCGCGGGGTACATCCACATAGGAGCATCGAACACGTTGCGCCCTATCCAGTCTATGGCCTCTTTCTCCTTGGCCGCCGGAGCCACCTCAACGGGCTTGCTGCCGGGCAGGTTGTTGAGGTAGTGTCCGCCCACATTACGCATTACATGACCCGTATAGCGGCGGAACTGGTCGCGTACGCTCTTGTACATCTCATTGAGATCTTCGTACTGGTAGTTGTCCTGACGGGTCCATTTGGGCAGGTTCGCGATGACGCGTTTCAGGTTGCGGATGCCGTAGTCGCTGGCTTTCATGCTGTTGTCGCCCAGGTCCTCGGTCTGCGAACGCGGGTCCTCGCCCCGTCCCTCGCCACCGAACCAGAGGCGCGGGTTCTGCTTCAGCACCTTTGTAGTTTCGGTCATGAGCCCCTTCTTCTCGTCCATCTCGTCCTTAAACTCTGGCCTGTACTGGTATCCCCACTTAATGGCCCACTTGTCGTAGTCGCCTATACGGGGGAAGAGACCTCTGGGCGAGATGTTGTCCTCGGGCTGTGCAACGTAGTTGAAGCGGGCATAGTCCATGATGCTTACGGTGTGGCCGTGGGCCTCGACCCATGCCTTGTCGCGCAGTTTCTCCACGGGCGTGGCGTAGCTTGCGCCCATGTTGTGGCGCAGCCCGAGCGTGTGGCCCACCTCGTGCGAGCTCACGAAGCGGATGAGCTGCCCCATGAGTTCGTCGTCGAAGTGCATGGTGCGGGCGCGTTTGTCCAGCGGTCCGCACTGCGTCATGTACCACTTGGTGAGCAGACTCATTACGTTGTGGTACCAGCAGATGTGACTCTCGATGATTTCTCCGCTGCGGGGGTCGATGATACGGGGGCCGTAGGCGTTCTCAATCTCGGCAGGCAGGTAGCGCAGCACGCAGAAGCGGGCGTCGTCAACGCTCATGTCAGGGTCGTTGGGCCACTCCTTGGCCACGATGGCATTCTTGAATCCGGCTGCCTCGAAGGCCACGTTCCAGTCGTTGATGCCCTGGATGAGGTAGGGCACCCACTTCTTGGGCGTGGCGGGGTCGATGTAGTACACTATCTGCCTGACCGGTTCGGTGAGCTTGCCGCGGGCATACGCCTTGGCATCTTTTGGCTCCAGGCGGTAGCGGGCCACTATCTGTTCGCGGTCGGTTTTATGCTGATTGTCGTCAAAATACGTCACGCGGGTGGTGAAGAAGCCCACCCGTTCGTCCCACAAGCGCTTGCGCATGGGCGTCTTGGGCAGCAGAACCATCGACGTGTTGAGCCCTAACGTAACGCTGCCCGTAGCCGATGCCGGCGTGCGGTACAACGACCTGCCGCCCACGCTGCCGCCGGCCGTGGCCGCATAGGTGCGGGTGGAGCCTATCTCGATGTTGATGGGGAACACGCGCATGGAGTCTATGAAGGTGCGGTCGGCCTGCAGGGCGCCTATGCCCAGCTGCTTGCCGCCGTCCTTGGGAATGCTCACCACGTCGTTGTCCTTGGCGAAGAAGCCCGTTACATCTATCAGGCTCATGTGCGGATTGGGGTTCTTGCCTATTATCTTGAACGATGCCACGATGGGGTTAGTTGTCGATGCACGCAGCGTTTGCTCAATGCGCGAGTCCTCGGGGGCTATCTGGCTCACGGCGTAAGCACGCAGGAGCATGGTTGCCGTGTCGCGTTTTTCGAAGTAGAGGGTGTTCTCGTTCACCTCCTCACCGGAGAACTTGCCCGCTCCCTGGGGCACTGAAGTGAGGCGCGTAACGGCCAGCACGTAGCGGCCCAGCATGGAGTCGGGCACCTCGAAGTACCACTTGTCGTCAATGTGGCGCACGGTGAAGAGCCCCTTCTGTACGCTTCCGCGCTTCTTGAGCAGCTCGTCGTACTCGTTCTTCTTCTTTTCATCCTTCTTGTCCTCGGGCTTCCGGTCCTTCTTGTCTTGCTGCGGGTGCGGGTGTTTGTCCTGTTTGGCTTCCCTGGGCGTCTTGTCGTCCTGGCGGGTGCTGACAGAACGGGAGGCTGCATTCAGGCTCACGGCAAACGCCAGGAGTGCTACAGCCAGTTTTTGCTTCATCTTCATTGCTACTTGTGATATGGATATTGAGACTGCAAAATTAGTGATAACTTTGCGATTTCAGCCCCCTCAGGAGCAAAAAGTTGTAAATCGGGGGCCGCGTTCCTGACCAATTCGGAGCAAAAAGGCCGTTTCCGCCCTCCGCGGAGCAGGTTGCCCGCGATGCCGGAGATATGATGTGCGAACTTTCGACACTTGTCGCACAATCATTCGACAAGTGTCACACAATCGTGCGACAAGTGTCGAAAGTTCACGAACCTATCGAACAATACCTCCGGTCGCCGCTTCCGGCACCCCGCCAGGCGGCATTTATGGCCCGTTTTCCGAAATAATTGGCGGCAAACCTTGTGGGTTCAGGAGTTTTTGATTAATTTTGAGGCAACTATCAACATCTTAAACAAAATGAAGACTCTATTCAGATTACTTTTCATGTCATGCTGTGCCGTGTTCGCCCTGCAGGCCAACGCACAGAAAAACGTAGCCTATCAGGACGCGCAGGTGCGCATATCGCTCATTACGGACGGAGCGGCGAGGCTGGAATATGTACCCGACGGGAAGTTCATGGACGACAACTCGTTCGTTGCCGTGAACCGAGATTACCCCAAAGTAGATTACAAGGTTAAGACCAGAGGCAAGCAGGTGGAAATCAGAACGGCCCGCATGGTGGTCAGGTACATCAAAGGAAGCGGTAAGTTCACTGCCTCCAACCTTACCATTACTTCGGTCAAGGGCGCCCGGAAGCCTTTCAGCTGGAAGCCGGGACAGAAGGATGACAAGAACCTGCTGGGCACTTACCGCACCCTGGACGGCTATGACGGCGACTGGCAGACGTGGGAGAAGCGCAAGATGCCTATCGAGGACGGACTGCTCTCGCGCAACGGATGGACCTTCATCGACGACTCCGAGGGTTATATATACGACCACTCCGACTGGCCCTGGATAACGAAACGCCACGAAGAGGGCAACACCCAGGACTGGTACTTCATGGCCTACGGGCTTGACTATAAGCAGGCACTCAAAGACTTCACCGTTTTTTCGGGCAAGGTGCCGCTGCCTCCGCGCTACGCTTTCGGCTACTGGTGGAGCCGCTACTGGTCGTACTCGGATGCAGAGCTGCGCGATTTGGTGCGCAAGTTCCATCAGTATCAGATTCCATTGGACGTTCTGGTCATCGACATGGACTGGCATTACACCGAAGAAGGCAAGGGCGGCTGGACCGGCTACACCTTTAACCGCCGCCTGTTCCCCGACCCCGCCAAGTTCCTTGGCTGGCTCAAAGGCAACGACTTGCAGATTACATTCAACCTGCACCCGGCCGACGGCATCAAGCATTATGAGGAGCACTACCCCGAAATGGCCAAGTGGATGGGCATAGACCCCGCCACCAAGCAGGACATTCCTTGGCAGGCATCGAGCAAACAGTTCATGACGGGCTGGTTCAACACCCAACTGCGCCCCATGGAAAAGATGGGGGTAGACTTCTGGTGGCTCGACTGGCAGCAGTGGGGTAACGACAAGCAGTTCCCCAAACTCAGCAATACGTGGTGGCTCAACTATACGGTATTCACCGACATAGAGCGCAACCGCGACACGCGACCTATGCTCTACCACCGCTGGGGCGGGCTGGGCAACCACCGTTATCAGATAGGTTTCTCCGGCGACTCGTACATTACGTGGAAGTCACTCGACTTTCAGCCCTACTTCAACGCCACCGCTTCCAACGTTCTTTATGGCTTCTGGAGCCACGACATAGGCGGACACCAGGGCGCGCCGGGCATCGATCCCGAGCTGTACGTGCGCTGGATGCAGTTCGGAGCGTTCAGTCCCATCCTGCGTACGCACTCTACCAAGCAGGCCGTTCTCAAGAAGGAGCCTTGGGTTTTCGATAATGAACACTTCGAAATGCTGCGCAACATCGTGCTGCAACGCTACCGCATGGCGCCTTACGTGTACACCATGGCTCGCAAGACCCACGACGAGGGGCTCTCTCTCTGCCGCCCCATGTACTACGATTACCCTGAAAACGAGGAGGCGTACGCCAACAAGGACGAGTACATGTTTGGCGACCAGATGCTGGTTTACCCCATTACGGCGCCCGGAAAGGACGGAGTATCGGAGAAGAAGGTATGGTTACCGGCCGGCAACGACTGGTTCGAAGCCTCTACGGGCACGCTGCTCAAGGGCGGACAAACCGTTACCCGCTCCTTCCAACTTGACGAGATGCCGGTCTACATCAAGGCAGGAGCCGTGATACCTGAGTACGGCGAGGTCAAGAACCTGCGCCGCAACGACAACTGCATCACCGTAAACGTGTTCCCGGGGCAGCGTGGCGAGTTCTGTATGTACGAGGACAACGGCAACGATAAGGACTATGAGAACAACTATGCCACCACAATGCTCTCCTCGGAGCATTCGGGCAACAGCCTCACCGTGAAGATAGGGGCCCGCAAAGGCAGCTATAAGGACATGCCGGCACAGCGCAGCTTCAAGGTCAAAGTTGTGGCCTCGGCCGTTCCGGAGCGTGTAACGGTGAACGGAACGGAGGCCGAATACGAGTACGACGGCGAGAACCTGGCGCTCATTATCGACGTGCCGCAGACCGACTGTGCCGCAGAAAAGACCGTGACCGTTACCTATCCCAAGGATGCGGTCGACGTTGCTGACGGCCTGCTGGCCCAGATGAAGCACGTGCGCAGCGGCATCGTGGCCCTGAAATACAACAATGCAGGCATCGTACTCAATGAAGAACTGGGCACGATGGGCTCACTCGGCGAGGCGCTGCAGTATTTCCCCGCCCGCTTCAACGAGCTGGTGAGCGCCTTCAAGACCAACTACAGCAACCTGCCCGCAATCCTCAAGGCCAACAAGGTGGATGATGCGGCAGCGGCCAAGTTCCTCCGCCTGAAGTAAACGGACGCCAGTCAGACAGCATGAATATGGAAAAACAATATCTTTTAGGGTTCGATGTGGGCAGCAGCTCTGTCAAGGCATCGCTCGTGGATGCCGACAGCGGCACCTGCGCTGCTGCCGCATTCTTCCCCCGGACCGAAGCTCCCATCAAGGCGGTAAGGGCCGGATGGGCCGAACAGGACCCGCAGATGTGGTGGGAAAACGCCAAGTTGGCCCTGCGTAAGGTAATGACCGACGCCGGCGCCACGGCCGACCAGATACGCGCCATCGGTATATCGTACCAGATGCACGGCCTCGTCTGCATTGACAAAGACCGCCGGGTGCTGCGCGACAGCATCATCTGGTGCGACTCGCGGGCCGTGCCCTACGGCAACAGAGCTTTCGACGAGCTGGGCTCCGAACGCTGTCTGTCGCATCTGCTCAACTCTCCCGGCAACTTCACTGCGGCCAAGCTGGCCTGGGTAAAGGAGCATGAGCCGGCTGTGTACGAGCGCATCGACAAGGTCATGTTGCCCGGCGATTACATTGCCATGATGCTTACGGGCGAGGTGAACACCACCGTGAGCGGCCTCTCCGAAGGCATGTTCTGGGACTTCAAGGAGCAACAGCCGGCCTGGTTCCTGCTCGATTACTTCGGCTTCGGCCACCAGTTGCTGCCCCATGTGGTGCCTACATTCGCCGTGCAGGGCCAGGTTACGCGCCAGGCAGCACAGGAGACGGGGCTCCGCGAGGGCACTCCGGTGAGCTACCGGGCCGGCGACCAGCCCAACAACGCACTCAGTCTGAACGTCTTCAACCCCGGAGAAATAGCCGGAACGGCCGGCACCAGCGGCGTTGTTTACGGCGTGCTGGGCGAGGTGAACTACGACCCAAAGAGCCGCGTAAACACCTTTGCCCACGTAAACTACACCCACGAGCAGCCCCGCCTGGGCGTGTTGCTCTGCATCAACGGCACCGGCATACTCAACTCATGGGTGCGCCGAAACGTTGCCACGGAGCCGGCAGGCTATCAGGAGATGAACGAACTGGCCGCCACAGTGCCCATAGGAGCCGACGGGTTGACGGTTATTCCCTTCGGAAACGGTGCCGAACGCGTGCTCCAAAACCGCGAAACGGGCTGTTCCATCCACGGACTGAACTTCAACAAGCACACCCGCGCCCATCTCATGCGAGCCGCTCAGGAGGGCATAGTCTTCAGTTTCTGCTACGGAATGGAAGTAATGGGCCGCATGGGCATGGACATCAGCAAGATACATGCAGGCCGGGCGAACATGTTCCTCAGCCCTGTGTTCCGCCAGACGCTGGCCTCCACCAGCGGCGCCGCCATCGAGTTGTACGAGACCGACGGCAGTGTAGGCGCCGCGAAGGGTGCCGGCATGGGCTGCGGAGTGTACAAGAACCACGACGAGGCCTTTGCATCACTGAAGCAGCTGGCCGTCATTGAGCCCGACGAGGCGCACCGCGCAGCCTGCCTCGAAGCCTATGGAAGGTGGAAAGAGGTGCTCAGACGAGAGACGCGGGCATAGCTTCAGGCTCACCGACATGCAATTTTCTATTCCAAATAATTACCTAACAAACAATAAAATGAGTAAAGAGTATTTCCCACAAATTGGCAAGATTCCCTTCGAGGGACCAGAAAGTAAGAACCCGATGGCTTTCCATTACTACGACGAAAACAAGGTGGTAATGGGCAAACCCATGAAAGACTGGCTCAAATTTGCCATGGCCTGGTGGCACACACTGGGACAGGCAAGCGGCGACCAGTTTGGAGGACAGACCCGAAAGTATGCCTGGGACGAGGCCGAAACGCCCCTGCAGCGCGCCAAGGACAAAATGGACGCAGGCTTCGAAATCATGGGCAAGCTCGGCATTCACTACTTCTGCTTCCATGATGTGGACCTGTGTGACGACACCGACGACATCAACGAGTACGAAGCCAACATGAAGGCCATTACCGACTACGCCCTGCAGAAGATGCAGGCACAGCCCGACGTGCACCTGCTGTGGGGCACCGCCAACGTGTTCGGCCACCGCCGGTACATGAACGGAGCCGCTACAAACCCCGACTTCGACGTGGTTGCCCGCGCTGCCGTGCAGATAAAGAACGCCATAGACGCCACAATAAAGCTGGGCGGAACCAACTACGTGTTCTGGGGAGGCCGCGAGGGCTACCAGAGCCTGCTAAATACAGAGATGCAGAGGGAGAAAGACCACCTGGCCAACATGCTCGCCGCAGCCCGCGACTACGCACGGGCAAAAGGCTTCAAGGGCACCTTCCTCATCGAGCCCAAGCCCATGGAGCCCACCAAGCACCAGTATGACGTCGACGTGGAGACGGTTATCGGCTTCCTCCGTGCACACAACCTGGACAAGGACTTCAAGGTAAACATCGAGGTGAACCACGCCACGCTGGCCGGCCACACCTTCGAGCATGAGCTCGCCGTGGCCGTAGACAACGGCATGCTGGGCTCCATCGACGCCAACCGGGGCGACTATCAGAACGGCTGGGACACCGACCAGTTCCCTGTAGACAACTTTGAACTCACCCAGGCCATGATGCAAATCATCCGCAACGGCGGCCTCGGCAACGGCGGAAGCAACTTTGACGCCAAGCTGCGCCGCAACTCCACCGACCCCGAGGATATCTTCATAGCCCACATCTGCGGTATGGATGCCATGGCGCGCGCACTGGAGAACGCCGCAACCATACTGGAGCAGAGCCCGCTGCCCAAGATGGTAAAGGACCGTTACGCCAGCTTCGACGCCGGCAAGGGCAAGGAGTTTGAGGACGGCAAGCTCTCTCTCGAAGACCTGGTGGCCTACGCCAAGGAGCACGGAGAGCCCCGACAGACCTCCGGCAAGCAAGAACTGTACGAAACCATCGTGGCTCTTTACAGCAAGTAACGGGCACGTCAGCGCTCCGCACGCTACTATATAATAAGGTGCATTCCCACACCCTTCAATCCTGAAGGCGGGAATGCACCTTTTTCTTTGCTTCTTCTGTTACCACCCGCTGCCACGTTATCATCCCCTCCTCCGCCTCCCCTTTCCAAGGGGAGGATACCGGTTTGTCTCTTTGCGATATATCCTTTAAAGGCTGTTTCTTGTTAGTGGAAATGCAGCTGATGGTTCCTCACCTTAGAAAGGGGAGGTTAGGAGGGGATGATGGACCGGAGAACAGAGCCTTGCCGCTACCGGGCAGGCATGGAGCGGAGCATGTCGAGGGCGGCATTCTCGGCCGCTTCCATGACCTCACGCTCGCCGGGGCCCTTGTCGTTGATGCCGCACAGGTGCAGCACTCCGTGTATGATGACGCGGTGCAGTTCGTCGGCATACTCCTTGCCGAACTGCTCGGCGTTGGTGCGAACGGTGTCCAGAGAGATTACGATGTCGCCGTTGATGACGTCGCCCTCATCGTAATCGAAGGTGATGATGTCCGTATAGTAATCGTGGCCCAGGTATTCGTTGTTCACCTCGAGTATCTTCTCGTCGCTCACGAACATGTAGCCAATCTCCCCCACCTTGCGTCCGTAGGTGGCGGCCACGGCCTTAATCCAGGCCGTAGTGGCCCGTTTCCTGATGTCCGGCATCTTAACGCCGTCTGCGTTGTATGTTATCATTCTGCTTCGCTGTTAGCTGTTGTTTCATCGTTCTTCTTTGGAACGAAGGCCGAAGTGTCCTTGCCGAAGTGCTTCATCTCCCTTACCAGCGTGGAACTGATGCCCTGCAGCGCGGGCTCCGTAAAGAGCAGGAGCGTTTCTACGCCGCCCATGGTGCGGTTAAAGTCGGCCTGGTCGCGCTCGTACTCAAAGTCTCTGACGTTGCGCACGCCCTTGATGAGGAACCCGGCGCCCACCCTTTGGGCCAGGTCTATGGCCAAATCGGCGTACGCCACGACCTCTATGCGGGGCTCGTCGGCATAGATTTCCTTGATTGCCTGCACGCGCTGCTCGCTCGTAAAGGCGTATTTCTTCTCCGGGTTCACGCCCACGCCGATTACGATTTTATCGAACAGCGGCAGCGCCCGCCTCACCACGGAATGGTGCCCGATGGTGTAGGGGTCGAAACTTCCTACAAACAGTCCTGTCTTCATCATCTTGTTTTGATGCAAAAGTACAATATTTATTTGAATTGCGTAACTATTCGGCCAACAAATTCGGCAGGCCGTAGCATGGCGGAGGAATGGTGCTGCCTACTGCCCTGCCGGCAGGGGCCCGGACGGAGGTGCCGTTCAAGGAGCTTGAAGCATATCTCCAAGGCTGCCGAATGGCACCTCCAAGGGGCTTGAACGATACATCTTCCGCAGCGCCTTTGTACAGGCGGTTCTGTGAAGGATGGCTAAACAGGCTGCCGGGGATGATAATCAGAGGTACAGCACGGCCTCGTTGCCCTCGTTGAAGAGCAGGTCGAGGATGCTGAGGTTGGGCAGGAAGCCGTGGCGGAGGCAGCAACTTGTTAATTTATTTATACTTTTCAAATCAACAAACTGATGTTAAAATAAAGTGCGAAAAACTTATAAAAAGTTAACGGAAATCATATTTTCAGCCCTAAATCATCCAACCTAACAAAATAAAAGCTAATATTGCGGTAAATTGTATTTACCGAACTAAGTTGACCACACACTGCTTTTTAAAGGAGAGTTAATATAATTTTTAAATACAACGCTTATGAGAAACAATTTACGTTTAATTGTGTCAGTCCTCGCAGGGTTATGCTCTACAGGCTTGATGGCTCAAGTTACATCAATTACTGACGGATACTATCGTATCAAGAACGCTGCAACCCGTGCGGACGGAAAGCAGTATGTGTACGTTACAGGCAAGTACGAAGCTCAGCCCAACGCCACTCACGACGAGGCTGTGACGCTTCCCGGCACCGTTATTCACCTCAATGTAGCCGACACTACCATCAATGCAGAGGCCGTGTACAATGTAAAAACACTTCGCTCGCAGGGCGTCGACGTCATCAACGGGTACCTGCTGCCGGCACTGGACAAGGTGCGTACGGAGCTGAAAGCTAAGCTAAAAGAGAAATTGGGCAGTGATGCTCTTGCGCAATTCGCCTATAGCATCTTTGAGAACGATGTCCTTGACAAGTGGGATCTGAACATGCACATGAAGCCGGTTACTACCAGCGACGGCCGTGCAGCCTACTATGCGTACGCCACAGTGCCGTCTATGCAGCCGCTGGTTGACTTCTGGAAGACTTGGGGTCCATTCGCCGGAGGTGCCCTGGACTCATATCCTGACTTGAAAGCAGCGCTTGAACGCGGCGACGCTACGGCAACCTGGAAGGCCGTGGAACAGCTGGCTTACGGGAAGATAGTTGCCACCTTCGGCGCCGACAATGCCATGACGCAACTCGTAAAGGGATATATCGACAACGATCGCATACACAACGGCATGACCTACTACCTCATCTCGGGCGGCATCAACAAAGTAGATACGAACCAAACTGCCTACGATCCGAACAATCCTACAGGCACCGCACACAACGAATACGACGGTTCAAAAGCTGAATTCGACTTTGCCAACAACAACGCCGACAACTACTGGGGCCCCGAACTGCCTGCAGCAGGCGATGCCGGCATGTGGATATTGGAGAAAGTTGACGCTGACAATTACTTCAGCGTGAAGCCTTCGGCCAAGATGAAGGGCCTCAACGGCAAGTACTACACCACCCTCTACACCGACTTCCCGTTCCAGATTGTGGGCGACATGACGGCCTACACCATTGAAGGCGTGAACGAGAAAGATGCCAATGGCTACGCTTTCGCCCGCGTAAAGAGCCTCGGCGGAGCAGGAACTGTTGTGCCTGCGCAGACTGCAGTGGTGCTGGAGTGCCCGTCGGAGAACGTGGCCGACAACCAACTGCTGCCCACCGGGACGGAAGAACCTGCCACCAGCAGCAACCGACTGTGCGGTAACTTCTTCGCGACAGCCATCAGCGGCATGACTGCTACTGACGGCACAGGGGCCACTCATGCCGTTACGTACAGCAACCTGCGCGCTTTCAACATCAGTACCAGCGATGCCAAGAACCCCATAGGCTTCTATAAGGTGAGCAGCAACGTAACAACCATTCCGGGTAACAAGGCTTTTCTCGTGCTTACCGATGCCGAGGCACAGGCCAAAGGCTTCTACCTCATGTTCGAGGACGGCTCTACAACGGGCATAGAGCAGATAGAAACGCCTGCCGAAAACCTGAACCATGCCGTTATCTACGACCTGCAGGGCCGCCGAGTGACAAATCCGGGCAAGGGCATCTACATCGTGAACGGAAAGAAAGTTATCATTAAATAAGTAAGGGAGGAAACGAAATATGAAAAAGACATATCTATTACCCGCATGTGAGATAGTGAAGCTGAACCTTGGCGACCAACTGCTGGACGACAAGTTCGGTAATCAGAGCGGCGTTCCCGTAGGCGGCGATGAAGAAGTAGGAGGCTTCGAGTCGAAGCCGGGCAAATTCTTTGAAACCGAGGAACTGCCCAAATACGATGTCTGGGAGCAACAGTAGCAGTTGCCCTGCGGCTTGCAGGCCGTCCCGGTAACAAGCCCCGCTTCCGCCTTTCGTTCAAGTAAAGGCCGGAGCGGGGCTTTTCTTGCGGTCTCGTTTGCACCCTTTCGGGGAAAGAAAGCAGGCTTGCGGGAACTTTCGACAAGTGTCGCACGATTATCAGACAGGTGTCACACATTCGTTCGACACTTGTCGCAAGTTCCAAGAAGATACATTCGGGTTGTTTTTTTGTGCTTATCAGAGGTACAGCACGGCCTCGTTGCCCTCGTTGAAGAGCAGGTCGAGGATGCTGAGGTTGGGCAGGAAGCCATGGCGGAGGCGGTAGACCTGGTAGTAAGGGCGGGGCCGGAAGGCGGCATCGGGCAGGGGATGCTTGGGGCGGATGGCGTCGCGGAAATCGGCGAAGGGCGCCGCGGGCTGGCTTTCCGGGCTGCAGCTGCCCTCGGGAGCGGGCGCATCGGCCGTGCCTACGTACGTTTCGGTAGGCCTGATGGTGGGCTCTATGTCGAGCAACCGGCAGATGCAGTGCGTAAGCTCGAGGTTGAAATCGAAGAGAAACTCCCACTTGCGCTCGAAGAAAGGGCGCAGGTCGTCGGCATAGTAATCAAAGAACGGGCTCTCGCCGTAGGCCGAGAGCAGCGCGTTCCAGTGCAGGTGGCGCCAGTTGCCGTGGTTGCTGATGCGTACGTCGCGCATCAGGCACTTCGCATTCTCGTACCTTTGAATGGGCACGGTGAGCGTCTGCGGGCCGTTGACGGCCGCTATGACGCAGCGGTTGCGGTAGGTCTGCTTCACGTAGTTGTCGTGGCGCTCGAGCAGGCACACGTCGTATCGGACCAGCTTCTGGTACCACTGCACGGGCCCGAAGTAGGTGGAAGAAAGCAGGGCTGTGGTCATGGGATGGGGCGTAGCAGGCGGTCGCGGCGCAGGTGGTAGCCGTCGAGGTTGTAAACCACAACGAATGCGCGGCCAATAATGTTGCGTTCGGGTACCAGCAGCTGGCTGCGGCCGGCGGCGGAGTGGACCAGATAGTGGCTGCGGACTGCGTACTCGCACAGCTGACAGTCGGCGGGAATGACGAAAGCCTTGCCGTAGGCCGTGATGGTATCGCCCGGAACGGCGCACACGCGGCCCAGGAGCACGCAGCTGTTGAGGCTGTCGGGGTTGTCGAAAGCAATGAAGTCGCCCTTGCGCACGGGCCTTCTCATCACGCGCGAGTATCTGAAGAAGGAGCTGCCTCCGGTGCGCAGGCCATAGCTCCAGCGGTTCACCATCACCCTGTCGCCCCGGAGCAGCTGTGGCTCCAGGCTCTTGTCAGGTACTGTGTAGATGGTGAATGCCAGGGCGCGAAAGACCAGCATGAGCAAGCAAGTGACCAGTAGCGCCATCAGAAACTTGAAGGCATTCCTCATGTTTCTATTTGATATCGTCGACCCAGCGGAACAGTCGGCTCCACCGAACGCCTCCGAAGCCCTTGCGGTCGGGGTCGGAAGACCACCAGATGAAGATAGGCTTGCCCACGATATGGTCCTCGGGCACGAAGCCCCAGTAGCGTGAGTCGGCCGAGTTGTGGCGGTTGTCGCCCATCATCCAGTAGTAGTCCATCTTGAAAGTATAGCTGTGGGCGAGCCGTCCGTTGATGTAAATCTGGTTGTTCTTAACGGTCAGCTCGTTGTTCTCGTACACCCGGATGGGGCGCTCGTAGAGGGCGATGTTCTTCAGGCTTAGCTGCACGGTGGCTCCTCGCTTGGGTATCCACACGGGTCCGTAGTTGTCGCGCGTCCAGCCGGTAACGGCGTTGAGCGGATAGAGGTCGCCCGTGGTGGCATCTGTATTCAGTCGGATGCTCTGCACCAGGTCCTTGCGGCCCTTGAGATAAGCCACGGCGTGTTTCGTAAGGGGCATGTAGCCGCTCTGGTTCAGGCTCGTGAGGTCTTCCATCGAGATGCCGAGCTCCTTCAGCACATCGTCGGGGATGTCCCGTTTCAGCTTCACGTAGTAGGTGTACTGCACGTTCTCGGGCTCTTTGTTGGGCTTGCCGTCGAGGTACACGATGCGGTTCTTAATCTGGAGTGTCTGCCCCGGCAGTCCCACACAGCGCTTGACGTAGTTCTCGCGGCGGTCGGTGGGCCGGCTGCTGATGTCGCCGTACTCGTTTGGATTGTTGGCTATGTAGTTTCGCCCGATGGCATAAAGGCGGGCGAAGTAATCGTGCTGTTCCTGTGCATTGAGCGTCGAGGGGTCTACGGGGTTGGGATTGTTCTGCTGGTCAATCTGCTGACCGAAGGAATAGGCCATCTGGTAGAAGTCTGCTGCCTGCCACCGTTCCTCGCTCACGATGGTATCGCCGGCGGGATAGTTGAACACCACGATGTCGTTCAGCTTCACATGGCCCAGCCCCTTCACGCGTCTGTAGTCCCAGTGGGGCCAGTCTATGTAGCTTTTAGTCTTGATAATGGGCAGCGTGTGCTGTGTAAGCGGCATGGTGAGGGGGGTCTGCGGGATGCGCGGACCGTAGCTCACCTTGCTCACGAAGAGGTAATCGCCGGTGAGGAGGCTCTTCTCCAGCGATGATGAAGGGATGACGTAGTTCTGGAAAAAGAACTGGTTGATGAAGTAGACGGCCACCAACGCGAACACCAGTGCATCGACCCAGCTCATCAGGAAGCGCACAGGGCGCTCGCTGTCTTTCCACCATTGCCAGCGTATTCGTTTGGTTATATAAGCGTCGTAGATAAAAGGAACGACGATTAAGCCCCACCAACTCTTCACCCAAAAGAGGAAGATGAGATACAAAAGCAGTACAATGGCAAACTTGGCCCATTGTACCTTCATGTTCAGTTGCCTTTTTTCCTTGTCAATCATTGCTGTGTCAGAATTTGAACAAATCAGATGTAGTTAGTAATCCGGTATGGTTTTGCGTGTACTCTGCAGCCAGGACGGCTCCCAGAGCGAAGCCTTTGCGGCTGTGGGCATCGTGGGTTATGGTGATGCGGTCGGCCTCGGAGTCGTACGTTACGGTATGAATGCCGGGCACTTCTCCACGGCGCACGCTGTCTATAGCTATCTCATCGGGCGCCGCCTCGGCCTTGCCGGTCGTGGTGCCGTCGGCTGCCAGGAAGGTTCCCTTTACCCAGGAAGACTTGCGGTCGAGGCTATCGACAATGTCCTCGGCCAGCGTGATGGCCGTTCCCGACGGCGCATCGAGCTTGTGTACGTGGTGAGTTTCCTCCATGCGGACATCGTACTGCGGGAACGCATTCATGATGCGGGCCAGATACTTGTTGACAGCAGCGAAGATGGCCACGCCTATACTGAAGTTTGAAGCCCAAAAGAGAGTCTGCTTGCCGTCGCGGGTCAGCGCCTCCACTTCGGCCTTGTGGTCCTTCATCCAGCCCGTAGAACCGCTCACGACCTTCACGTTGTGGCTGAACGCACGCAGGTAGTTGGCGTATGCCGAGGTAGGATTGGTAAACTCAATGGCTACATCCGCCGATGCAAATTCAGGCGAGTCGAAATCCTCCTGATTGTCAACATCAATGATACTGACAATCTGGTGGCCACGGTCTTTGGCTATTTGTTCTATCATCTTGCCCATCTTGCCGTAGCCGATTAAAGCAATCTTCATATTCATTCGAATTAAATATTCCGCAAAGATAACGATTTTTTCTCGCTTACACCTAACTATTACGAATTTTTTATGTAGCTTTGCATTCATAAATAGACCGTAAACAGCGCATGGAGGAACTGTTACATTACTGCTGGAAACACAGGCTCTTCCCCTTGGGAGACATGGAAACGACCGGACACAAGACCGTAGAAGTGATTGACCCGGGGCTCCACAACACGAACGCCGGCCCCGACTTCTTCAATGCCAAGGTAAAGATTGACGGCACGGTGTGGGTGGGCAACGTTGAAATACACGACAAGGCCAGCGACTGGTTTGTCCATGGACACGACCGTGACGCCCACTACGACAACGTAATCCTGCACGTGGCAGGCGTCATTGATGCCCAGGCACGCACCCACTCGGGGCAGTTGCCGCCGCAGATGCAGCTCAGCGTGCCCGCTGCAGTAAGCAAGCAGTACCGCGAATTGCTCACTATCGACCGCTATCCGCCCTGCTACGCCATCATTCCCCGCCTCAGCCGGCTCACCGTACACAGCTGGATGAGCGCCCTGCAGACCGAAAGACTGGAGCAGAAGACCGCTGCCATCAAGGCGCGGGTGGCCGATTGCAACGGCGACTGGGAAGCTGCATACTTCGTGACCTTGGCCCGCAACTACGGCTTCGGCATCAACGGCGAGGCCTTCGAGGCCTGGGCACGCTCCGTGCCGCTATCTGCCGTGGCCCACCATCGCGACGACTTGTTCCAGACAGAGGCCATCTTCATGGGCCAGGCCGGACTTCTTGAGCCTGAATCCATTCCCTCCCGCCACCGCGAAGAGGCGCTACGCGACCCTTACTTCATCCGACTGAGCGCCGAGTACGCCTATTTGAGCCATAAATTCGGGCTCAAACCCATTGATTACAGGCTGTGGCGCTTCCTCCGACTGCGGCCTGCCAACTTCCCGCACATACGCATCGCCCAGCTTGCCAACCTCTACTACCACCGCCAGGCGGGGCTAAGCAGCCTCGTGGAGTGCGAAACCGCGGAGCAGATGAGGCAGCTGCTGAAGTCGGCCGTCACACCTTACTGGCGCACGCACTACGGCTTCGGCACGCCCAGTGCCAAGAGCGAGAAGAGCCTCTCGCCAGCTTCGCTGAACCTGCTCATGATAAACACCGCCATTCCCATGCTCTTTGCGTACGGCCGCCACTTGCTGAACGAGGCGCTGTGCGACCGTGCCTTCGACTTTCTGGAGCAGCTGAAAGCCGAAAACAACCACATTGTAAGGATGTGGCAGGACTGTGGCATGCCCGTTGAAAACGCCGGCGACTCGCAGGCACTCATCCAACTGAAGGCGCAATACTGCGACCGCAAGGACTGCCTGCGGTGCAGGATAGGCTACGAGTATTTAAAAGCAAAGACAAGAACGACCCCTCCCGGCCTCCCCGAAGGAGAGGAGTTGTAACCTGCAATCCATCATCCAACATCAAATAACAGATAAGAATGAACGATACAACACAGTCTCCTACCCCCCGCGAAGGCCGGAAGAAGCCCCCCTACATCTACGAAACGCGCATGGAAGTGCGTGATTACGAGTGCGACATACAGGGTATTGTGAACAATGCCAACTACCTGCACTACATCGAACACACCCGCCACCTCTTCCTGCTCTCCACGGGCTTGAGCTTCTCCAAGATGCACGAGCAGGGCGTAGACGCCGTGGTGGCGCGCATGAACCTGCAGTACAAGACGCCGCTCAGGTGCGACGACGAGTTCATCTCGCGCCTGGGACTGCGCAAGGAGGGCCTGCGCTACGTCTTCAACCAGGACATCTACCGCGCCGTCGACGAGCGTCTGTGCTTCAAGAGTACCGTCGAACTGGTGTGCCTCATCAACGGTCGGCTGGGCAACAGCGATGACTACGACCGCGCCTTTGCCCCCTATCTGAAGTAAAACGGCATGGACCAGCAGGAAATCATCAACACCATAGCCCTCACGCGCATCAACTACTTCAACCTTGCGGGCATGCTCGAGCTGTACCGCCGGCTCGGTTCGGCAACGGTGGTGTTCGAGCATCGCAACGACATACGCGACATTCTGCCCGATGCCTCGCCCCGACTCGTGGCTGCCTTCAGAGATGTGGCGGAGCCGCTGCACCGTGCCGAGGCCGAGTTTGAGTGGGACCAGCAGCACGGAGTGCAGCCGCTGTGCCTCTCGGACGACCGTTATCCGCAGCGGATGAAGGACTGCGCCGACGCTCCCCTTGTGCTCTTCTACCGCGGAACGGCCAACCTGAATCAGCCGAAGGTGGTGTGCATCGTCGGAACACGC
Organism: Prevotella sp. kh1p2; assembly: GCF_900111525.1. Lineage (NCBI taxonomy): Bacteria > Pseudomonadati > Bacteroidota > Bacteroidia > Bacteroidales > Prevotellaceae > Prevotella > Prevotella sp. kh1p2. The sequence continues at coordinate 147,900 of NZ_FOHY01000002.1, forward strand.
CACTGCACGGCCTACGGACAGGACCTCGTGCGCCGCTTCATGGCCGAGTTGCGGGCCTTGTGCCCGTCAGTGCTCATCGTGAGCGGGCTGGCCTACGGCATCGATATCCATGCTCACCGCAACGCACTGGCCAATGGATACCCCACGGTGGGCGTGTTGGCACACGGGCTCGACGACCTCTACCCGCCCCACCACCGACAAACGGCCGATGAAATGGTGGAAAACGGCGGATTGATAACCGAGTTCCTGACCTGCACCAACGCCGACAAGATGAACTTCGTAAGGCGCAACCGCATCGTTGCCGGCATCTCCGACGCCTGCATCCTCGTAGAGAGTGCGGCCAAGGGTGGCGGCCTCATCACCTGCGGTATTGCCCAGAGCTACGGCCGCGACGTGTTTGCATTCCCCGGAAATGTAAGCGCCACGTACAGCCAAGGATGCAACAACCTTATCCGCGACAATGGTGCAGCGCTCATATCCGGCGCCGCCGACTTCGTGAAAGCCATGGGATGGCAGGACGATGCCGCCCTGCAGAAGGCCCGGGCAGAGGGCATTGAGCGCCAGCTTTTTCCCGATCTCTCGGCCGAGGAGCAGCAGATAGTCGGCCTGCTGCAGCGCACCAACGACCTGCAGGTAAACATCCTGGCCGCCCGCACCGGCCTTCCCGTGGGCCGGCTCACGGCTCTTCTCTTCGCTCTCGAGATGAAGGGAGTTGTCCGCACGCTTGCCGGCGGCATGTACCACCTGCTGGGTTGAGGCCTCTCTTACGGCTTCCGCACCCGCGGCGGATAGGTAAGAAGAGAATAAAAACAGGCGTACAGTCGTGCAACTGCCGACAAATTGCTACCTTTGTAGCCGGAAATGAAGATAGGAAACATAGACTTTGGAGAGCGCCCGGTATTCCTCGCGCCCATGGAAGACGTAACCGACGTTGGCTTCCGCATGCTCTGCAAGCGGTTTGGTGCGGCCATGGTGTACACCGAGTTCGTATCGGCAGACGCCGTGGTACGCAGCATCAAGTCGACGCTCGACAAGATGGTAATCAACGAAGAGGAACGACCGGTGGGCATACAGATTTACGGTCGCGACGTGGACTCAATGGTGGAGGCCGCCCGGATAGTGGAACAGGCGGGGCCCGACGTCATCGATCTGAACTTCGGCTGCCCCGTTAAGAAGGTTGCCGGCAAGGGAGCAGGGGCCGGAATGCTGAAGAACATCCCCCTGATGCTTGACATCACGCGCGCCGTGGTGAAGGCTGTGAACACGCCGGTAACGGTAAAGACGCGCCTGGGATGGGACCATGACAACCTCATCATCACCTCGCTGGCCGAACAGCTGCAGGACTGCGGCATCCGGGCTCTTACCATCCACGGCCGCACACGCAGCCAGATGTACACCGGGCAGGCCGACTGGACGCTCATTGGCGAGGTGAAACGCAACCCCCGCATCCACATTCCCATCATCGGCAACGGCGACATCACCACCCCCGAGGAGGCCGAGGAGGCTTTCAACCGCTACGGCGTAGATGCCGTGATGGTGGGCCGCGCCACCTTCGGTTGCCCCTGGATATTCAAGGAAATGCGCGATTTCATCGACTCCCGGCACCCTTCATCACCCCCCGCCCATCACCCATCACCCATCACCCCCCACCCATCACCCCCCACCCATCACCCATCACCCAACACCCAACACCCATCACCCGCCACCCAACACCCATCACCCATCACCCTGAACGATAAGATTGACATCCTGGAAGAGCAGTTACGCATCAACGTGGAGCGCATAGACGAGTACCGGGGCATACTGCACACGCGCCGGCATCTGGCCGCCAGCCCCATCTTCAAGGGCATACCCGACTTCCGCCAGACGCGTATCGCCATGCTCCGCGCCTCCACCACGGCCGAGCTGGTGGCCATTCTGGAAGACTGCAGGCAGCGCCTGGCCGGCCGGTAAACCGTCAGGACGCAGGGCGAAACGGCTCTACGCACAGCCCGAGAAAAGGTTCCGGAGGGCCGGCAGGGGCCACTTTTCGGCCGCAAAACCGCCGGGTTACAAATAAAATCAGTATCTTTGCCAAAACAAAAAAGGACAAGGAAACGGAATGGCAGAAGATTTTGACATCAGAGAAGAACAGCTCAGCTCGGCCGAGAAGGACTTTGAGAACGCGCTGCGGCCACTGAAATTCGAGGATTTCGCTGGCCAGCAGAAGGTCGTGGAGAACCTGGAAGTGTTCGTGGAGGCCGCCAAGTACCGCGGCGAGCCGCTCGACCACACACTCCTGCACGGACCTCCGGGACTGGGCAAGACCACCTTGAGCAACATCATTGCCAACGAGCTGGGCGTGGGCTTCAAGCTCACAAGCGGCCCGGTGCTCGACAAACCGGGCGACCTCGCTGGCATCCTGACCTCGCTGGAGCCCAACGACGTGCTCTTCATAGACGAGATTCACCGCCTCTCTCCTGTGGTGGAAGAGTATCTCTACTCGGCTATGGAGGACTACCGGATAGACATCATGATAGACAAAGGCCCCTCCGCCCGCTCCATCCAGATAGACCTCAACCCCTTTACCCTCGTGGGCGCCACCACGCGCAGCGGTCTGCTCACGGCTCCGCTGCGTGCCCGCTTCGGCATCAACCTGCACTTGGAGTACTACGAACCCGAGACGTTGCAGCGCATCCTGCACCGCAGCGCGCGCCTGCTCAAGGTGCCTATAGACGATGATGCGGCCGTAGAGATTAGCCGGCGCAGCCGAGGAACGCCGCGTATAGCCAACGCCTTGCTGCGCCGGGTACGCGACTTTGCCCAGGTAAAGGGCAATGGGCGCATCACGGCCGACATTGCCAAGGTGGCGCTGCAGGCTCTCAACATAGACCGGTACGGGCTTGACGAGATTGACAACAAGATACTTCTCACCATCATCGACAAGTTCCGCGGCGGCCCCGTGGGCGTATCGACCATTGCCACCGCCATAGGCGAGGATGCGGGAACGGTGGAGGAAGTGTACGAACCCTTCCTCATTATGGAGGGGTTCATCAAGCGCACGCCCCGCGGTCGTATGGCCACACGCCTTGCCTACGACCACTTAGGCCGCAATCCCTTTGCCGGCAACGTGGTTGAACCTGACCTGTTCGGCTAACGGGAGCACCGGCCGCGGATGACGGCGGCCCCAATCAAGAGTGGCGCAAACCCCGGCTGCGGGTGCTGCTGTTGCCCTTCAGGAACTTTTGACAAGTGTCACACGGTTGTTTGACAATTGTCGCACGATCTTTCGACACTTGTCGAAAGTTCCCCGAAACCGTGTTCCTTACCACTTGCAGGCACGTGCAGCAACCCGGGAAAACATCATGAAGAGGGAAATTGCAGACTGGCGGAGGCCGTGCAGTTAAGGTTTCTTAACTGAATTATCCTCATTTATGAGGATGGTTTTTCGTGTTTCTTGACAATGCCTCCTGCTTTTTTGCCTATATTTGCCGATAGTTAACTGCGATGCTCATGAACATGCGCAAGATTACATCACTGAAAGACAAGTTCTCCTACTGGCAAAAGGTGGGGCTGCTGGTGCTTGCCGGCGTCATCGTTGGGCTGGGACTGCTGTTCTTCTACTTGCTCCGGATGCACACCTACGTTGTAGGCGACGACCCGGCGGCATGCGTCAACTGCCACATCATGGCCCCTTACTATGCCACATGGTCACGTTCGAGCCACGGACGCGATGCCACCTGCAACGATTGTCACGTGCCTAATGGCAACATAGCCTCACATTATTTATTCAAGGGGATGGACGGCATGAAGCACGTAGGCTACTTCGTGACCCACGGCGAACGGCAGGCAATCATGGCCGAGGAGGCCAGTTCCGAAGTTATCATGGATAACTGCATTCGCTGCCACACGCAACTCAACACCGAGTTCGTGAAGACCGGCCGCGTCAACTACATGATGGCCAGGCGCGGAGAGGGCATGGCATGCTGGGATTGCCACCGCAACGTGCCCCACGGAGGCATGAACACGCTCTCCGGTACGCCCTACGCAGAGTCACAGGTGCCCATTCCGCCCTCCCCGGTGCCCGAATGGCTGCAGAGATTAGTTGGTAAATGAAAACCTGAAAGATATGGCAAAGCAATTGAAAAAATGGCAAGGATGGCTGCTCTTCGGTGGAGCCTTGGCCGTCGTTTTTGTGTTGGGTTTGCTCTGCTCGTCACTTCTGGAGCGCAGAGCCGAGGTGGTGAGCGTGTTCAACAACCGCCGCACACCGATGACAGACTCCATTGTAGCGCAGAACGAGAGGTTTGCCGAAGACTTTCCACGTGAATATCAGACGTGGTCGATGACCGAAGATACCTCGTTCGTGAGCCGTTACAACAGCTCGCAGGAGGCCGACGTGCTGGATGCACATCCCGAGATATGCGTCATCTGGGCCGGTTACGCCTTCTCGCGTGAGTACAACACGCCGCGTGGTCACCGCCACTGCATCGAAGACTTGCGCAAGATTCTGCGCACGGGAAACCCGGGCATCGACGGCGAAGGCGACATGCAGCCCGGCACCTGCTGGACTTGCAAGGGCCCGGATGTGCCCCGACTGATACGGGAGAAAGGCATCGGCGCCTTTTACGGGGCCAAGTGGAGCGACTGGGGACCGGAAGTAGTGAACTCGGTGGGCTGCTCCGACTGCCACGATGCCCGCACCATGGATTTGCATCCGGCCCGTCCGGCCCTGTACGAGGCATGGGCCCGCGCCGGCAAAGACGTTCGCAAGGCCAGCCATCAGGAGCTGCGTTCGCTCGTATGTGCCCAGTGTCACACCGAATATTACTTCGAGAAGGACAACAACCAGTACCTGAAGTTCCCGCAGGACAAGGGACTCACCTGCGAAGCTGCAGAGGAGTATTACGACAGCATCGGCTTTTACGACTACATACACCCGCTCTCCAAGGCCAAGATACTTAAGGCCCAGCACCCTGGATACGAGATTTTCAAGCAGGGAATACACGGACAACGCGGCTTGAGTTGTGCCGACTGCCACATGCCCTACAAGCAGGAAGGCGGCGTGAAGTACACCGACCACCACATCATGAGCCCCTTGGCCAACATCGACCGTACCTGCCAGACCTGCCACAGGCAGGATGCAGAGACGCTGCGCGAGAATGTCTACGAGCGTGAAAAGAAGGTGTATGACTTTGCCGGCAAAGTTGACAAGGAGCTGGCCTATGCCCACATCTACGCCAAGTTTGCCTGGGAGCACGGTGCAACGGAAAAAGAAATGGAGCGTGCGCTGATGGATATCCGCAAGAGTCAGTGGCGTTGGGACTATGCCTTGGCAGGTCACGGAGCGCCGTTCCATGCTCCACAGGAGGTCATGCGCCTGCTGGCCGACGCCATGGAGTATGCCAAGGACGCCCAGCTGCAGGTTACCAAGGTCGTGGCCCGTCACGGATACACGGCCGACATCCCTCTTCCCGACATCTCGACCAAGGCCAAAGCCCAGCAGTACATTGGTCTTGACATGAAGAAGTTGAACCAGAAGAAGCAGCAATTCCTCGACACCTACGTGCCTAAGTGGATAGAGACGGCCCGCAAGAACAAACGTTTCATAACCAAACCTATGTAAAACGGCTTTGCTGCTGCGGTCTCCCCGTACTCTTGGCGGAGAGACTGCAGCAGCCTGCCGACAGCTAACAACCAACCAACTCACCCGTCCGTACGGCTTTTCTGCCAAGCAACGACGGTGCATTTTGATATATGTGGACACAACTTTGGAGATATAAAGAGGGCACGGCCATTGCCGTAGGGCTCCTTGTTACGGGAGAATTGCTGCAACTGACCGTTGGCCCGGTGGAGTGGAAAATATTCATGTGGCCGGCCAATGCGATTGTGCTGGCTGTTTTTTTGCTGTTTCTGGCGGTGGCCTACCTGCTGCGCAGCCGTGTGTATGCGTGCCGGTTCATAACCACCTCCTATGCTGCAGTGCCCGCACTGGCGGCTGCCGCCCTGATGACAGTCCTCATGGGACTCACCCGGCAGGTAGCCGAAGGCAGTCCGCCTGCCGACCCCGTGGGGCTTACACGTATGCTTAGCTACTGGCCCTTTGTGCTTACCTACGTCTGGATGACGGCCATCGTGGCCCAGGCAGCCATCCACCAGCTCGCCCACTTCTCGTGGCGAAGGCTGCCTGCGCTCGTCAGTCACGTGGGTATTTTTATCGCTCTGACGGCTGCCACGCTTGGAAGTGCCGACATGCAGCGCCTCAAGATGTACTGCATGGAGGGCCAACCGGAGTGGCGGGCACTTGATGACAGGCAGCAGGTGCACGAATTACCCATAGCCATTCAGCTCAACCAATTCACCATCGACGAGTATCCGCCCAAGCTCATGATGACCGACGGCAAGGGATTACCATTGCCTCACGGCAAGCCGGCGAGCCTTACAGCCGACAGCTCCTTCCGTTCAGGCACGTTGCAGGGCTGGACCATCCGCCTGCTGCGCCGCATCGAGAACGCCGCACCGGCCACACTGGGCAGCATGGCGGGCAAGATGCCGCCCCAGATGATGCACATGATGCGCATGGACTCGCTCGGGCTGGCGCGCAACAGCAACGGCTTTACGGAGTGGAAACAGCCCGGCGCGGCCTGTGCACTCTACGTAGAGGCCTCCAGAGGCAACGAAAAAAAAGAGGGATGGGTGTCGTGCGGCAGCTACATGTTTGGCATGCAGACACTCAAACTCGACGCCACGCACACGCTGGTGATGCCCAACAGGGAGCCCAGGCGCTTTGTCTCGGACATCGAAATCTACACCCGCAACGGGCAGAACGTGGCCACCGTGGTCGAAGTTAACAAGCCTTACAGCATAGCGGGGTGGAAAATATACCAGTTGAGCTACAACGAACAGATGGGCAAATGGAGCAACATGAGCATCTTCGAGCTGGTTACAGACCCCTGGCTGCCGCTCGTCTACGTCGGTATCTTCCTGCTCCTGGCCGGTGCCTTGCTAATGTTGTTCTTCCCGCACACTTCAAATAACAAGTAAACATAACGAAGCTCTCTCCCCGGGAGAGGGCAAGCAGAAGTTTTATCTATGACTTGGAACTACTTTATTCTTTTTGCCCTGGCAGCTTTGCTCTGCTGGACAGCGGGCGCATGGGCGGCCTGGAAGCAGCGCACAGCTCTCGTTTATGCCGCCACGGGCATAGGACTGGCCGTGTTTCTGGCCTACATCGTGCTCATGTGGATAACCCTGGAGCGGCCTCCCCTGCGCACAATGGGCGAAACCCGACTGTGGTACAGCTTCTTCCTGCCGCTGGCCGGGCTCATTGTCTACGGCCGGTGGAAATACAAGTGGATACTCACTTTCTCCACGCTGCTGGCTGCCGTGTTCATCAGTGTGAACATCTTTAAGCCCGAAATACACAGCAAGACGCTCATGCCTGCCCTGCAGAGCCCTTGGTTTGCACCCCATGTTATCGTCTACATGTTCTCTTACGCGCTGCTGGGAGCGGCCTTCGTCATGGCCGTCTACCTGCTCTTCTTCCGCAAGGGGCGGCCGGTGACGGAGCAGGAGATGGACATCTGCGACAATCTGGTATATGTGGGCTGGGCTTTCCTCACCTTCGGCATGCTCTTCGGAGCCCTGTGGGCCAAGGAGGCTTGGGGCACTTACTGGGCCTGGGACCCCAAAGAAACCTGGGCGGCGGCCACGTGGCTGGCCTATCTGGTGTACATTCACCTGCGCCACAACAGGCAGATAGCGCCGCGCACGGCCCTGTGGCTGCTCGTTGGCAGCTTCGTGCTGCTGCAGATGTGCTGGTGGGGCATCAACTATCTGCCGTCGGCCAGGGGCGTAAGTGTTCACACTTACAACTTGGGGTAGCTGATTTTTAGAGACACAAAGTAACGGAGTATTCGTTCTGCTGCTGTCGGTTTTTAAAGACAGAGTAACAGAGTAGTTTTTCTGCTGCTGTCGGTTATCAAAGACAGAGTAACAGAGTAATTTTTCTGCTGCTGTGGAGTGGCCTGTTAGCTGCAATTAATTCATGGAGATAAAGCTGCAAGTCAAACCGGTATCCTCCCCTTGGAAAGGGGAGGCGGAGGAAGGGATGAGCCTCGGCAACGTTAGGAGCAGATACCCAAAAACGTACTGCGAAGAACGCAGACTGTAAACCGTTAAAAATCAGAAGGTTACGAGCAGGAAAATAAAAGGTGTCTTTCAAGCTCGCTGAAGGGCATGTTCAAGCCCCTTGAAGCATACCTTCAAGGGGCTTGAACGATAGATATACGAAACCAGCATGAAGCAGGTGTCATGCCGAATGGCGGCCTAACGGAAGATGAGCGTGGTGAGGTGCTGCTCCTGCAGCATGTCCTGGGCCAGCTGGCGGATGTCCTCGGCCGTAACGGCCTCTATGTGCTCGTGCTGCCACTCGATGCTCTTCAGCCAGCCGTACTTCAGGTACAGGCGCGCCACGGCCAGTATGTTGCTCTCGCGGTTGTCGGCAGCAATGCCCAGCTGGCCGTACATCTGGCGCTTGGCCGTTTGCAGGGCGGCAGGCGAGAGGGGTTTGTCCATGAGCTTGTCGAACTCGCGGCGCATCAGCCGGCGGCACTTCCGAAGGTCGCTCTCGTCGCATCCAAAGTAGGTGGTCCACACGCCCGTGTCCTGGTAAAGGCCGAAGAAGCTCTCTACGGTGTACACCAGGCCGTTGCGTTCGCGCAGTGTCAGGTTGAGCCGGGCATTCATTCCGGTGCCTCCCAGTATGTTGGTGAGCAGCCAGAGGGCCGGTTTGCGGTCGCTGAAGGCGCTGAACGTGCGGCAGCCCGTGATGAAGTGGGCCTGGTGGGTGTTGCGGCCTACGGCTATCTCTTGCGGTTCGTAGGCCGGCAGGCGGCTCTCCTGCGGCGTTGATACGTGGATGGGCGACGGCGGCAGGTCGGAGGTGAGGCGTTCGAGGCGGCTGACGAGCCTGTCGAAGTCAACATCTCCGGAGATGAAGAACACCATGTTGCCCGGCCGGTAGTGGGCAGCGGTGAACTGAAGGGCGTCGGCAGTGGTGAAAGAGCGTACCCGCTCGGCCGTTCCCAGTACGTTGTGGCCCAGCGGAGTGCCCGCGAAGACGAGGTTGTCGAACTCGTCGTAAATGAGTTCTGACGGCGAATCGTTGTAACTCTCGATTTCATCGCAGATGACCTCTACCTCCTTCTCTATCTCGTTTTGCGGGTAGGTAGCGTGGAAAACCAAATCGGTAAGCAGGTCAACGGCCTTTGCAACGTCCTTCTTCATGACCGCCGCGTGGTAGAAAGTGTTCTCCTTGTTGGTAAAGGCGTTGAGGTCGCCGCCCACGCTCTCGAGACTGTTCAGGATGTTGGAGGCGCTGCGGTGGGCCGTTCCCTTAAAGGTGGTGTGCTCGCAGAAGTGGGCCAGGCCCTCTTTTCCGGCCATTTCATCGCGCGTGCCGGCGTAGATGCCGTAGCCGCAGTAAACGACCTGGGCTGCAAGAGGCTCGTGGATAACGCGTAATCCGTTGGCTAAAGTAAAGGTGTTATATTTCATTGCGTCCGCAAAAATACGCAAATTCTTTTTGAATTTCATCCGATTTACAGTATATTTGCATGGCAAACGAATTAATACATGCGTAAAGTTATTGGAATAGGAGAGACAGTTCTCGACATCATCTTCAAGAACGGGCAGCCCATCAGCGCCGTTCCCGGAGGCTCCTCGTTTAATTGTCTCATCTCGCTGGGGCGCTCCGGCGTGGATGCAACCTTCATCAGCGAGGCCGGAAACGACCGGGTGGGCAAGTACGTGATTGACTTCTTGAGACAGAACGGGGTGAATGCCGACAACGTAAGCGTGTTTCCGGACTCCAAGTCGCCTATCTCGCTGGCCTTTCTCGACGAGAAGAACAATGCCGACTACCTGTTCTACAAGGACCATCCGCACGACCAGCTGGAGTTCCAGTTCCCCGACGTGCAGCGCGACGACATCGTGGTGTTCGGCTCCTTCTTCTCCGTTAACCCCGTGGTGCGCCCGCAGGTGGCCGGTTTCCTTGACTATGCACGCGACCGGGGGGCCATTCTGTACTACGACGTGAACTTCCGTTCCGCGCACAAAAACGAAATCATGAAGGTTACACCCAACCTGATAGAGAACCTGGAGCTTGCCGACATCGTGCGCGGAAGTTCCGAAGACTTTGCCATACTGTACAAGATGGACAACGCCGACAAGGTTTACAACGCCGAGATATCTTTCTATTGCAAGAAGTTTATCTACACTCAGGGCAACTCGCCCGCCGAGGTGAGGGCCGAGAACGGGTTCAGGCAGTCGTATCCCATTGTGGAGGCAGCCGCCGTGAGCACCATCGGAGCGGGCGACAACTTCAACGCCGGCTTCATCTACGGCATGCTGAAGTACGGCGTCATGCGCCAAGACATAGACCGGGGACTTACCGCCGAGCAGTGGAACCACGTGATGGAGTGCGGACAGCTGTTCTCGGCAGAGTGCTGCAAGGACATCTACAACTACGTTTCCAACGACTTCGGCGCCCGAATGAAAGCAAATCTAAACCAATAAGATGTATATGAAGGAAATTAAAAACAAGGTCTACTATGTAGGAGTTAACGACCGCAACAAGGCTCTCTTCGAGGGTTTGTGGCCCTTGCCTTACGGTGTTTCATACAATTCTTATCTGATTGACGACGAGAAAGTGTGCCTGATAGACACCGTGGAGGTTGACTTTTTTACCCAATTCATCGAGAACATACGCGCCGTTCTTGGCGACCGGCCCATCGACTACCTGGTTGTGAACCACATGGAGCCCGACCACAGCGGCTCGCTCGCGCTCATGCGCAAATACTACCCGGACGTACAGGTGATAGGAAACAAGAAGACCTTCGACATGATGGCTGGCTTCTACGGCATCAAGGACGGACAGATAGAGGTAAAAAACGGCGATTCCATCGAGCTGGGAACCCATAAGCTGGAGTTCTACCTCACCCCGATGGTGCACTGGCCCGAGACCATGATGACATTCGACACCACCGACAACGTGCTCTTTACGGGCGATGCGTTTGGCTGTTTCGGAGCACTGAACGGCGGCATTATAGACGAAGCAATCGACACCGACTGGTGTTGGCTCGAGATGACGCGCTACTACAGCAACATTGTAGGCAAGTACGGTACGCCCGTACAGAACGCCCTGAAGAAGCTCGCAGGCCTAAAGATAGATTACATCTGCTCTACCCACGGCCCCGTTTGGCACAAGTACGTGCCCAAGGTGGTAGAGATGTACAACCACATGAGCCGTTACGAGGCCGGCACAGGCCTGGTTATCTGCTACGGAACGATGTACGGAAACACCGAACGGATGGCCGAAATTATCGCCCGCGCAGCCTCCGAGGCCGGCGTAAAGAACATAGGAATGTTCAATGTGTCGAAGACTCACCACTCTTATATCCTGCAGGACCTCTTCCGCTTCAAAGGTCTCATCGTGGGTGCGCCCACCTACAACAACGGCCTCTACCACGAGATGGACGTCCTGCTGTCCGAGATAGCCAACCGAGACATCAAGAACCACTACATCGGATGGTTCGGCAGCTACTCCTGGGCCAGCAAGGCCGTGAGCAAGATAGCCAAGTGGAACGAGCAGTGCCTGCACTTTGAGCCGGTTGGCGAGCCCGTTGAAATGAAGCAGGGCCTCACCCCCGAGGTGGTTGCCAAGTGCGAGGCACTGGGCCGCGCCATGGCAGCAAAGCTGCTGGCAGAATAACCCACCATCCAACTATTCCCCCACCAAGGCGGCGATACCTCCTGACCAAAGTGTCAGCCCGGTATCGCCGCCTTGGCGTTTCCTCCCTTTCCACGCTCCACTCCCGCTGCAATCATCCCCTCCTCCGCCTCCCCTTTCTAAGGGGAGGATACCCTGGCGCCCGCCCGCTGGTTATCAGTGACATGCTGTATCGAATAAGCAATGAAACTAACCGGTAACCTCCCCTTGGAAAGGGGAGGCGAAGGAGGGGATGACAAACAGGCAGCTAACAGCAACACTTATACACTATCTTATATATAATAGTAGCTTACAAAAGCAGGAGGAAACAGCAGGAAGAAAGATATTGAGGCCGGGAAACGAAAAAAGGAGACAGCTTTGGGCGGCTGTCTCCTTTTTATATATATGACCGAAGGCTATCGGCTACTTCTTTGCAGGCACCAGCAGCGTGACTGCCTTCTGCACTATCGGGTTCACCTGGTTCATAATCTGGAAGTATTCCGTCATGTCCCAAAGGTCGCGGGCGATGAGAGCCTTGAGCTGCAACCTAAGATACGGGAGCGTTTGTTGCAGTTCCTTGGCATCGCGGGGCTTCACTTTCTGCTTCTCGCCCTCGCGCAGTATCTCGTCCGTAAGACTCTGCGGAACCTCATAATGCGCGATGAAATCGGCAAAATCAGGATATTGCTGCTGCAGTTTCTTGCGGTTGTTGTCGATGTACTTCAGGTCGGCATTGATGATGATGCTCTTGGCCGACAGTTCCCGATGCAGCCTTGTGTACTGCGTGGTGTCAAGAGGAACGAAGAAATCGGGCATAATGCCGCCCCCTCCATAGACCGTGCGGTGACGGCGCAGGGTGTAGAACTTGAGCGAATCGGCAAAGTGGATGCTGTCGGCACTGTAGAGTTCGCCGTGTTTGTAGCGGTTGTCAAGCTCGCGTGCATAGTCCTCCATGTCGCCCTTCGTGTACGGTTTCTGGATGCAACGGCCCGATGGCGTATAGTAATGGGCCACGGTGATGCGCATCATGGAGCCGTCGGGGAACGGCACGGGACGCTGTACGAGTCCCTTGCCGAAGGTGCGGCGCCCTACTACCTGTCCGCGGTCCTGGTCCTGGATGGCGCCGGTGACAATCTCGGCAGCCGAAGCAGTGAACTCGTTGACCAGCACCACCACCCTGCCGTCTATCAGTTTGCCGTTGCCCTCGCCCTTGAAGTCGGTGCGCGGGGCCCTCCGTCCTTGGGTGTAGACAATGAGATCGTTCTTGTGCAGGAACTCGTTGGCTATCTGTACGGCGGCCTGCAGGTAGCCGCCTCCGTTCTCCTGGAGGTCGAGTACGAGGTCGCGCATGCCTTCCTGCCTTAGCTTTTCGACGCCTTCCATGAACTCCCCGTAGGTTGTGGCGCCAAAACTGCTGATGCGGATGTAGCCCACCTGCGGGCGCAACATGTAGACGGCATCAATGGTTTTGACAGGTATCTTGGCGCGTGTAACGGTAAAGAAGAGCTTATCTGCTATGCCGCGGCGCACCACGGTGAGCCTTACCTTGGTGCCTTTGGGGCCCCGCAGGCGGCGCATGATTTCCTCCCGAGGCATCTTTACGCCGGCTATGGCCGTGTCGTCTACCGCCACGATGCGGTCTCCTGCCACGATGCCGACCTTCTCGGAGGGCCCGTTGATGACCGGCTGGATAACGAGCAGCGTGTCCTGAATGAGGTTGAACTGCACGCCAATGCCCTCGAAGGAGCCTTCGAGCGGCTCGTTAAGGGCCTCGGTTTCCTTGGCCGTGCTGTATGCTGAGTGCGGGTCGAGCTTCTCCAGCATGCCGCGGATGGCGTCTTCCACGAGCTTCTGCTCGTCAACGGAGTCTACGTAGAGGTTCGATATCGCCATTTCGGCCACCTGCAGCTTGCGTACAGGGCTCTCTTTGCCGAAGTTAAAGCGCAGTTGTGCCGGCACCGAAAGGGGGAAAAGGGTAAAGATACAAAAGAGAAAGCAGGCGAAAAGGCGTGCCGCCAATGGTGTGCAGGAACCGGAAGTTCCGCCTTTCTCCGCTCTCCGGAGGGTTATCGGTTTGCTTGTAGCGTTCATGTTGCGTTGTTCTATGTCGGTTTACGAGCCTGTGCTTCAGGCTTCCAGTTCTTCGGGTAGGTCTTCCTCTACCACCAGGTTGTCGATGATGAAGTTCTGCCGCTCCATCGTATTCTTGCCCATATAGTATTCCAGGAGCTTCTGCACCTGGTCGGTTTTATGCAAGGTTACCTGCTCCAAGCGCATGTCGGGCCCGATGAAATGGGCGAATTCATCGGGACTAATCTCGCCGAGACCCTTGAAACGGGTGATTTCAGGGTCGGGCCCAAGGTCCTGAATGGCCTTGCGACGCTCCTCGTCGGTATAGCAGTAGCGGGTGATGAAGTCGCTCCGCTTCTCCTTTGTGCCCATGCGGACATCGGCATCCTCTATCACCTGCTTGTCTTTTATCTTGGTGCGGCGGTTGCGCACGCGGAAGAGGGGCGTCTGCAACACGTAGACGTGGCCTTTCTTGATGAGCTCGGGGAAGAACTGAAGGAAGAAGGTGATGATGAGCAGGCGGATGTGCATGCCGTCGACATCGGCATCCGTGGCCACAATCACCTTGTTGTAGCGCAGCGTGTCGAGACCATCCTCAATGTCGAGAGCCGCCTGCAGGAGGTTGAACTCCTCGTTCTCGTACACCACCTTCTTGGTCAGACCGAAGCAGTTGAGCGGCTTTCCGCGCAGCGAAAACACGGCCTGCGTGTTCACGTCGCGGCTCTTGGTGATGCTGCCGCTGGCCGAGTCGCCCTCGGTAATGAAGATACAAGATTCCTCCTTGCGGTCGCTCTTGGTGTCGGAGTAGTGGATGCGGCAGTCACGCAGCTTGCGGTTGTGCAGGTTGGCCTTCTTGGCACGCTCGCGGGCCATCTTGGTCACGCCGGCCATAGCTTTGCGCTCGCGCTCGTTTTCTTTCACTTTGGCCTCCAAGGGGTCGGCAACGTCATCCTTGTGGATGTGCAGGAAGTTGTCTACCTCGCGCTTGATGAAGTCGCCCACGTACTTGTTAATGGTGTCGCCGCCCGGCGCCATGAGCGTTGAGCCGAGCTTTATCTTGGTCTGACTCTCGAAGACAGGCTCCTCAACGTTGATGGCGATGGCCGCCACAATGCCGTTGCGGATGTCGGTGTACTCGTAGTTCTTGTCGAAATATTCCTTGATGGTCTTTGCAATATGCTCCTTGAAAGCGCTCTGGTGGGTACCTCCCTGCGTGGTGTTCTGGCCGTTCACGAAGCTGTGATATTCCTCTCCGTACTGGTTGGTGTGCGTGAAAGCAATCTCGATGTCCTCACCCACGATGTGAACAATGGGATAGAGACCGTCGGTAGTCATGCTGTCGTTAAGCAAATCTTCCAGTCCGTTGCGGCTCTTGATGCGCCTGCCGTTGTACATAATGGTGAGTCCGGAGTTCAGGTAGGTATAGTTGCGCAGCATGGTTTCCACGATTTCATCGTGAAAACTGTAGTCCTTGAAGAGCGTGTTGTCGGGTTCAAAGAAGATGTAGGTGCCGTCTTCGTCCTTTGTCTTGCCGGTGTGGTCTTCCTGCTTGATGCCCTTGGCAAAGGTGATGGCGCGCACCTTGCCCTCACGATATGACTTCACCTCGAAGCGGGAGCTCAGGGCATTGACGGCCTTCACGCCGACTCCGTTCAGTCCCACGCTCTTCTTGAAAGCCTTGGAGTCGTATTTACCGCCCGTGTTGAGCATGCTCACGGCCTCAACGAGCTTTCCCTGCGGGATGCCTCGGCCGTAGTCGCGCACCGAGACGCGCAGGTTTTCGTCGATATCCACCTCGATACGGTCGCCTGCGTGCATCTTGAACTCGTCGATGGAGTTGTCGATAACCTCCTTGAGGAGCACGTAGATGCCGTCTTCGGGCAGCGAGCCGTCGCCCAGCCGGCCTATGTACATGCCCGGACGGGTACGCACATGCTCCATATCCGACAAGTGCCGGATGTTATCATCCGTGTATTCTACCTGCTGATGGTTTTGGGTATTGTCGTTTATTTCCATTATCTATCAGATTTCTTTCCTAAAACAGCGGTGCCGCTTGTTCACTCTTGCGTCGAAATATTGCCACTGGCTGAGCACTTTCGTGTTGGTTTCCATCTGCTGCATGGTCTCTGCCCACTTGAAACCGTACTGCCTGTACCAGTGTATAAGGTCTCTGATGATGAGCGCGTTGGCACCTTTGTCGCGGTACTGGGGCAGCACCCCTACGAGCAACAGGTCCACTTTTTCGGTGTTGTGGTACTTGATAGTCTTGAGCATGTCTATCCATCCGAAGGGCAACAGCCTGCCCCCGCTCTGCTTAAGGGCCTTGGAGAAGGACGGAAACGTGATGCCGAAGCCCACGAACTTGTCCTCGTTCCGGTCTTCTACCACGGTTACGAGGTTCAGGTCGGCCACTTTGATGTACGAACTCACGAGCTGGTCTATCTGTCTTGGCGACAAGTGCGAGTATCCGTACAGGTCCTTGTAGGTTTCGTTCACCATCTCGAATATCCTGCGGCCATAGCCCTCTTTCATGAGTTCGCGGCGTGAGAGCTTCCGTACATGGAGGTTGTAGCGCCGCTCTATCATCCTCGAAATCTGCTCTATCTTGTCAGGAACCTCGTCGGGTATCCTGATTTCGCACTCCACATAGTCGTTGTCCTTGGCAAATCCGCCCAACCGTGCCATGTGGTCGACGTAGTAGGGATAGTTGTAGTTGGTGTACATGGCGGCTTCCTCGTTGAAGCCTTCCACCAGCATGCCCTCCCGGTC
Source organism: Prevotella sp. kh1p2 (assembly GCF_900111525.1). NCBI lineage: Bacteria > Pseudomonadati > Bacteroidota > Bacteroidia > Bacteroidales > Prevotellaceae > Prevotella > Prevotella sp. kh1p2. The sequence goes on from NZ_FOHY01000002.1 coordinate 164,488, forward strand.
CATGTCGGTAAAGCCCATCGGGCCTACCACATGCGTCATTCCCCGCTCTGCGCCCCATGCTTCCACGGTCTGCATGAGTGCTTTTGAGACTTCGGTATCGTCGATGAAATCGAACCATCCGAAGCGTACGTCCTTCGTATTCCATTGCTCATTGGAGCGCCGGTTGATGATGGCAGCCACCCTTCCGGCAATCTTTCCATCCTTGATGGCCAGGAAGTAGTCGGCATCGCAGCACTCGAAGGAGGCGTTGCGGTCTTTTCTCAGTGTGGCTTCTTCGTCTATATAGAGGTAAGGAACGGCGAATTCACAATTACGATACAGTTCGGTTCTGAAGTTGATGAAGGCTTTGAGGCCTTTCTTGTCCGTCACTTTCTGAATCTCTATCATCTTGCTTCGTTTACTTACAGGCTTTTCTTATAGCAGCGGCGGCGTTTGTGATTAATTGGGTTCAGCGGCCCCCACTGGCTCTGTACGCCCTCATTGTTCTCCATTTCCACCTGACTCTCGCCCCATTTGATGCCGTAGGCCTGGTAGCGGGGTATGAGGTCGGCAAACAGCAGGGCGTTGGCGCCCTTGGCCCTGTACTCGGGCAGGACGCCCATCAGGAGCAAATCCACGCCCTCGGTCTTGTGGCACTTGATAGCGCGCAGCAGATACCACCAGCCCAGAGGCCACAGCCTGCCGCGCCGGCACTTCTGCAGCGCGCGGCTCAGCGAGGGTATCGTAATGCCCATTGCCACCAGTTTGTTGTCGGCATTGCCGTCTTCAACCACCGTAATCAGGTTCAGGTCCACCACCGGAATGTACATGTTCACGTACTGGTCTATCTGCCGCTGGGTGAGTTCCGAGAAGCCGTAGAGGTCCTGATACGTGTCGTTGATGAGCGCGAAGAGCTTGTGGCCGTAGCCGCCCTGGTAAATGTCCTTCTTTGTCAGCTTCCTTACGTGCAGGTTGTAGCGGTTCTCAATCATCTCGGCTATCTTGGCATACTTCTCCGGTACCTGCTCTGGCACCTCCAGAAAGTATTCCACGTAGTCGTTGTCCTTCTCCCATCCGCCCAGCGTCTCCATGTGCCGGGGATAGTAGGGATAGTTGTAGATGGTGGCCATGGTACCCAGCTTGTCGAACCCCCAGGTGAGCATGCCTTCCGGGTCCATGTCGGTAAAGCCCAGCGGGCCCACAATCTCCTTCATTCCCCGGGCGCGGCCCCAGTCTTCTACGGCCTTGAGCAGGGCGGCGGAAACCTCCATGTCGTCCACGAAGTCTATCCATCCGAAGCGTACATCCTTGCGGTTCCACTTCTCGTTGGCCCTGTGGTTGATGATGGCAGCCACCCTTCCCACGACCTTTCCGTCGCGGCAGGCGAGATAATACTCCGACTCGCAGAAGTCGAAAGCTGCATTCTTATCCTTGCTCAGTGTATTGAAATCGTCATTAAACAAAGTCGGCACATCGAACTCATTGCCTTCATACAAATCGTAATGGAACTCTATAAAGGCCTTGAGTTCTTTCTTGGTTTCAACTTTCTTGACTACTACGGATGACATCGTTGGTTGTTATTTATTGCTTTAAACGTGCAAAAATAACAAAAAACACGCATATTACAAAATCTCATCCGGTTTTTTGCATATTATTAAGGTGTGTTCCTGCCGCCCGGTGGTGGTGCCGAAGAGGTAGACATCGCCGCCGTCGGCTATTTTGAGGCGCTTACGGAGCCCGGCGACCGACAGCGGAAAGTTCCTCACCGCTACGTTGGCCCGGCGGATGCCGGCCAGTGCGCGGCGCAGCTCTTTCTTGTTCATCGACGTAACAGCCTCTACGCTGAAGACCCGGCCAGGGAAACCGGCCGGCACCTCGGCAGCCACAAAGAGATGGGAGTTGCTGCCCACGGCCCGCAACCCGAACCGGCGGCACAGCGCGCCAAAGCAGCCGGCCTTCATGACCGAGGCATTGGGCACCAGCAGCACTTGCCGGCCAGGAGCCAGCTCGGCAGCCGAGGCCAGCGTGGGCACGGTCTGCAGCCCGGCCTCATCCAGCAGGCAGGAGAACACGCTGCCATCGTTTGCGCAGCAGAGCTCGGCCGGCTGCCGGCTGCGGTGCGACAGCACGAGCAGCAGCTCCTTGCATTCGCCGCCCATCGACACCACGTGCACCTGGCGCACATACTCCTGTCCCAGCTCTCGCACGGCCTCGCTGATGTCGAGCATAGGCGAGAGCTTGAGCAGCAGAAAGTCCGACTTGGCCAGCAGCTCGTCACGCAGCGCCAGCACATCGGGCGTGCAGTCGGCTATGGCATAGGTCTTGCGGCCGTGTGCATCTCTGCGGGCAGGGTCGAGAAACACCACCACGGGCGGCCGCTGCGGACCCACCTCGGCTGTGAGCACGGGCATGGTGTGCAGATAGTCCGTGCCGTCGGCACACACCGTCTGCACCTCGTGCAGTCCCAGCAGGCTCAGGTTATGCGTTGCCACAGCGTGCAGCTGCTCCTGCCGCTCCACGTACACGGCTCGCCGAACACAGCGCCCCATCAGGGCAAAGTCTACCCCGAAGCCGCCCGTTAGGTCAACCAGCAGGCCGTCGGCCGGTTCTCCGTCAGCGTTTCCTCCGCCTCCGCTGCCCATGCACTCAGCCAGCACAGCCGCCTTATAGCGTGCCGCAGCCTCCGACGAGCACTGCTCCAGCGCGAGGTGGGGCGGATAAACGATGCCGTCAATGGCTGCCCACGACGGCAACTTGGCCCTGGCCTGCTGCCGTCCCGCTATCTGGTCGAGCACGAACGGCACGTCGAAGTCGGCATCCTTCGGTATCTTCAGCGCCAGCTCCCGCACATCATCATCGGCATGGGAGGAAATGAAAGAGGCGGAAGAGTCCGCCTCGGCTCTATCAAGGGAGCCTACCCCAGCCCTCCCAAAGGAGAGAAGCCTATCCTCCGAGCTAATCATAATTATCCATTATCAATTGTCCATTATCAATTACCAGCAGTTAATTATCAATTCTCAATTCTCAATTACAGGAGGGGAAGTCCCCCTCATCGCCTCCAAAGGAGCGAGAACCTACCCCTGCCCTTCCCAAGGGAGGGTGCTTTAAGCCAGAAGAGAACCCCTTATCCCTCAAAAAGGGAGGACGTTTTGCCTCCGAACTAATCATAATTATCAATTGTCAATTATCAATTATCAATTGTTCATTATCAATTATCCATTCTCAATTATCAATTAAACGTCATCACTTTCCTCATCACTCGGCACCGAATGCTTGCGGAAGTGGCTCGGCGGAATGCCGTATTTGTGCTTGAAGGCCTTGCTCATGGCAGCCAGCCCGCCGTACCCGGCCTGGTAGGCAATCTCCGACATACTCAGGTCCGTGGTGCGTAGCAGCTTGCGGCAGTAGTTCAGCTTGCAGTCGCTCAGCCACGAGGTAAAGGTGAGTCCGAACACGTCGTATATATAATGAGAAAGGTCGTCGCGCGACACGGCGATGGCCGTAGCCACTTCGTCCATCGTGATATTCGACTGCTGCAGCGGAAACGGCTCCCTGCCCAGCCACGTGCGCATGCGCTCGCGCAGCTCCTCCAGCCCCTCGTCGTCGTCCTTCTGCTCCACTACGCGGTAGAACTTGAGGTAACCTTCCGTTGCATACACAAAGAGGCCGCACGTAAGCAGCATAACGACAACGTGGTAGAGCGGTTCGTTGATAAACAGCCCCACATACATCGCGACCAGCACCAGCAGCCAGAACATGAGCACGCGCCCCAGCCGCGTGGTGCGCCACTGCAAGTTGCGCGTGGCCCGCCACTCCCTGAAACGCCTGGCGAACGACTGGTAAATGAGCACCGACATGATGACAATGTAGCCCGTGAGGCAGAAGATGGCCGCCATGCGGGTATAGAAACTCAGCATGCCCATGCTGTAGGCAGCGCTGAAATCACGCAGAGACATGAAGTGGTCGTTATAATCTATCACGTAGTGTACGTACAGGATGGTGAGCAGCACCAGCACGGCAATGTTGTTGAAGAAAACCCAGTACGACTTGTCATGGTAGTAAAAGTCGCGGTTAAAGGCCGTAGAAGCAAAAAAGAACCCCTCGAACACCAAGTAGTACATCAGCATAGACCACGCCTGCAGCACCTCTATCTGCCCGTCGCGATTACGCGTAAACGAAAGCAGCAGCGACGCCACCATTACTAACATACACGAGACAATGATTCTGCGCTGGACGTTGTAGACTTCGTCTTTCGAGTTGCGCCCGTGGAAAAACACCAGGCACGTGCACACCAGCATAACGAGCAGCGCCAAAAAAGTAGATATGTACAATAGCTGTAGCATAGGCTTTTTGATGTAGGTTGACGAACAAAGATAGAACAAAATCGCGAAATACCGCCGTTTACTCTATAAAATACACCTTTTTTAACGAATAACCTCCGTTTCCGCCAGCCTGCCCGCTGGGTACGGCAAGGGGTCGGCAGAGGTGCCGAAGAGCGTCTTTGCCAACTTTCGACACTTGTCGCACGATTATGCGACACTTGTCAAACGATTATGCGACACCTGTCAAAAGTTCCCCAACCGTGGTTTTTACACCCCGTTGCAGCATGACAAAGAAATTTATTTTTATTTTATGTTAAATTGTTTGTCCGTTATGTATAAAAGCGTTATCTTTGCCCCCGTCTTTGTGAAAAGACCAAACGGAACCTTCTGCGCAAGGCCGGCAACAACAGCTAACCACGACGAAAAGGCGCGAAAAACCGACAAAAGAATGCAGAAGAAATCCTTATTTAACAGGCGCCATGCGCAGCGCCGGTGCAAAAGATGAAAAGTAACACCCTGATAGGTCTATTAAAATATCAAGAAATAAGAATTAGTTAAAACTTAGAAATGAAAAGAACTTTTACTCTTTGGGGAATAGCCATGGCCTTACTGTGGCTATTCGCTCCTTGCAGCAGCATGGCGCAAGGGCAAGACGGCAATCACGAGTGGGTAGGTAATTCTATCTCGACCGTGATTAATAACGCCGATGCAGACATGAACACGGTGTTTCTCTACAACGTGGGTACCCACAAGTTTCTCAATGTAGGCAGCCACTGGGGCACCAGCGTATCTGCCTACAACGTGGGCATGCCCATCAAGGTTACCAATGGCGACAATGGGCTCTACCGCATGCAGGGTGTAACGAACACCCCCGAGGGCAACAACATCGCCTTCGGCCGCAAAATGGATACCCAGGACAACGACCCCGTGAGCTGGAACCGCGTGTACTGCGACCGCAGTACGCAAATTAATGGCCACAACAACGGCATACGCGACTGGAAGTTCGAGGAAACTTCGGCCGGCAGCAAGACCTACAAAATAAGCTGCTTCAATGATGAGTGGCAGTATAATATGCAAGGCAACCGCTATCTGCACGTGATGTCGGGGCCCACTGACGGGTCTAACCGCCTGGAACTGGATTATCCCGGTACAGTTAATGACAACAACGGACTGTGGAAAATCGTTACGCTGAAAGACATGAAGGAGGCTTTCAAGGAGCAATATGCTTCCGACGAAGACCCTGCCGACGCCTCTTTCCTCATCCACGACCAAGATTTCAACCGCAGTAACATCAAGGTTGGAGAATGGAAAGCCGACAGTCGGTTCAGCTATGCAATGGTGGATGGCACTACCTACAGGTTCTATCCCGACGGCCGCTACACCTACTACGTGGGCATGGGCTGCTACAGAAGCAACGCTTACCAGAGGTCTTACGGCCGCTACTGGATTGGCTCGGTGCGCAATGTGAACCGCAATGCCAATGCCAACGGCTCGCTCACGCAGACTGTTACCACACTCAAGAAGGGCTGGTATCGCGTTTCTTGTGACGGCTTCTACAGTCCTGGCGTGCAGACTCCGACATGGCAGTGGCCTTGGCTTCAGCCGTCGTCATCTCTCAAGTCGTACCTCTTTGCCAACGTACAGGGCCAGTCTAATGGTTCCTCCAGCGTTTCCACCTTATTAAATGTATTCAAGAAGGAATTCAGCTACACCGTAGATGAGCTTACCCACGAGTATACTGACCAGGAAACGCAGCGGGAGAGCCCATACGTAAAGGCCGCCAAGCTCTTCGAAAAAGGCAAATATACCAACTCCATCATGGTTTACGTGCCTAACGACGGTGACAAGCTGGACATCGGCATCCGCGTAGAAGGCTCTAACATGCCAGCCGACTGGACCGCTTTCGACAACTTCCAGCTACAGTACTGCGGTAACCGCGACCTCGTACTCGACGAGATGCAGACCTCTGTTGATTACATGGTACAGCAGGCAGACGCCAACAACGCCTACACACTCATCCTGAAACGCACACTCAAAGAGGGCATCTGGAACACCATCACACTGCCCGTGAGCCTCACCGCAGCCCAGTTTAAGACCGCATTCGGCAGCGATGCCAAACTCTCTAAGCTCGAAGGACAAGACCCCAACAGAAAATCGCGCATCATCTTCAAGTCGGTTAATCTCTCCGATGACAACACCAACGCCATAGAAGCAGGCAAACTGTACATCATGATGCCCACTCACGGCGCCAATGTAACCGGTGGCGAGTACAAAAAGACGCTAAAAAGCGGTACAACCATTACCGTACAGGCTCCTTACTTTGTTATTAACAACGTAACGCTGGCCGCTGCACCCGAGGCTATTGTGAAAGAGCAATCGAAGCCCACAACCACTATTGACGGCAAGCTGCAGTTCTGTGGCTCTATGATAAAGCAAGATACTAATATAGTTCCGGCCTATTCCTATGTATTAGGTGCCAACGATGGCAAGTGGTACTTTACCCAGAGTGATCTGTCCATTAATGGTTTCAGGTGCTGGATTGCTACAGGTGATGCAGCTGCAGCCAAATTCTTTACGTTCTCTATTGATGGTCAAGACTTTGGAACGGTAACTGCCATCGACGGCATTGAGACCGATAACTCTACGGAAAGCGGAACCGTCTACAACCTGAACGGCCAGGTAGTGCGCAGCAACGCCACTTCCTTAGAAGGATTACCTAAGGGAGTGTACATCTACAACAAACGTAAAATCATAGTAAAATAATGGAAATGAAGAAAAACAGTTATGTTCAGCCTCAGGTAGAGGTGGTGTATATGGATGCAGAAGAACTGCTGCAGACCCCAGGAGCAAGTACTATTCAAAACGGAGATAATGAAGAACCGGGTCCTGTAACGCCTGGCAATCCTCCGGGTGGTATAGGTTCTAAGCCTTGGTTTGGCGACGATAAAGAAGAAACTACCGACTGGCATTAAGCCAGAAGCAGATCAGGCCACACGGCGCCACACCTTTCCTGCCTGATTTTTATACAGTATAAGGACTTCCTTCCGTTCTTCCTTTCATGCAAAGGTAGGGCGGGAGGAAGTTTTTTTGGGTCTTTACGCACGCTGAAATTCGTCATAGCAACTTTTATTCTTCTTGCTACGGCGAGCTCGCAAACAAGGAGAAAGAAGCTATTTAAGCCCATTTCATCGAAAAGGTTCCTTATTTCCTGCGCTTGTCATCAGCCCCTTTCCTACCCTATGACAAATTAGTTTTGTGTGAAAACAAATCTTTCTTGGTCGTTGACAATAATTTTCTGTCGTGGCCGCGTTACCTTTGCATTATCCATTGAGACCCGTGAGGGTTTCTGGAAAGCAAAAAACAAACCAATTTTATATAAGATGTAGACTTAGTATTCCCAACTGAATACTACTTAAAAAATTAATCTGTGTAAATTTGATATAACTTGAGTTTTTGTTTGGCTGCGTCTCCGTTGTGATAACGGAGGCGTTTTTTTTATTTCGGGTTTTGGTTTGCAGGGTCGGTCTAATTTAAGTATATTTGCACTGGCAACACACTCACACTGCTGCATAAACCAAAAACTAAAGACTCATGAAGAAGAAACTGCTACTGTTAACATGCCTCCTGCTGGGCTGTATGGCCCAGGCCGCACCGCTCACCCTGCTCTCGCCCGACGGCAAACTCAAGGTGGAGCTAACCGTGGGCAACCGGATAACCTACTCCGTTTACGCCGACGGCCGCCCCATAATGGCCGACAACACGCTGGGACTGACCGTTGACGGCCGCCAGCTGGACAACGGCGCCAAGCTGCAAAGCGTGAAGCACGGCTCGGTTAACGCCACGGTGAAGCCCCCCATAGCTACAAACAGCGCCACCGTAAGCAACCGGTACAACTACCTGCTGGTGAAGATGCAAGGCCACTGGGCCGTGGAATGGCGCGCCTACGACAACGGAGTGGCCTACCGCCTGGTGTTGGACAGGAAGGGAGAGATAGCGGTGAACGACGAAACGCTGGACATCGGGCTGCCCACGAGCTGCACGGTGCACGCGCAGAAGGCCGACGGGCTCTACACTGCCTACGAGGAACCGTACTCACACTTCAGCCCATCGGAGCTGAAACCTGCCGACGGCATGCTCAACCTGCCGCTGCTCTGGGAGACCGGCGGGGGATACAAGGTGCTGCTATCGGAGGCCGACCAGTGGGATTATCCGGGCTTCTTTGTCAGGAGCAACGGGCAGGGAGGGCTCAAGGCCGAGTTCCCCGCCTATCCCAAAGAACTCTCGCCCGTGGGCGACAGGCACTTCAACATCGTGTCGACCCGTAACTACATCGCCCGCACTGCAGGCCGCCGGAGCCTGCCCTGGCGCTACTTTGTCATTGCGAAAGACGACGACCGGCTGGTGTTTAACGGCATGGCAGAGCGGCTGGGGGCTGCCTGCGAGCTGAAGGACTGCAGCTGGATAAAGCCCGGACAGGTGAGCTGGGACTGGCTGAGCGGCCGCCGGTTCGAGGGGGTTGACTTTAGGTGCGGCGTAAACAACGAGACCTATAAGTACTTTATCGATTTTGCGGCGCGCCACCATGTACCCTACATCATCCTTGACGAGGGCTGGGCACGCAACACGCAGAACCCTTACGAGACGGTGGAGGGCATCAATCTGCCCGAACTCATAGCCTACGGACGGCAGCGGGGCGTAGGTCTCATACTCTGGATGACGTGGCTCTGCACGGAGAAACATCCCGACGTGTTTGAGCACTTCGGCAAGATGGGCGTGGCGGGGTTCAAGATTGACTTCATGAACCGCACCGACCAGCAGATGGTTAACTACTACGAGCGCACCGTGCAGGCAGCGGCGCGCCACCATCTGCTCATCGACTTCCACGGCGCCTACAAGCCTGCGGGGCTGGAGAAGCGGTATCCTAACCTGCTCTCGTACGAGGGCGTGCGCGGTCAGGAGCAGGGTAACGGCTGCACGCCGGCCAACTCGGTGTGGCTGCCTTTTATCCGCAACGCCGTGGGGCCCATGGATTTTACGCCGGGCATACTGACCTGTGCGCAGCCGGAAAACGCCCATTCCACCGCCGAGATGCCCATGAGCATCGGCACGCGGGCCTATCAGCTGGCGCTGTACGTGGTGTTCCAGAGCGGCATCCAGATGCTGTCGGACAATCCGCAGGTATATGACACCCTGCCGGAGTGTACCGATTTCATCATCGCAGTGCCCGTTACGTGGGACGAATCGCGCGTGCTGGCCTCGCAACTGGGGCAGTACATCGTCGTGGCACGCCGCAAAGGCAGCCGGTGGTACATTGGAGCCATGACGAACGGGCAGCCCCGCAGCATTACCGTGAACCTCGACTTCCTGCAGTGCAGCGGCAGGCTCACCGCCTTCGAGGATGGCCTCAATGCCGACCAAATGGCCCGCGACTGCCACCGCACAGTGCGCAATGTGGACAACTCCACGCAGTTGGAACTCAAATTGGCACGCAACGGCGGCTGGGCAGGAGTGATAGAATAAGTCCCAAAGCCCATCTTTCCCTCCCAAAGGGAGAGGGGGAAGCCTACCCTAACCCTCCCAAAGGGGGGAACAGAGACTGAGATTGAGAATTGACAATGTATAATTGAGAATGATGATTTGTTTTGATGATGAACTCTTTCCCTCCCATTGGGAGGGTCGGGGTAGGCTCTCTGCCTCCCACTCCATTAGGAGAGGTTGGAAGAGGGCCACTGTGGTGGGCTGCCTCTGCCTCTTCTTCTCCTTCACTCCTTCTCCTTTGAGCCGGACGGCACAGAGTCTGGAGCAGCGGGGATACGTGAACGTGCAGAAGAAAGACCCCTCTATATTCGTGTCGCTGATGTATGCGCGGCCCGACAACTTTACGGGCAGCGTGCTCTACGACGACTTGCGCGAGGCCTACCTGCACCCGAGGGCGGCCGAAGCGCTGGTTGTTGCCCAGAAAAGACTGAAGCAGCTGCGCCCCGACCTGAGCCTGAAAGTGTACGATGCAGCCCGCCCCATGAGCATACAACAGAAGATGTGGGACAAGGTGAAGAATACTTCAAAGGATTTCTATGTCTCAAATCCTGCCCACGGCGGCGGGTTGCACAACTACGGACTGGCGGTTGACATCACACTCTGCAATCTACGAGGCGACACGCTCGAAATGGGAACCAAGATTGATTACATGGGCGCTGCAGCCCACATAGACCGCGAGAACCAGCTGGTAGCCACGGGACGCATAACACGCAAGGCGCTGCAAAACCGCCGGTTGCTGCGCGAGGTGATGCGCTACGCCGGCTTCAAGGCGCTGCGCACAGAGTGGTGGCACTTCAACTTCCGCACCCGAGCCCAGGCCAGGAAATATTATAAGGTGATAAAATAAAGAACTCGCTTGTAATGGATAATTGAGAATGGACAATGGATAATGATGATTAGTTTTGTGAGGGCACGTTCCTGATTATTTTCCTTATCCGACAGGATATGAGCAAAAAGCTAATCATCATTATCCATTGTCCATTCTCAATTATCAATTACCACATAAAAAAAATCCCTGCCATCCTTTCGGAGGCAGGGATTTTTTTATGTGAAGTGGGTTAATCATTCAGTTTTGCCTTGATGAACTCGCGGTTGAGACGGGCTATATTGGCAATGGACTCGTTCTTGGGGCACTCGGCCTCGCAGGCACGGGTGTTGGTGCAGTTACCGAAGCCCAGCTCTTCCATCTTGGCAACCATGGCCTTGGCACGTTTGGCAGCCTCCGGACGGCCTTGCGGCAGCAGCGCGAGCTGGCTCACTTTAGAGCTTACAAAGAGCATGGCAGAGCCGTTCTTGCAGGCTGCCACGCAGGCTCCGCAGCCAATGCAGGTAGCGCAGTCCATGGCTTCGTCGGCTGCCTCCTTGGAAATAAGGATGGCATTGGCATCCTGGGCCTGGCCAGTACGCACGCTGGTGTAACCGCCGGCAGCGATAATCTTATCGAAAGCGGAGCGGTCGACCATACAGTCCTTGATAACCGGGAAACCGGCCGAACGCCACGGCTCGACGGTGATAACGTCGCCATCGCTGAAACGGCGCATGTAGAGCTGGCAGGTTGTGGCCCCCTGGCCTGGGCCGTGGGGATGACCGTTGATGTAGAGTGAGCACATACCGCAGATGCCCTCGCGACAGTCATGGTCGAATACGAACGGCTCCTGGCCGTCTTCGATGAGCTGCTCGTTGAGGATATCCAACATTTCGAGGAAAGAGGTATCGCCCGGGATATCCTTCATCTCAAAAGTGTCAAAGTGACCCTTGGCCTTGGGTCCGTTCTGACGCCATACTTTAAGTGTGAAACTTATATTTGTATCCATTTTGAATTTCTCCTTTAACTATTAATATTACCTGTCAACTCTTAGCTCTTGTAGTTACGTGTCTGTACCTTGATGTACTGGTAGTTGAGGTCTTCCTTGTAGAGGGTTGGTGCTACCTCATCGGAGCCTTCGTACTTCCAGCAGGCTACGTACATGTAGTTCTCGTCGTCGCGCTTGGCCTCGCCTTCTTCGGTCTGGCTCTCCTCGCGGAAGTGTCCGCCGCAGCTTTCATTGCGGTTGAGCGCGTCGTAGGCAATGAGCTCGCCCATCGTGATGAAGTCGCGCAGGTGGATGGCCTTGTCAAGTTCTACGTTGAGACCTTCCTTTTCGCCGGGGATACGCACGTGCTCGTTGAACTCTTTACGGATATCCTTGAGCATCTGCAGGGCCTTCTCCAGCCCTTCCTTGTTGCGGGCCATGCCTACGTAGTCCCACATGATGTGGTAGAGCTTCTTGTGGATGGAGTCAACGCTCTCGTCACCCTTAATGTTGAAGAGACGGTCAATCTCTGCCTGTACGGCCTTTTCTGCCTCGTCGAACTCAGGAAGGTCGGTGGAGAAGCGGGGAACGGTAATCTGGTCGCTGAGATAGTTCTGCATGGTGTAGGGAATGACGAAGTAGCCGTCGGAGAGTCCCTGCATAAGAGCCGAGGCTCCGAGACGGTTGGCACCGTGGTCGGAGAAGTTGCACTCGCCGAGGGCAAACAGTCCCTTGACGGTTGTCTGCAGCTCGTAGTCAACCCAGATGCCGCCCATTGTGTAGTGGATGGCAGGGAATATCATCATCGGGTTTTCGTAGGGGTTCACGTCGGTTATCTCTTCGTACATGTCGAAGAGGTTGCCGTAGCGCTGCTCTACGCGATCCTTGCCAAGGCGCTCAATGGCTTCGGAGAAGTCGAGGAACACGGCGAGGCCTGTATTGTTAACGCCGAAGCCCTTGTCGGTACGCTCCTTGGCGGCGCGGCTGGCAACGTCGCGCGGCACGAGGTTACCGAAGGCCGGATAACGACGCTCCAGATAGTAATCGCGGTCTTCTTCGGGAATATCCTTGCCTTGCAGGGTTCCGGCCTGCAACTTCTTGGCGTCTTCGAGTTTCTTGGGCACCCAGATGCGACCGTCGTTACGCAGCGACTCCGACATCAGGGTCAGCTTGCTCTGCTTGTCGCCGTGAACGGGGATACAAGTGGGATGAATCTGCACAAAAGCAGGGTTGGCAAAGTAGGCTCCCTTGCGGTAGCACTGGATGGCTGCAGTGCAGTTGCAACCCATGGCATTGGTAGAGAGGAAGTAAGTATTGCCGTAGCCACCGGTGGCGATACAAACGGCATGGGCGCTGTAACGCTCCAGTTTACCGGTAACAAGGTTCTTGGCGATAATGCCTCGTGCACGGCCATCGATGATAACAACGTCTTCCATCTCGGTGCGGGTGTGGAGCTCTACGGTACCGTTGTTCACTTCCTTCATCAAAGAGGAATAGGCACCGAGCAGCAACTGCTGGCCCGTCTGCCCCTTGGCATAAAACGTACGGCTAACCTGCACACCGCCGAAGGAGCGGTTGGCAAGCATGCCGCCGTACTCGCGGGCGAAAGGCACGCCCTGGGCAACGCACTGGTCAATGATGTTGGCACTTACCTCGGCCAGACGATAAACATTGGCCTCACGGGAGCGATAGTCGCCACCCTTGATGGTGTCATAGAACAGGCGGTAAACGGAGTCGCCGTCGTTCTGGTAGTTCTTGGCTGCATTGATACCGCCCTGCGCTGCAATGGAGTGAGCACGGCGGGGGGAATCCTGAATGCAGAGATTGATGACATGGAAACCCATCTCACCGAGAGAGGCCGCTGCCGAGGCGCCGGCCAGACCGGTACCAACAACGATAACGTCGAGCTTACGCTTGTTGGCGGGGTTAACTAATTTCTGGTGAGCTTTATAGTTGGTCCACTTCTCGGCTAATGCGCCTTCAGGTATCTTAGAATCTAACTGTGACATAATCTTATATCTCTTACAAGTTTACTATTAAATAATGTAATGCCATTAAAGACTCGGCGCAAAGCCAAGCCAGAATGAGAGAACCAGAAAAGCGAAAATAGCCATCAGGATGGTTACGTAAATCAGGCCAATCATCTGCCAGCGCTTGAGCCAAATCTTACCGCTCCAGCCCAGTGTTTGCATAGCACTCCAGAAACCATGGGAGAGGTGGAACCAGATGGCGCAAATCCAAAGAAGATAAAGGATGGAGAATACGGGATTAGAGAAAGTGTCCTGTATCCAGGCAAAACCATCCGAAGGGCTGTGAGCCACCTCGATGTCGGCCAGTTCGGCGAACATCATGTGCCCCCAGAAATTGTACAAGTGAAGCACGAGGCCGAGCAAAATGATGATGCCGAGCACCAGCATGTTCTGACTGGCCCAGCTCACTTCGGGCCGACGGTCAGTCACTGCATAACGCTCGCTGCCACGTGCACGGCGGTTCTGTGCGGTGAGGATAAACGCATAGACGATATGGCATACAGCCAGAACGGCAAGCGCCATCGTACCAACCAGTGCATACCAGTTAGTGCCCAGAAACTCGCAAACCATGTTGTAAGCCTCTCCGGAGAAGAACGCGGCAACATTCATGCAACAGTGGAACGTCAAGAATAGAATAAGGCTAATGCCGGTTACCGACATTACCACTTTTCTACCAATAGATGAATTGATTAACCACATAAATGATTGAAATTAAATTATTTAACTGTTAGAAATTATTTTTAAGAATTATACGAAAAACACGAAAGACCAACCCAAAGCTACCGCAAGTCAAAAGGTTACATACTCTTTTTTAGGTATCCAAGAGCGCTCTTTTGACTGCAAAAATACTATATTTTGATGATTAATCAAAGCATTTCTGATAAAATTTGGATTTAATTTCTTACTTTTGTGGAAAATTGGACGAACGGAATGAAGTATCAATATGATGTCATTGTTATCGGAGGCGGGCATGCTGGCTGCGAGGCCGCAACTGCTGCCGCCAACATGGGCGCCAAGACGTGCCTGATAACAATGGACATGAACAAGATAGCACAAATGAGCTGCAACCCCGCAGTTGGCGGCATTGCAAAGGGGCAGATAGTACGCGAAATCGACGCACTGGGCGGATACATGGGCCTGGTTACCGACGCCACAGCCATCCAGTTCCGCATGCTCAACAGGGGCAAGGGTCCTGCCGTGTGGAGCCCGCGCGCACAGTGTGACAGAGGCAAGTTCATCTGGAAATGGCGCGAGGTGCTCGACAGTACGCCCAACCTCGACATCTGGCAAGACCAGGCCGACGAGCTTATCGTTGAACACGGCATGGCCGTTGGCGTGCGCACCGTGTGGGGCGTGGAGTTCCGCGCAGCAAGTGTGGTGGTTACGGCCGGCACCTTTCTCAACGGACTCATGCACATCGGGCGCCACCAGTACCCCGGAGGCAGATGTGCCGAGCCGGCCGTGGCCAACTTCAGTGAGAGCATCGCGCAGTGGGGCATACGCGTGGCCAGAATGAAGACGGGCACCCCTGTGAGGATTGACAAGCGCAGCGTACATTTCGAGGACATGGAAGAACAACCGGGCGAAGCCGACTTCCACCAGTTCAGCTACATGGGGCCGCACCGCCAACTGCACCAACTGCCCTGCTGGACGTGCTATACCAACAAGGCCGTTCACGACACGCTGCGAAGCGGACTGGCCGATTCGCCCCTCTTCAACGGCCAGATACAGAGCACCGGTCCGCGCTACTGTCCTTCCATAGAGACCAAGCTCGTTACCTTTCCAGACAAAGACCAGCACCCGCTCTTCCTCGAACCGGAGGGCGAAGACACCAACGAAATGTACCTGAACGGGTTTTCTTCCAGCATGCCGATGGACATTCAGCTGGCTGCCATCCATCAGATACCGGCCTTGCGCGATGCAAAAATCTATCGTCCCGGCTATGCCATCGAGTACGATTACTTTGACCCCACGCAGCTCAAGCACTCGTTGGAATCGAAGATTTTGCCCGGTTTGTTCATGGCGGGACAGGTAAACGGCACCACCGGATACGAGGAGGCAGGAGGCCAGGGACTGGTTGCCGGCGTAAATGCAGCCATCCATTGTACGGGCGGCGAGCCGTTTGTCATGGCACGCGACGAGAGCTACATCGGCGTCCTTATAGACGACCTAACCACCAAAGGCGTAGATGAGCCTTACCGCATGTTCACTTCCCGCGCCGAGTACCGCATCCTCTTAAGGCAGGATGATGCCGACGCACGCCTCACGGAGAAAGCCTACCAACTCGGCATAGCCAAGCACGACCGTTACGAATGGTGGATGGAGAAGAAAGAAAACATCAGCCGCATACTCGATTTCTGCAACAATACATCGGTGAAACCAACTGAAATCAACGACGCGCTACAACGACTGGGCACCACCCCACTCCGCATGGGATGCAAGATTTCCGACCTCATTGGCCGGCCGCAGCTCACCATGCACAACTTGGCCGAAGTGCTTCCAGAACTTAAAGAAGTGCTGAATTCACCGCAAAACCGCAAGGAAGAAATTGCCGAGGCTGCAGAAATCAACATCAAATACAAAGGATATATAGAACGGGAGAAGATGGTTGCCGACAAGATGCACCGCCTGGAAGATATCAAGATAAAAGGAAGATTCAACTACAGCACGCTGCATGAAATCTCGACCGAAGGACGGCAAAAGCTCGAAAGAATAGATCCGGAAACTTTGGCGCAGGCCAGCAGAATTCCCGGTGTTTCTCCGAGCGACATCAATGTGCTGCTGATTCTCCTCGGAAGATAGAGGAGCAAAGAAACAAGCAGCCAACTGCTACACCGTCGTTTCCGTTTCACGTGAAACCAAAAGAACGCATACAGAACAATAACTTACTGATAATGAACAACAAAGTGCTACTCGACAATCTGCGCTGTATTCCGGATTGGCCGATTAAGGGAGTAAATTTCAGAGACGTAACGACGCTCTTCAAGAGTGCAGAATGCCTCAAAATCATTAGCGACGAGATGTTCGGCATCTACAAGGACAAGGGCATCACCAAGATTGTAGGTATCGAGAGCCGCGGTTTCGTCATGTCATCGGCGCTGGCCATCCGGCTCAATGCCGGCATTGTGTTATGCCGCAAGCCAGGCAAACTGCCCTGTAAAACCGTGCAGGAAAGTTACGCCAAGGAGTACGGTATCGACACAATAGAAATACACGAAGATGCCATCAACGAGAACGATACCATCCTGCTCCACGACGATTTGCTCGCAACAGGCGGCACCATGAAGGCAGCCTGCGACCTTGTAAAGAAGTTTCACCCCCGGAAGGTGTACTGTAACTTCATCATCGAACTTGTCAACGAGGGGCTCAATGGCCGTGAAGCATTCGACGACGACATTGAGATAAGCAGCCTGATTCAAATCTAAAACAGTAAAGGCTCTGTCGTTTCACGTGAAACAACAGCACCTTTATCCTCTTTATACATAAGGGTTTAGGAGATGACAAAGGAAGAAAACGAACAGCGACTGGCGTATTTGAAGAACATAGTCCTCAACATGCCGGAGGTTCCGGGTAGCTATCAGTTTAAAGACGAGACCGGAACCATCATCTACGTAGGCAAGGCCAAGAACCTCAAGCGCCGCGTTTCTTCTTATTTCCTCAAAGAAGTAGACCGCTTCAAAACCAAGGTTCTGGTGTCAAAGATTAGGGACATCAGCTACTTTACGGTAAAAACAGAGGAGGACGCACTGCTTCTTGAGAACAGTCTTATCAAGAAGTACAACCCCAAGTACAATGTTCTGCTCAAGGACGGAAAGACCTATCCCAGCATTGTTGTTACCAAGGAGTACCTGCCCCGCATCTTCAAGACGCGCAACATCAATAAGAAGAACGGCACGTACTACGGCCCTTTTCCGCACATTTCGGCCATGTACAACGTGCTCGACATCATCAACCGCGTCTTCAAGCCGCGCCGCTGCCACTTCCCCATTACCCGTGAGGGCATTGCAGCAGGCAAATACAAGACCTGCCTGGAATACCACCTGCACAATTGCATGGCGCCCTGCGTAGGCAAGCAGAGCTACGAGGACTACCAGGAAAACATCCGCCAGGCGCGCGAGGTACTGAAAGGAAACACGCGCGAGCTGGGCGACTGGCTCTACAAACTCATGGAGAAAAACGCCGAAATGCTGCGTTTTGAGCAGGCCGAAGCCCTCAAACAGCGCTATATCCTGCTCCGCGAATTCGTTGCAAAGAGCGAGGTGGTAAGCCACACGATAACGGATGTTGACGTGTTCAGCATTACCGACGACGAGCTACGCAAGCACGCATTCATCAACTACATACACGTAACCAACGGAACCATCAACCAGAGCTTTACCTACGAGTACAAGCGCAAGCTCGACGAGACCGATGAGGACCTGCTGCTCACGGCCATACCGGAAATAAGAGAGCGCTTCGGCAGCCACGCCAAGGAGGTTATCGTACCCTTCGAGATGGACTGGAAGCTCAAGGATGCCGAGTTCTTCATCCCCCAACGGGGCGACAAGAAACACCTGCTGGAACTCTCTGAAATGAACGGAAAGCAGTACAAGTTCGACCGACTGAAACAGGCAGAGAAGCTGAACCCCGAACAGAAGCACACCCGACTGATGAAGGAACTGCAAAACAAGCTGAAACTCAGCAAGTTGCCTTACCAGATCGAGTGCTTCGACAACAGCAACATATCGGGTACCGACGCCGTGGCAGGCTGCATCGTGTACAAGGGCATGAAGCCTTCTCGTAAGGACTACCGCAAGTACAACATCAAAACAGTCTCCGGACCGGACGACTACGCCTCCATGCAAGAGGTGGTTCGCCGCCGTTACAGCCGCATGATAGAGGAGCAGACTCCCCTGCCCGACCTCATCATAACCGACGGTGGAAAGGGTCAGATGGAGGTCGTCAGAGAGGTCGTTGAGGACGAACTGAAGCTCTCCATACCCATAGCAGGACTGGCCAAGGACGACCGCCACCGCACCAACGAGCTGCTCTTCGGCTTCCCGCCGCGCGTGATAGGCTTGAAGACCGACTCCGAACTCTTCCACGTTCTTACCCAGATACAGGACGAGGTGCACCGTTACGCCATCACCTTCCACCGCGACAAGCGCTCCAAACACGCCCTGCACAGCGAACTGGACGACATTAAAGGCATCGGACCCAAAACACGAGACCTGCTGTTGCAGAAACTAAAGAGCGTGAAAAAGATTAAAGAAGCTGATAATCAATTACTTACAGATATTCTGGGCACATCGAAGGGCAACCTCGTCTATGCTCATTTCCACCCCACCGAACCAGCTCCGGCTGTCTGACCGGTAGCCAACGGGCAAATTGATTTTGGCAGTTCGGAATTTATGTTTATCTTTGTGACATGAGAATAGTCATACAGCGTGTGCAGCATGCGTCGGTAACAATCCGCTCGGAGGTTCGCTCCGCCATCGGCAGAGGCTTCCTCATCCTCGTGGGAATAGGCGAAGACGATACCCCGGAGGATGCCGAATGGCTGGCCAGAAAGGTGGTTAACCTGCGTGTTTTCGATGATGCGGAGGGCGTGATGAACCGCTCCATCCTCGACGTAGGCGGCCAGATACTCGTCGTGAGCCAGTTTACGCTCATGGCGAGCTACAAGAAGGGCAACCGTCCCAGCTGGATTCGAGCCGCTCGCCACGAAGTTTCCATCCCGCTCTACGAGACTTTCTGCGGGCTTTTAAGCCAGCAGCTGGGCAAGCAGGTGGCAACAGGAGAGTTCGGAGCGGACATGAAGGTGGAACTGCTAAACGACGGGCCGGTAACCATCTGGATGGATACAAAGAACAAGGAGTAGAGTAAACCCACCCCTGACCCTTCCCGAAGGGAGGGGGAAAAGGGGCTCACAGGCCGCCGATAACTGCGAAACGCCGGCCGCTGAAAGGGCAATTTAAAGCCGATAGAAACAGTAAAAATGGATCGAAAAGAGACCAAAAAGGAGACTGCCGCTGGCGGGCAGTGGAACCGCAGGCCGTTGGTGGCGCTGCTGCTATACGTGCTCGTGCTGGCAGCAGTTTTCATACTGATTTTCTGCTTTTTAACACCAATCAAACAATTCGACTGATGAAAGAGAACCTAACGATAAAAGAAGCGCAACAGCTTGTAGACCAATGGATTAAAGAATATGGCGTTCGCTACTTCAGCGAGCTAACTAACATGGCCTGTCTGACCGAAGAAGTGGGCGAACTGGCACGCGTCATGGCCCGCCGCTACGGCGACCAGAGCTTCAAGGAGGGCGAAAAGGCCAACCTTGGTGAGGAGATGGCCGACGTGCTCTGGGTGCTTATCTGCCTGGCCAACCAAACGGGCGTGGACCTTACCGAGGAGTTCAGGCGCAGCATGGAGAAAAAGGCAACGCGCGACGCACGCCGACATCTCGACAACCCTAAGCTGCAGGCGTAGCCACAAAGCGCTGCAGCAGCCATCTTACGGCAATCAACAGCATTCATATAATCACAAAACACAGCATTATGGGAATCATCAAAAACAAGGTTCAAGAGGACCTGAACGCCCGCGCCAACAGCGAGAAAAGCAAGTACGAAGAGGCTCTGGAGAAGTACGAAACCAACATCAGCGACCAGGAAGTGAGCCAGGCCGTTGCCCGCATCATTGCCGATAAAGTGCCCGCTAACGACACCCCGGAGGTCAAGCGCTTCCTCTTTGGCAGCGTGGAGCTAACCTCCTTGCACACTACAGATACCGAGGAGAGCATCCTTGCTATGGTTGAGAGGGTGAACAGCTTTGCCAGCGACTACCCCGACATGCCCCACGTGGCCACCATCTGCACCTATCCGTGCTTCGCCAAGCTCGTAAGCGACAGTCTGGAGGTAGACGGCGTAGAGATAGCCAACGTGAGTGGCAGCTTCCCCAGCTCGCAAACGTTCATCGAGGTGAAGGTGGCCGAGACGGCGCTGGCACTGAAAGACGGCGCCACGGAGATTGACATCGTGATGCCGGTGGGCAAGTTCCTGAGCGACGACTACGAGGGCGTAGCCGACGACATACAGGAACTGAAGGAGGTGTGTGGCGACCACAGCATGAAGGTAATCCTCGAAACGGGCGACCTGCGCAATGCTTCAGACATTAAAAAAGCGTCCATTTTATCGATGTATGCTGGCGCCGACTACATCAAGACGTCAACCGGAAAGGAGAAAGTGAGTGCTACGCCCGAGGCCGTTTACGTAATGTGCCAGGCCATCAGGGAGTATTACGACCTTACGGGCCGCCAGGTAGGCCTCAAACCGGCCGGCGGCATCAACACCGTTCACGACGCGCTGACCTACTACACCATCGTAAAAGAGGTGTTGGGCGACCGCTGGCTCACCAACAAGTGGTTCCGTCTGGGCACCAGCCGGCTTGCCAACACGCTCCTGAGCGAGGCTGTAGGTCGCGAGATTAATTACTTCTAAGGGCCCGTTTTGCCCCATTCCTCCGCCTTTTTTAGCAGGATGAATGGGCCAGGAGGCGCCGTTTATCAAACGAACAAGCAACTACCCGGCCGGCTGTCTTCAGGCTTCATTCGGGTAATTGTTTGTTCGTTGTCTGTTTCTACCTATCCCATCGGTTTTTTGCTCCGAATTCATCGCTTTTTAAGAGCTATCCTTCAAGCTCCTTGAAAGCATCGTTCAAGCCCCTTGAAAGCATCCATCAAGGGCCTTGAAGGATATGTCCTGTTTTGTCATTTCTTGCTGCGAGCATCATTCCCTCCTACCCTGTGAATTGTGAATTGTGAATGATGAATTACCTGTTCACTGCTTGCAAGGTCATCCCCTCCTAACCTCCCCTTTCCAAGGGGAGGATACTCTGGCGCCTATTTGCCTGCAACAAGCGGATAAAAGGGCAAAAATAAGCAGCAAAACAAATCGGTATCCTCCCCTTGGAAAGGGGAGGTTAGGAGGGGATGATTAACCGGCAGGGTAGCTAATCATGATGAACAAACGAGAGGAAAGGAAACAGGCGGGGCGTTGTCAGTTCTTCCGTTCTATCACGAAGTCGAGATACGCCTGCAGCGCACGCTTGATTTCGGGCTTCGTGATACGCGTTTCGATGAACGTCTGGCCCTCTCGGTGGAAGTCCCACATGCGCCGGTCGGCGTATTCTATGCCGCCGTTTTGCTTGGTGAAAGCCACCAAACGGACGATTTCATCGGGCTTGATGTCGCGCATCTTCACCTTTCGGGCCAGCCGGAGCATCTCTTCGTTGCCGGTGGTGTTGAGGGCATGGATAACGGGCAGGGTGAGTTTGCCCTCTGCCATGTCGTTGCCCGTGGGCTTGCCTATTTCGCGCGAGTCGAAATAGTCGAATATATCGTCGCGTATCTGGAAGATGATGCCGAGGTTCTGGCCGAACTTCTTGGCCGCCAGCACATCGTCCTCAACAGCTCCCCCGGCCTGGGCACCTATGGCGGCACAGGCCTCGAAGAGGGCAGCAGTTTTGCCTTTGATGATGTCGTAGTAAACAGTTTCGGAGATTTCGCGGTTCTGGATGTTCGAGAGTTGCAGTATCTCGCCGTCGGAGAGCGTGCGACCCAGCTGCGCCAGGTAGCGTACAATGATTTCGGAGTGGGTGAACGACACGTGTAGCAGCGCCGTTGAGAGGATGTAGTCGCCCACGAGCACGCTCACCTTGTTGTCGTACACGGCGTTTACGGAGGCCTGTCCGCGGCGTTCCTCGCTCTCGTCCACGACGTCGTCGTGCACGAGGCTGGCCGTGTGCAGCAGTTCCAAGCCGATTGCTGCATGGTAGGTAGCCTCCGTTATCTGGCCGAAGTTCTTGGCCAGGAGCAGTATCAGCATCGGGCGCATGCGCTTTCCGCCGCGCTGACGGATGTGTGTAAGAGCCTGGCTGAGCAGTCCGTCAGGGTGTTCCAGCGACTTGTCGAACAGGCGCACGAACTCATCAAGCTCCGGTTGTATGGGCTCTTTGATAAGCGAAAGATAATCCATCTGTTTCCGAAATTTGTTACAAATTTAGTGATTTTATCGAGATTTGTGGCAAAAAATTAGTAATTTTACGCGATAAACCGATATTATTATGGACAAACTGTTTCTTTTAGACGCCTACGCGCTTATATATCGCTCCTATTATGCCTTCATCCGCACGCCGCGAATCAACTCAAAGGGGCTCAACACTTCGGCCGTTTACGGCTTTCTGAACACCCTGAACGAGGTGCTCACCAAAGAGAAACCCACGCACATCGGCGTGGCTTTCGACCACGGCAAGACCTTCCGCCACGATGCCTTCCCTGCTTACAAGGCGCAGCGGGAGGAAACGCCGGAGGACATCAAGCTCAGTGTGCCCATCATCAAGCGGCTGTTGGAGGCCTATCGCATACCCATCCTGCAGGTTGATGGCTTCGAGGCCGACGACGTAATAGGCACACTGGCCGTGAAGGCCGGGGCCGAGGGCGTGGAAACTTACATGCTCACGCCCGACAAGGACTACGGACAGCTCATCCGCCCAAACGTCTTCATGTACCGCCCTCGCCACGGCGGAGGCTACGACATCATCGGAGAACGCGAGGTACAGGACAAGTACGGCATCCCTACCCCCGCCCAGGTGATTGACCTGCTGGCACTGATGGGCGACTCGGCCGACAACTTCCCGGGCTGCCCCGGCGTGGGTGAGAAGACTGCTGCCAAGCTTATCAACGAGTTCGGAAGCGTTGACAACCTGCTCGCCCATACCGACCGGCTGAAAGGCAAGATGCGGGAAAAGGTGGAAGCTGCCGTAGACGACATCCGCATGAGCCACTTCCTGGCCACCATCCGAACCGATGTGCCCATCGCGCTCAACCTCGACGAGCTCAAGACCGTTGACCCCGACGAGGAGCAACTCACACAACTATTCGACGAACTCGAGTTCAAGAGCTTCGGAAACCGATTGCTTAACAAAAGCGAAAAACCGTCTACAACCGTTAATACACAGCTCGATTTATTTGCCGAAAATACGGCCGACGGGCCGGAAAGTTCAGAAAACGCGCGTTTAGAGAGCCTTAAAACCACGCCTCATGAGTACAAACTGGTTGACAATCAGGAAGATATCAAGGCGTTATGTGACTTTTTCAGGACAAAAGAAATTCTCAGTCTGGACACTGAAACCACATCAACCAACCCGATAGACGCCGAATTGGTGGGCTTGAGCTTTGCCGTTGAAGAAAACAAGGCCTGGTATGTGCCCGTTCCGAGTGAACGTAAAGAAGCCTTAAAAGTTGTCAATATGTTTAAACCCATCTATGAAGACGAACGCATACTCAAGGTTGGACAGAACATTAAATACGACTACGAGGTGTTGCGCAACTATGGAGTGGAAGTCAGCGGACGCATGTTCGACACCATGCTTGCCCACTATCTCATCCAGCCGGAGCTGCGTCACAACATGGATTACATGGCAGAAACGCTGCTCAACTACCGGACCGTGCACATTGAAGAACTCATCGGGCCGCGCGGAAAGGGGCAGAAATCCATGCGCGACCTCGCCCCCAAGGATGTTTACGAGTACGCCGCAGAGGATGCCGACATCACCCTGAGACTGAAGAACGTGCTCGAACCCAAGCTCAAGGAAGTGGGTGCAGAGGACCTCTTCTGGCAAATAGAGATGCCGCTGGTGCCCGTTCTGGCCGAAATGGAGCTCAACGGAGTGTGCCTGGACACACAAGCACTGCGCGAAACGTCGGATATTTTCACGCAGAGAATGAACGAGTACGAGGCCAAGATATACCGGGAAGCGGGCGAGAAGTTCAACATCTCGAGCCCGAAGCAGGTGGGCGACATCCTCTTTGGCAAGATGCAGATAGTAGACAAGCCCAAGAAGACCCGCACGGGGCAGTACGTCACGAGCGAGGAAGTGCTGCTGCAGCTCAAGCAGAAGGCCCCAATCATCGACGACATACTGAACTACAGGGGCATGAAGAAGCTCCTCAGCACCTACGTTGACGCCCTGCCGAAGCTCATCAACAAGCGAACGGGGCACATACACACCTCCTTCAACCAGGCGCTCACGGCCACCGGACGCCTCTCATCGAGCGACCCGAACCTGCAGAACATTCCCGTCAGGACCGACGACGGCAAGGAGATACGCAAGTGCTTCATACCGGAGCCGGGCTGTACGTTCTTTTCAGCGGATTATTCTCAGATTGAATTGCGCATCATGGCGCACCTTTCGGGCGACGAGAACATGATAGAGGCCTTCCGCGAAGGGTTCGACATCCACCGCGCAACGGCAGCCAAGATATGGCACGAAGAGATGAGCGCCGTTACCGATGCACAGCGCAAGAAGGCCAAGCAGGCCAACTTCGGCATCATCTACGGCATCACCACCTACGGCCTGGCACAGCGCATGGACATCAGCAACGGCGAGGCAAGGCAGCTGATAGACGACTACTTCAAGACCTTCCCAAAGGTGCAGGCCTACATGGAGCAAGCTAAACAGACGGCAAGGGAGAAAGGCTACGCCGAAACTCTCTTCGGTCGCCGCCGCTACCTGCCCGACATCAACTCCCACAACGCCACCGTGCGCGGCTTTGCTGAGCGCAATGCCATCAACGCTCCGATACAAGGCAGCGAGGCCGACATCATCAAGGTGGCCATGATACGCATCCACCGCCGCTTCAAGCAGGAAGGAATACGCTCCAAGATGATACTCCAGGTACACGACGAACTTAACTTCTCGGTCTATCCGGAGGAAAAAGAAAGGGTGCAGCACATCGTCATCGAGGAGATGCAGAACGCCTGCCAACTCTCCGTGCCGCTAACAGCCGACGCCGGATGGGGCAGCAACTGGCTCGAAGCACATTAGAAACCCCTCCCCTGCCCTCCCCGAAGGGGAGGCTTGGTGAGCCCGAGCAGATGCTGCAATGGGCACGCCGGGCCTACGCGGAATGGAGCAGAGACCTCATCACAGTCTACTGGCTGGCCCTCGCGCTCTATGAGAACAGCCTGTGGCAGGAGGCCATCAGCCACAGCGACACGATACTGCAATGGGACTTCAGGAACCTTGCTTACGGGCCGCATGGCGATGGTGCCGACTACGCCTGGCAGCTCATCAGCGACTGCAACGCCGTGAAGGGACTCTCGCTGCTGGCCCTGAACCGGCCCGAAGGGCGCCAGTACCTGCAAAAGTACCTGCAAAGGGCAAGGGAGCAGACCTCGTGGTTCAGCCGCGCCTATATCCGCCGCCGGCTGCAGCAGGGCTAAGGGCGGCTGCAAACTGAAACAGGCGACCCGCCGGGCCGCCTGTTTTCATTCACTGCATGATGCGTTTTACTTCATCCGCCTCAGCGTCATGGTAGCCTTCTCCACTACCTGCGCCATCTCTTCATCAGAGAAATCGGTCATTTCCAGCTCCATAGCGTCGGCCGTGAGGCGGCTCACCTTCCAGCTCTCATCATCCTCTTCTTCGTACTCAAAGGTAAGCACGTTGTTCTTGAGCGAATAGGTTCCTCCGTCTTCTGCCGACCACTTACCCTCCCTGTATTCGTAAGCGGTAAACTTGTTGCCGGCCTCGAAGCTGATGCGGGCATAGAGACCTTCAACATCTTCGGGGTCAATACCCATGTCGTCCCAATCAAATCGCTGTCCGTTCAGGTAGGGAACCGTCTTTCCGCCCACTACTCTCATGTCGATGGTAACCTTCTGTGCCGTGCCCGGAACTTTCATCTGCAGGCTCGCCTGCTGCATTTCCCAGGTGCCGAGAACGGCCGATTGCTCCACATTAACCGGTTCGTCGTCGTCATCGTCGCTGCATGCAGACATCGTAAACACCCCTGCGAGCAACAGCAGTGCCCACAAAACACGATCCAAATACAAGTTCTTTTTCATATCATTTAATCGTTAATAGTTTGAACACAGCGGCAAATATAAGTATTACAGACGGAAAAACAAAGTCTGCAGGCATTTTTTTTGCGTCATTGAAGATTATCACCCACCGCTCAAAAGCTATCACTCACGAACTTTCGACACTTGTCGCACGATTGTGCGACACCTGTCAAACGATTGTGCGACAAGTGTCGAAAGTTCCTGCTCATGGCATTCGGCACCCGCGGGCGAGGTTTCCGGCACCCCCGCCGGTACGCTGCGGACTCGCAGAACGGGCCGAAAGACAGCCGCCCCTGCCCCACTCCGCTTGCCTGCTAACGGACTCATGGCAGCTGATTGGTGTCCAGGCGCTGCGCCAGGAACTGCCGCAGCACGTCGCACCGGGACACATACGGGGCCACGGCGGCGGGATGCCGGGCGGCAAAATCGGCCAGGCGGCCCAGTGCCTTGTATTGCCTTGACGCAGGGCGAACGGCATGTACCTCCTCCCATTCATCCGTTTTGGGGTTTATCAGCCAGTCATCTATCCGCCAGGGGTCGTCACCGATGTAAGCCAGGGCATAGAGACTGCGCTGCTGCAGGTCGAAGGTGCTGCTCTTGGCACTCTCATTCAGGTAAAGTAAAGCATCGGCCACGAGGTCGCGCTCCTGGGGCCTTACCGAGTCGATATTGGTCTTGGCGTAGTGCGTAAGCCACCAGCACTGCCCCAGGTAGCTTGCCTGAAAGGTCAGGGTGGCCAGCCTGTAGGCCAGCAACCGGCGTGTCTCGGCGTCGCGGGCCAGGCTGTACTGGCTCTGCAACTGCGTGATGTCGCGGCAGAAAGACAGCCTCGGATTGTCCTGCAGCTGCACTTTGCCGGGCCCTTCGTAGTTCCACGGCACCGGCTGGCGATGCAGCCAGGGCTCCACCTTGTAGTCGCGGCGGGCCATGTAGGGGGCAATATTCTCGGTACTAAGATAGCTGGGCGACACCTGCCGCAGGTAGGTCATGGCCTCGGCCCAGCGCCCGCGCGCCATTAACTTGGTGCCCATGAGGTCGCGGTAGTAGTTGGGGTCGCGGTACACGCGGGCCAGCACGTAGCGCTCCAGGGTGTCGGCAGGCTCCGACTGCAGGTAGTCCATGTAGCTGCGCAGGGCTTCGGGGCGCATGCTGTCTATGCAGTCGAAGTACTGACCGCGGTAATCAGAGTTCCAATGCCACTCGTCGGGCTTCAGGTTCTTGTTCTTCCGCGGGTTGAACTCGGTGCCGTTGTACCTCTCTTCCATCATTCCAAGCAGGGCGGTGGCTGCATTCAGGCGGCCTGCAGCGCGGTAGCGGTCAACCAGGGTGCGGTACACCATGCGCTGGCGTATGTCGGTGTAGTGGTTGCTGAAGCCCGTCTGCTGGCCCGGACTGTCGGCTCGCTCCTTGTCGTTGAGCCATTCGAATTCGCGTATCAGGAAGCTGCTGTAGGCCGGAGTGAGGCGGGCAGTCTTGGCCGAAGCCACCAGGTAGATGGCGCGGGCATTGTCCTTCATGCGCTGGGTGCCGTCCAGGGTCATGGCATCGCGCAGCTCGGCCACGGCCGTAGCATAGTCGCCCAGCAGGTAGTGCAGGCATCCGGCGGCCGACTTCCACATGGCGGGCCACTGCGTGCGGCCGCTGGCAGCAACCTGGTTGGCAAAGGCTATCATGCCGCGCACCTCCTTCTCGAACACCGGACGGGCGTTTATCTCGTTCATGTAGCCAATTCGCGAGCTGTCATCAGTACCTATCATCCACTCCCGATAATGGTTCCGGTAGATGTCCTGCGTCTCTTGGGCGTTGTTCACGAAGTCCTGCACCAGGTACCACAGCGTGGGACTGTTGGGGCGGGTGCCGTAAACAGCCTTGATGCCTGCCAGGTTTCGGTACTTGCTTACGCAGTATTGCAGGCTCGGAACATCGCCCTGGGCCGCGTAAATGTCGATGGCGCGGCTCTTGAAGCCCAGCCTCAGCAGTGAACCTGCATAGAGGTTGAGCATGGCATCGCGGTAGGCGCCGGCTCGGGTAAGCCTTCCGGTGCGCTCCCAGTAGTCTTTGTTGGCCTGGAAACGACCCATCAGGCAGTTTGCCCGCATCAACATGAGGCGGTACTGGGGTTGCAGGCGGGTGCCGCGGTAGCCTCTCGCGGCGGCTACAGACTGGTTGCACACCGCCTGGCAGCGCTGCCGCATGGCCTTGGAGGGGTAGTCCCAGGCCTCCTTCTGCCATCCGCAAACCTCCAGGAAGCGGTTCAGCTGCTGCAGATAGGCCACCATCTCGCGGTCTCCACGCCGTCGGGCGGTGCGGAGAATGAGGTCCTTGGAGCCCTCGTAGGTGTACACCTCAGGGCCGGCATACTGCCGCCAGAACTCGTCGAAGCGGCAGGAGAGGCAGTAGGTGCCGTTGTCGCGCAGGTAAACACTGTACAGGTAGTTGTTGTAGGTGGGCTCTTCGTTGATGCAGGCCAGGGCCTTTAGGGCCAGCAGGAGCAGCAGGCTAACGGCTGAAAATCGTTTCATAATCGGCTGGTTTAAATCGTTCGATATTGCGTCTGCTCAGGTCGAAGAGCAGCACTTCGTCGTGTACGTCGGGCCGCAGGTGGCCAATGGCCTCGCGTGCGGCTATGATTTGTTCCATTTCCGGCCGCCTCTCAATGACCGTATCGCCCGCCATGACGGGGTACTCGCCATCTTTGTGCACGATGCCCACGAACACTCCGCCGCGGTAAAGTACCTTCCAGGTGTAGAGCGGATAGGCTGCAGAGAGCCGGAGCCTGTAGGCAGGCAGACTGCGGAGGTAAGGACGCACGGCCGCAATGTCGAGAATGGGGTGCCGGTCGGTTATATCGGCCACGTTGCCGGTATTGTACACCATCAGCACTCCACGGTCTACAGGCGGCACGGGCTGCGTTAGCTGGTGCAGGCGGATGGTGGCCGAGAGCGCCAGACCGTGCTGCCGGGCCAGCTGCCGCAGCCGCTGCAGGAAGTCGAAGAAGCGCTGTTGGGTGCGTAGAGTCCAGTCGCAGTCTATCTGCAGCTCCCTCACGCCGGCCACGTCGTTGGTTTCGTTCATCTGCAAAACGCGCTTCACGATGCGCTCCGGCAGCTGCGAGAGGTCACGGAGCAGGCAGTCGTTCATGATGTAGACCACCGGCACCACCTCTACCCCACCCGGCACGGCCGAGCGGAAGGCAATGGTGGCATTGGGAACGGCATCACCCGAGGCCGCCGTTACCACGTCGAAGTAGCGCACGTAGAGGCGTCCTACGTCGTGGGAGCGCAGGAACCGGGCTTCTGTAGAGTCTATACGGAAGGTTGTACTCCAATAATACATGGAGCGGGAGTTATGCCGGCTTACCGTTGCAGGCTTGCAGGCGGCCAGCAGCAACAGCACGAGAAGCGCATAAAAGGGTTTCATGCGGCAAATATAAGCATAAAAGGCGTACGGTGGTTTATGTCGGGCCGGGTTTTTCGTAATGGCCGGCAACTTTCAGAGGTTCCACGTGCAGCGCCACGTGCGTATCGCTTCCGAAGCGCCGGCGCAGCCGTTCCTCGATGGCGGTGGCATGCTGGTGGGCGTCGTAAAGGGTGGTTTCGCCCGCCATGCGGATGTGCATTTCGATGGCGATGTGGTTGCCCAGGCTCCGCGTTCGCAGGTTGTGGATGCCGCTCACGCCCGTTTCAGCCTCCGCTATGCGCACGATTTCGTCCTCCACCTCGTCGGGCAGACTCTGTTCCAGCAGTTCGCCGAAGGCTTCCTTCACCAGTGCAGAGGCGGCGCGGATGATGAACACGCTCACGATGAGGGCTGCCAGAGGGTCGAGTACGGCCCAGCGGCCGCCCAACAGGATGGCTCCACCAATGCCGAGTGCCGTTCCCACCGACGAGAGGGCATCGCTGCGG
Organism: Prevotella sp. kh1p2; assembly: GCF_900111525.1. Lineage (NCBI taxonomy): Bacteria > Pseudomonadati > Bacteroidota > Bacteroidia > Bacteroidales > Prevotellaceae > Prevotella > Prevotella sp. kh1p2. The sequence goes on from NZ_FOHY01000002.1 coordinate 194,933, forward strand.
TGGTGCCAGGCGTTGGCTTCAACGGCGGCAGAACGGGCCTTTCGGCCGGCCCGGATGGTGAAGCGGTAGGCCCACTCCTTGAGAGCGATACTCACCAGTGCCGCCACCAGCGCGATGACGCCGGGCTGGCTGAGCTGCTGCCCCTGCACGGCCATCCACGTGCGGGCCACGCCACGGTAGCAAATCATGGCCCCCACGCCCAGCAGGGCCAGGCCTATAACGGCTGTGGCCAGGGTCTCGTACTTGCCGTGACCGTAGTCGTGGCTCTTGTCCTTGGGCTTGCTGCCGAGCTTGACGAACACCAGCACGACGGCATCTGTAACCAAGTCGGTGAGCGAATGCACCGCATCAGCTATCATGGCGGTGGAGTTTCCGAGTATTCCTGCTGCGAACTTGAACGCCAGGAGCACGATGTTGATGATGCCCCCGCCTATAGTCACCTTGTAGATAGTCCGCCGGCGGCGGGTTGCTTCTTGCTGTTCCATACGCTTGCTTGTCTGTATCTGTAAGTCTGCCGGGCGCTGATGGCTGCCCGGCAGGGCTAAAATTCGTAGGTATATCCTATCGAGAGGTTCAGCGGGCGGGTAGTTCCAAGCCCACTCTCGTGGCGCAGGGCGTACTCTGCCTTGAGTATGAGCGTGCTCCAAGGCACGAAGTTAAGCCCTACGGTGTATTTGTTGAGGGCCATGGAATGAGGCAGGTAGACGCCGTCGAAGCGGCCGAAGAGCGTGAGCTCCGTGCCTTCCGCGGCCGCCGCAGCAAGCACATTGTAGCCTGCCTCCATGCCTACGGAGTGCGCCCGGGCATCGGACGCCCAGACGGCCGAGCCGCTCACGGTCCACCCGTTGGCCTCGTAGGAGCCGTCGAGTGCGGCATAGAGAATGCCGTCAGTTCCCACAAAGTCGGGCGCATAGAGGCGTGCGGAGCCCCGGCTTGCCGTTCCCCAGTAGGAGCTAAGGGCCAGGCTGAGGTCCTGAACGGGACTGTAGGCCACGCGGGCGGCACCTCCCAGCAGCCGCGAGCGGCGCAGCGGCGTGGCCGCATAGGCCAAGGCAGCCAGCGAGTAGCTCCATCGGCCGCGCTCGCCCCACAGCGTGAGGCCGCCCTCATGCCACGTCATGGGCATGAGCAGGGCTTCGCTCTCGGGGTCGTAGATGGTGAGGGCGGGGCCTCCGGAGTTGGTTACGCCCACCGGAACCTCCACGATGCCGGCCTTGACCTGTATGGCCGGGCTGAACAACTTGTTGAGATAGAGCTTGTTGGTGGCAAAGTTATCGCGGAAGCTGTTGCCCCACGCGCCGGCTGTATAGAAGCGTTCGTACTCCACCTCGGCCGTAACAGACCAGCCGCGGCCCAGCACCGCCTCGGCCGAGAGCGTGATGTGAGGGAAGTCCCACATAGTAGGTTCGGCCTTGCCGGCCTCGTATCCGTAGTTCACTTCGGTGTTGGCAGAGCCGTGTATGCCGCGGGCGGCGGTGCTGTCGGTATCGGCCGCATGAGTTGAAAGGGAGCTGTGGACAAGGTACACAGCCGTCAGAATTCTGTAAAAAGCAGTCATCGGGTCATGTAAATTAATGTGTGCAAAGGTAAGAAAATATCTTCACAGCCTGCTCCCGGAGGCGAAAAATAACACCGCCGGCGGGCTATTATCGGATTATTTGACTAACTTTGCATCCGTATATACAAAATTTTATCATTCAAATGTCACTAAAATGCGGTATCGTAGGACTGCCCAACGTGGGCAAGTCTACGCTTTTCAACTGTCTGTCGAGCGCCAAGGCGCAGGCTGCCAACTTCCCGTTCTGCACCATAGAGCCCAATCTGGGCGTCATCACCGTACCCGACGAGCGCCTCACTAAGCTCGCCGAAATCGTTCATCCGGGCCGTATCGTGCCCGCGACCTGCGAGATTGTGGACATTGCCGGACTGGTGAAGGGAGCCAGCAAGGGCGAAGGACTGGGCAACAAGTTCCTGGGCAACATCCGCGAGTGCGACGCCATCATCCACGTAATACGCTGTTTCGACGACGACAACGTGGTGCGCGAGGGCGGCGCTCCCGTCGACCCGCAGGCCGACAAGGAAATAATAGACACCGAACTGCAGCTCAAAGACCTTGAAACCATTGAGGGCCAGCTGGCCAAACAGCAAAAGGTGGCCGCCACGGGCAACAAGGACGCCAAGGTAATGGTTACCGTGCTGGAAGCCTACAAGCAAGCGCTGGAGCAGGGGAAGAATGCCCGCACCGTTACCTTCGACAGCAAGGAGGAGCTCCAGGCAGCCCATGACCTCTTCCTGCTCACCACTAAACCGGTGCTGTACGTGTGCAACGTAGACGAAAGCAGCGCCCACGAAGGCAACGATTACTCACGACTGATAGAGCAGATAGCTGCCCGGGAGGGTGCCGAAGCCATGGTGATAGCCGCCAAGACGGAAGAAGACATCGCCTCGCTCGACACCTACGAGGACAAGCAGATGTTCCTCCAAGAGCTCGGCTTGCAGGAGAGTGGCGTCAACAGGCTCATCAAGAAGGCTTATCACCTGCTCAACCTGCAGACCTTCATCACAGCAGGAGAGATGGAGGTAAAGGCCTGGACCTACCACAAAGGATGGAAGGCACCGCAGTGTGCGGGCGTTATACACACCGACTTCGAGAAAGGTTTCATCCGTGCCGAGGTCATCAAGTACGACGACTACATCCGTTACGGCTCCGAGGCTGCCGTCCGCGAGGCCGGCAAACTGGCCATCGAGGGCAAGGACTACGAAGTACAAGACGGCGACATCATGCACTTCCGCTTCAATGTCTGACACCCGCCGCACCCTCATTGCGGCCCAAACAAGAAAACAACGATATGGAATTACTCAACTACATCGTCTGGAATCCGGACATGTTCGCCTTCAGGATAGGCTCCTGGGGCGTGAGATGGTACTCCCTGTGCTGGCTCATAGGGCTCGCGCTGGGCTACTTGCTCATGAAGAAACTGTACGAGGAGCAGGGCATTACGTGGCAGGAACGCGTGCAAGGACGCAAGAAGGTGAAGGTAAACGTCTTCGACCCGCTCTTCATCTACATCTTCGTGAGCGTGCTGGTGGGCGCCCGTCTGGGCCATTGTATCTTCTATGAACCCGACCGTTTCCTGACTTCGGTACAGGGATTTGTGGAGATGCTGCTCCCCATTCACTTCCTGCAAGGCGGCGGATGGAAGTACACAGGCTACGAGGGGCTGGCTTCTCACGGCGGCGTGATAGGCATGCTGGTGGCCATTTGGCTGTACTGCCGCAACACCAAGGTGCCTCTGTGGACGGTGCTCGACAACATGGGCATCTGCTGTGGCGTCACTGCAGGCTTCATAAGGGTAGGAAATCTGATGAATTCAGAGATTATCGGCAAGGTGACCGATGTGCCCTGGGCCTTCATCTTCGAGCAAGTTGACAAGGCGCCCCGCCACCCCGGCCAGCTTTACGAGGCCCTGGCGTACTTCGCCTTCTTAATAGTAGTGCTCTTCATCTACAGGCGCCGCGGCCCCGCATCAGTGGGTACGGGCTTTTACTTCGGCCTTTGCCTGACGGTAATCTTCACTTTCCGCTTCCTTATCGAGTACACAAAGGACATACAGGTGGCCTTCGAAGCCGGCCTGCCGCTCGACATGGGACAGATACTCAGCATCCCCTTCATCCTCATTGGTGTGGCCTGCATGGTAGGCGGACCGTGGATGAAGCGGCTGGGAGCCAAGTAACGCGATGGTGGACGGCATCAGAACGCTGCCCGCCCCTGCGCTCCTTGGTTCATCATCCCCTCCTAACCTCCCCTTTCCAAGGGGAGGAAACGATGCCACAAGCTGCTATCAGGAGCAGGAAAAGCCTGTATCCTCCCCTTAAAAAGTGAAAGGAAACGCTGCCATAAGCAGCCATCAGGAGCAGGACAAATCTGTATCCTCCCCTTAGAAAGAGGAGGTTAGGAGGGGATGATATCCGCAGCAAGAAACCAATATACTGCCATGTGGTCATCCCCTCCTCCGCCTCCCCTTTCTAAGGGGAGGATACCAGTTAGCCTTATTGCATATAGTTGCTTGCTCATTTCCACTAACAAGCAACTCTGCAGCAAACCAGCAAAAGCCCCGAAGCAGAGGTTCCTCCCCTTAAAAAGTGAAAGGAAACGCTGCCACAAGCCACTATCAGGAGCAGGACAAACCTGTATCCTCCCCTTAGAAAGGGGAGGTTAGGAGGGGATGATGAACCAAGCAGCTTGACCGTACAACACATATTCACCAACAGCACCGCTGCAAACCTGCCACCAAACACCACTATCCAAGTAGCCGCTCCGCACAACCGCTCGGGTTGCAACGAGGCTGAAAGGGGCTTTCTGATGCCTATTTGGGATAGTGCTGTAAGTATTTGAAAACCAGACTGATAGCAAACTATCTCGTTGGAGCATAGCTTCAAGGCGCTTGGAGGTGGCATTCAAGGCGCTTGAAGCTATCCGTCAAGAGGCTTGAACGGGGCCTATCAGATAAACGAAAACGGACAGGGGCTGTGCTGCTGCACAACTGCTGTCCGTTTTTTGCTGTGTTTCCGGCCGTCCGGGGCGCCCGCCCTACTCTCCTCCCGTGAGTATCCGCTTGATGTCGTTGAGCTTGTTGAGGGCCTCCACGGGCGTTAGGTTGTTGACGTCGAGCCCCAGTATCTCGTCGCGTATCTGCGAGAGCACGGGGTCGTCGAGCTGGAAGAAGCTCAGCTGCATGCCTTCGCGGCTCTCCTCCAGGTGCTTTACGCTGGGCTTGCCCACGGTGCCCACCTGGGCGTTGTCGGCCTCGAGCTGCTTCAGTATCACGTTGGCGCGCTTGACGATGGATTTGGGCATGCCCGCTATCTCGGCCACGTGGATGCCGAAAGAGTGCTCGGAGCCGCCCCGCTCGAGCTTGCGCAGGAAGATGACCTTGCCGTCAACCTCCTTGACACTTACGTTGTAGTTCTTTATCCGGCTGAAGTTCTTCTCCATCTCGTTGAGTTCGTGGTAGTGGGTGGCGAAGAGCGTGCGGGCGCGAGCTTTGGGATGCTCGTGCAGGTACTCCACGATGGCCCAGGCGATGGAGATGCCGTCGTAGGTTGAAGTTCCCCTTCCGAGCTCGTCGAAGAGCACGAGCGAGCGCGGGGTGACGTTGTTCAGGATGTCGGAAGCCTCGGTCATCTCCACCATGAAGGTTGATTCGCCGAGCGAGAGGTTATCAGAAGCGCCCACGCGGGTGAAGATTTTATCCACCACACCTATCCTGGCGCTCTCTGCGGGCACAAAGCTGCCCGTCTGCGAGAGCAGCACGATGAGCGCCGTCTGGCGCAGCAGGGCGCTTTTTCCGGCCATGTTGGGGCCTGTAATGATGATTATCTGCTGCTTCTCGGTGTCCAGCAGGATGTCGTTAGGCACGTATCGCTCTCCTGCGGGCAGCTGGGTCTCGATGACGGGATGGCGTCCTTGCCGGATGTCGAGCACATCCGAGTCGTTTACCACGGGCCTCACGTAGCCGTACTCCTCCGCTGTCTTGGCGAAAGAGAGCAGACAGTCGAGCCTTGCTATGAGGTTGGCGTTTATCTGTATCTGCGGAATGAACTCCTGCATGGCCGTTACCAGCTCGCCGAAGAGGCGCGCTTCGAGCTCCTGTATCTTCTCCTCGGCGCCCAGTATCTTCTCTTCGTACTCCTTGAGTTCCTGGGTTATGTAGCGTTCTGCTTGTGCCAGGGTTTGCTTGCGCACCCAGTCGGCGGGCACCTTGTCACGGAACGTGTTGCGTACTTCTAAGTAATAGCCGAACACGTTGTTGTAACCAACCTTCAGGCTCGTTATGCCCGTTTGCGCTGTTTCGCGCTCCTGTATCTTCATCAGGTAGTCCTTGCCGCCGTGCGAGATGCTGCGCAGCTCGTCGAGTTCGGCGTTGTAGCCGCTTGCTATTACGTCTCCCTTGTTCACGAGCTGCGGTGGGTCGGCCACGATTTCATGCTCTATGCGGTCGCGCAGGCTCTCGCAGAGGCTCAGCTGCTCGCCCATGCGCTTCAAACTCTCGTCCTTCGCGTAGAGGCAAGCTGTCTTTATAAGGGCCGTGGCGGTAAGTGCATGCTTGAGCTGCACCACCTCGCGCGGCGACACTCGGCCCACCGCAACCTTGGAGATGATGCGTTCCAGGTCGCCGATGCGGTGCAGCTGCTCGTCTGCCAGCTGCCGGAACTCGGGCTCCTTGAAGTAATATTCCACCACGTCCTGCCGCTGCGTGATGGCTTTAACGTCCTTCAGCGGGAACACGAGCCACCGTTTGAGCATGCGTCCGCCCATGGGCGTGACCGTTCGGTCTATGACATCGAGCAGCGAGGAGCCGTCTTCCTGCATGGGTTGCAGCAGCTCCAGCGAGCGTATGGTGAACTTGTCGAGCCTTACGTAGCGCTCTTCTTCGATGCGCGAGAGGGCCGTTATGTGGCCTATGTGCGTGTGCTGCGTGAGCTCCAGGTACTGCATGATGGCGCCGGAGGCTATGATGCCGCTCTTCAGATGCTCCACTCCGAAGCCCTTGAGGTTCTTGGTGCCGAAGTGTTTGAGCAGCTTCTGGCGTGCACTCTGCTCGGTAAAGACCCAGTCATCGAGCTCGAACACGCAGTAGCGCGTGCCGAAGTAGCGCTCAAAGTCCTGCTTGCGGGCCCGGTCGTAGAGCACTTCCTTGGGCGAGAAGTTGCCGAGCAGCTTCTCTACATAGTCGAACGTGCCCTCTCCTGTGAGGAATTCACCGGTCGAAATGTCCAGGAAACTCACCCCGCAGGCACCCTTTCCGAAGTGCACTGCAGCCAGGAAGTTGTTTTCCTTGTAGTTAAGCACGTTGTCGCTCATGGCAACGCCCGGCGTTACCAGTTCGGTAATGCCGCGCTTCACCATCTTGTCCATCTCCGTGAGGCCCTTCTTTCCCTTTATCTGTTCGCGCTTTTTCTTCGGGTCCTCCAGCTGGTCGCAGATGGCGACCCGCTTGCCCGCGCGGATGAGTTTGGGCAGATAGGTGTCCAGGGCATGATGAGGAAAGCCCGCCATCTCCGACCCCACCGAGGCTCCATTGTTGCGGTGAGTGAGCGTTATGCCCAGTATCTTGGCCGCCTCGATGGCATCGTCGCAGTACGTTTCGTAGAAGTCGCCGCACCGGAACAGCAGTAACGCGTCCGGATGCTTGGCCTTCATGGAGAAGAACTGCTTCATCATCGGGGTCAGCCCCTTGTCATTCTTTGCCATATCTCGTTTCTCTTTCTTACTCGTTTGGTGCCTGTTTGCCGCCTACTGCACTGCCTCGGCAGCACGGGTGGCAGTATGCAAAGATACTGAAAAATGGTTTCTTCTCAAAAAATATAACTATTTTTGTGTCACAAAAGCCATCTGCCGGCGTACTGCCTGTAGAAGAACGGATTTAAACTCACACGTATGAAAAAGCAAATCTCTACCCTACTGCTGCTCTGCCTGCTGCTTACACTCACGGCAGGAGCCGCCAAACAGAAAGAAACCGACTACACCCAAGGCTCTTCCGTCACGCTGCCGCTGACCGGCTTCAGCGCCATCGACAACGCCATCATGGTCACTGTGCGCTACGTGCAGGGCTCAACGTACGGCGTGAAGGCATGGAACTACGACGCCAACAGGCACAACCTGTACGTGAAAGACGGCGTGCTGTACCTGCGCAGCCATAAGTCTAACGACAGGGAAGCGTACGTGCTACGGCTCCGACTCGACATTACGGCGCCTCACCTCAATGCCATCCGCAACAGCGGAATGCTCAACCTGGAGGCCCAAACGGTAAAAGCCGGCAACTTCGGACTTCGTAACAGCGGCACGGGAGCCATCACTCTGGGCCGCGTAGAGTGCCAGCGGCTGGGCTGCTCCAACTCCGGCACGCTCACCTTCAGCGGTACCGTGACCGCCAAGAAGGCCGAGCTGCACAACAGCGGCATAGGTAACTGCACCCTGACGGCCAATGCCGACGAGATGGAAGTGCACAACTCGGGCGTATCGAGGCTCACGCTCAACTTCAAGGGTGGCAGCATCAGCATACACAACAGCGGCAGCGGAACCAGCAACATCAACGTTGACTGCCGACGGCTGACGGCCTACAACAGCGGCGTAGACAAGTTTACCATTGCCGGGTCGGCAGATGACACGAACATAACCACCAACGGCGTGGCCAAGATAGATACCAAGAACCTGAACAGGTACTGATTTACGCCACCCCCACACCTACCGAACAAACGAGAAAAGCACCGAGAACATGACCGCAGAGGAGTTCAAGCAGGAAACCGGCAGCTGCCGCGAGAAGCTCGTCAGCATAGCTGCGGGCTATCTGAAGAACCGCGACGCCGCCCAAGACATCGTGCAGGACGCCCTGCTAAAGCTCTGGACAATGTGCTCGGAGCTCCGTTCGCCGCTGCTGCCGCTGGCCTCCGTGCTCACCCGCAATCTCTCCCTCGACCGGCTGAGGCGGCATCTGCCCGTACAATCTCTCTCTGCCGAAGATGCCGCCGACGGCGGGGATGAGCGCACGGAGCATGAACGCATCGAGCACATGATGCACCTCATCGAGTCGCTCCCGGCCCGGCAGCAGGTCTTCCTGCGCCTGCGCCACCTGCAGGGCATGGAGTACGGCGACATCGCACGCCTGGCCGGCTGCACCGAAACCACTGCCCGCAAGGCCGTGAGCCGCGCCCGGCAGGCCGTGAGAGACCAATTTCTAAAGGAACAAAGACAATGAAACAGGAAGACATCAAGCACCTCGTAGACAAGTTCTTCGACGGAGAAACCTCGCTCGAAGAAGAGAGCAGGCTCTATGCCTACTTCCGTCAGGAGTCCCTGCCGGCCTCTCTGCAGCCCTACCGCGAGCTCTTTGCCAGCCTGCAGGCCGTCTCGCTGCCGCCTGCCGACCAGCTGCAAGCCCGCCGCAGGCCCCTGCTGCTGCGCTGGGCCGTGGCTGCAGCAGCCTCGCTGCTGGTGTTCATCACCGCCGCCGGCCTGTGGCAACAGCACAGCGAGCAGCTCCTGGCACGCCAGTACGAGGGCAGCTACATGATAGTAAACGGCCGCCGGATTGACAACCTGAGCGAGATGAAGCCCACGATAGAGCAGACGCTCGCCGAAGCCGACCGCATCAAACACGAAATACAACAAGCATCAGCCCAATGAAAAGAACACTCTGTACGCTCTGCCTCTGCCTGCTCGCGTGGCTGGCAGCATCGGCACAGAACCAGATAGACGAGCTGGTAAGCCACTACTCCATCATAGGCAACGGCTCGTTCACCACCGTCGTGAAGCGTAACCCCAAGACCCGAGCCGTGCAGATGGTGGTCAAGACGCTCACGCTCAGCGGCCAGCACACGCGCTCCATGCTCCGTGCGTTCACGCAGGAGAAGAACAGCGGCACCTGGATGGAGCGCAAGGAGGGCGACACAACCATCCTTACGCTCGTTACGCACCAGCCCGGCAAGGAGCGCATCTACACCCTCCGCTACAGCGCGGACAACGCCTACACCGGCTCCAAGACCACCATCATCATTACCATGAAATAAAACCGGCGGCAGGAGAAGTCACCTCCCGCCGCCTTATCCGTATTCACCCATCATCCAACACCTCACCATCCATCACCCAACACCCATCACCCAGCCACCCAACACCCATCACCCAGCCACCCAACACCTATCACCCAACAACTTTCGACACTTGTCTAACAATCGTGTGACACCTGTCGAACAATCGTGCGACAAGTGTCGAAAGTTGCTGAACGATAACTCCGGGAACCCGTAAGGCCCGTTTCCGCACCCCCGCTGCACCGCTTCGGGCGGCCGGCAACGGCTCTGCCATCGGCTTTTAACTACAGAGTGAGCGCAGCGAACGGTAACTTCTTTAACTTCCTTAACTTCTAAAAAAAGCAGCGAACGGTAACTTCTTTAACTTCCTTAACTTCTTAAAAAAGCAGCGAACGGTAACTTCCTTCACTTCATTAACTTCCTAATTCCGCCTTTCTCTGGGCCTCGTAGGCGTCAATCTTGTTGAGATAGAACTCGCGGAAGTCCTTCCAGTGGTAGTAGGGGGCGCAGTCCGTGGCGATGGGCAGCGTGGCCTCGTCCTCGTTCTGCAGCACTTTGAAGAGCACGTCCTTGTCGTCCGGCGACCTCCGATAGAACACTAACTGGATGTTACAGGCCATAGGAAAGATGCGATAGTCGTACCATTGCTCGTCGTCCAGCCGCTCCAAGTCGTCTATCTGCTTACCGTAGCCGTTGATGTCGAGCAAACACGTGAGGGGCATCACCATGGTATCGTGGCCGAAACGCAGCGTGGCGCCGGGCTTGGGCAGGGCGATGCAGCTGTCTGCCTCGCTGATTATCTTGCGCAGGAGGTTGCGTTGCACAAAGGGTTGGCGCCCCTCCGTGAGCGGCGAGGGGCCGTAGGCAATGTACCACCAGGCGTTGCCACAGAGCCAGCTGTCGTACATTTCGTCGAATGTAAAGATGTCGTAGAGCGACAGCTTGTGCCTCAGTTCGGTGCTCTGCACGTTGCTGGCCAGCTTGAAAAGCTGGTCGCAGAGGCGCTGACCTTTGACCTCATGCTGCCAGTAGGCCTCGTCGTTGAAGAGCACCTGCATCAGGTGGCGGTAGTTCTGGTGGCGGCGGGCAAAGTCGTCGTAGGCCTTGCGGGCCTCCGGGCGCCGTTTCTCGCTAACCAGCAGCGTGTCGTCATAGTTCATGTAGTACATGTCGTGGTAGCTTGCATCGTGCCTGATGCGCAGCTGCGGGTTCATGACGAGCAGCTGCTGCAGGGCATTCTCCATCGAGAGAATGCAGCGGATAACGACCGTACTCTTGGCATCAACGTTGGCGGAGCCTGCAAACACCTCCGGAAAACGCTCGTACATGCGGCGCGCGATGTCCTTGTGCTGCTCGGCACCGCGCTGGGTCAGCTCGCCGTCTCGGCCCCTGGCTTCGTCGCGAATGAGGCTTACTTTCTGCAAAACTTCCTTTCCTTTGGCCGTCAGTTTGCCCAGGCTGTCGGCCCGGAGCAGGGTGAGATAAGGCTGGTCGTAGTCCTTCGTGCCGATGAGATAGCGCGAACCGTGGCGCCCGTAGTGGCTGATGTAGAAGGGTTTGTAGCCCTCCGGGGCCGGTGTAAGCTGCTTTTTCTGCGGCCCGGGATAAGCATAATAGTTGCTGCCGGAGATGCTGATGTCGCGCCGGAAGTCCTTGCGCGACTGCTGGGCATGGATACCTGCCGAAACGAACAAGGCCAGCAGGAGGACAAGATACTTTTTCATGATGCGTTGCTTTGATTGTACGGCAAAGTTAAGATAAATATCATGGACGGGCAAATAATCGCATCAATTTTCGTATATTTGCAGGGCGACGGCGCCGGTCGGCCCCATCCGCAAACCCAAACACCAACCGTCATGAACAAGAACATTCTCTCCGCCCTGCTCTTCGTACTGCTGCCATGCCTGCAGTTGCCTGCCCAGATAACGCTCGTGGAACAGGGCAAGCCCAAAGCCCGCATCGTTTACAATGCCCGCAACGCCGCTGATGCCTCGGCGGCACAGCTGCTCAACAAGTTCATTGGCCGCATCTCGGGCACCCGGCTGCCCACAGTGGGCGACGTGAAGGATGCCCGCAGGGGCGACGTAGTGATAGGCGGGCAGACTGAAAGGGCAGGGGAGGACGGCTTCCTCATCCGTTGCAGCGACGGGAGGCTGACCATCAGCAGCGGTGGCGACAAGGGTTCGCTGCTCGGGGTGGTGCATCTGCTGGAGCGATACCTGGGCTGCGACTACTTTGCCCGCAACGTGTGGCAGGCGCCCAAGCGGCAAACCATTACCCTGCCGGCACTGGACTGGGCCGAGACGCCGGCCTTCCGCTACCGCCAGACGCAGAGTTACGGCACCGAGGATGCCGACTACCGCGCCTGGTACGGACTGGAGGAACCCGACCAGATGTTTGCCGGAAACCTGTGGGTGCACACCTTCAACCAGATTCTGCCGGCCAGCCGATACGGCCGACGGCACCCGGAATGGTACTCGATGATTAACGGCCGCCGCCAGCCCGGCGACCACTCGCAGTGGTGCCTCACCAATGAGGAGGTGTTCGAGGCCGCCTGCAACAAGATTGACAGCATCTTCCGCGCCCATCCGGGCATGAAGATGATATCCGTGAGCCAGAACGACGGCAACAACACCAACTGCCAATGCCCCTCCTGCCGCAGGCTGGAAGAGGCCGAAGGGTCGCCCTCCGGGCCCATCATCCACTTCATGAACAAGCTCGCCAGGCGCTTTCCGGACAAGGAATTCTCCACCCTCGCCTACCTTTTCTCCATGCAACCGCCGCGCCATGTGCGGCCGCTGCCCAACGTGAACATCATGCTCTGCAGCATCGACTGCCGCCGCGAGGTGCCGCTGACCGACAATGAGAGCGGGCGCGAGTTCATGAGAGCCATCGACGGATGGGCCAAGATATCGCGCAACATCTTTGTGTGGGACTACGGAATAAACTTCGACAACATGGTTGCTCCATTCCCCAACCTGCACGTGCTGCAACCTAACATGCGCATATTCCGCAGCCACAACGCCAACATGCTGTTCGAGCAGGTGAACGGAACACGCGGAACAGACTTCGCGGAGCTGCGCGGCTACCTCATCGGCAAGCTGATGTGGAACCCCGATATGAACGCAGATTCGCTCACGCACGCCTTCCTTAGCGGCTATTACGGTGCCGCCGCGCCCGCCATCTACCAATACCTAAAGGTGCGTGAGGGCGCCTTGCTGGCCGGCGAGGCACCGCTGTGGATTTACGACTCGACCATTTCGCACAAGGACGGAATGCTCAACGACCGCTGCATGAAGCGCTACCAGCAGCTCTTCGACGAAGCAGAAGCGGCCGTGGAGGCCGACAGCGTGCTGCTAAGCCGCGTGCAGCTGAGCCGCCTGCCCATCATGTACGCCGAGCTGGAGATTGCCCGCACGCGCACGGGAGGAGATACCGACGACATCCGCCGCAAAGTGGCAACCTTCAAACAGCAGTGCATCCGCTTTGGCGTAAAGAGCCTGAACGAGCGCAACAACAGCCCGGCAGACTACTGCGACCTGTACCTCAAGCGCTTCATGCCGCAGGCCGAACCCAGCAAGGCCATAGGAGCAAAGGTTACCTACCAGCAGCCTCCGGCCGAAAGATACCGCAACATAGCCGACCGGGCACTGACGGACGGCCTCTACGGAGGCGCCAGCTACGTGGAGAGTTGGGTGGGGTGGGAAGGCAAGGACGCCGACTTTACCATCGACCTGGGCCGCGAGATGCCCGTTACTGCCGTCTCTACCGACTGCCTGCACCAGCTTGGAGCGTGGGTGCTGCTGCCCCGCAGCGTAACCTATCAGGTCTCTGCGGACGGCCGCCGGTACGTTCCATTCGGCCAGCCTTACGTCTTCAGCGAGGACCGCGACCTCACCATCAAGTACAAACAGGCCACGGCAAACGTGCCGCAGGCCGTGAACGTGCGCTATATCAAGGTGCATGTGGCCACGATAGGGCAGTGTCCGGCGTGGCACTACGGCGTGGGGCACCCCGCCTGGTTCTTTATTGATGAGGTGGAAGTTAAAACCTCTCCCCGACCCTCCCCGAAGGGGAGGGAGGTACTTACAGCGTCTCCCTCGCTCTCTCTTGAAGAATAAGGGGGCGAAAGGAGGAGAGTTTCGCACTCGCTTCACAAGAATGAGGGTACGAAAGGATAAGAGTTTCCCGCTCGCTTCACAAGAATGAGGGTACGAAAGGGGGAGAGTTTCACACTCGCTTCACAAAGGAGAGGGAGCTGGAGGAAAGGAGTGGGGGCGTTGGAGGTATCGTTCAAGGGACTTGATGATGCCCTTCAAGGGGCTTGAAGGTATGGGTCAAGAGGCTTGAACGATAGCTCTTTCAAACGCGCTCATAATCAGCGGGTTATCTTCTCCTGTCCTCCGCCTTCCAAGGAGAGGATAAGTGGGCCACGCGGAACTGGCAGATAAAGGAATGAGAACAGCAGATAAGCAAAGCTGACGGGCCGGCCTCCTCCCCTTGGAAAGGGGAGGTTGGGAGGGGATGACAGGTTACTTGCTTCGCCAAACACATAACCCGGTACCCTTAACTCACAGAAAACAAAAAGGCGGACGAACAAACTACAGCCCTAAACTGCGTTTATTCGTCCGCCTACAAGTACCTCCCTCCCCTTCGGGGAGGGTCGGGGAGGGGTTTTGTTTACTTCACCCTGTCCAGCAGCTCCTGCGGTAGCTTGGGCATGGCGCCGTTCTGCGTGCACACAAAGGCACTCACCTCAACGGCCAGCTTGTGGGCTTCCTGCATGGGCATGCCGGCAAGTATGGCGGCCGTAAAGCCTCCGGTAAAGGAGTCGCCGGCGCCAACGGTGTCGGCAACGTCTACGAGCGGCGTCTCCTGATAGCTCACCAGGCCCGGTGCAAACACGTAGGAGCCGTTTACGCCGCACGTGAGCACGAGCATGTTCAGATTGTACTTGCCCAGTATGAGCCAGCACTTGTTCTCCATGTCGAGGCCCGGATAGCCGAAGAGGCGGCCGATGGTAACCAGCTCCTCGTCGTTTATCTTGAGCACGTTGCAGCTGCGCAGGCTGTCGCAAATTACCTCTTTGGAGTAGAAGTTCTGACGTAGATTGATGTCGAATATCTTGAGGCAGGACATTGGCGTGGCGCCGAGGAAGCGGCGGATGGTGTCGCGCGACACGCTGCTGCGCTGGGCCAGCGAGCCGAAGCACACGGCCTGGCAGTTGTGGGCGGCCTCCTCAATCTCGGGAGTAAAGGGGATGTTGTCCCATGCCACATCGGTCTTGATGTCGTAGGTAGGCACACCCTCATCGTCGAGTGTTACCTGCACGGTTCCTGTAGGAAAGTCAACGCGCGGCATGATGTAGTGCAGCTGTTTCTCGTCAAAGGCTTTCAGGGTTTCTGTTCCCAGTTCGTCGTTGCCCACTGCACTGATGGCATAGGCTTCGTTGCCAAACTGGCTGGCGTGATAAGCAAAGTTAGCGGGCGCTCCGCCCAGTTTTCGTCCTTCGGGAAGGCAGTCCCAGAGAGCCTCTCCCAGTCCAACAATTATCTTTTTCATTTGATTTTTGGGGTTTGTTTTTATTTGTAGAAGTTGGAGAAGATAAAGAAGTTATCGCTTCCTTCGGTCGCTCGAGAAGTTAAAGCCAATGGTTTGGCGTTTCAGGAACAAGGCAAATGGCCTTTAACTTCCGTATCTTCTTTAACTTCTTTAACTTCTGTAATCATCTTGTTTGCTAAAACCTAATGTTTAATCTTCGGAATGTACGACAGCACGTACAGCACACCAACGGCCATGATGAGCACTGCGCCCTTCTGTCCTATGGCGTCGCTGGCGAATCCCATGAGTAAAGGAAAGACCGTGCCGCCGAAGAGTCCCATGATCATCAGGCCCGAAACCTCGTTCTTCTTTTCCGGAACGCTGAGCAAAGCCTGCGTGAACACGATGGAGAAAAGGTTGGAGTTGCCGTAGCCCACCAGTGCAATGGCCGTGTAGAGCACCAGCTTGGAGGTTCCGAAGAACAGTCCCACCATGCTCAAAACCAGCATGCAGGTGGAGATGATGAAGAAGCTCTTGTTGCTCATCACGCGCAGGAAGAAGCTGCCGGTGAGGCATCCGATGGTACGGAAGATAAAGTAGAGCGAGGTGGCAAAGGCCGCATCGTTGAGCGTCATGCCCAACCGCTCCATCAAAATCTTAGGAGCAGTGGTGTTGGTGCCCACGTCGATGCCCACGTGGCACATGATGGCAAGGAACGAGAAGAGCACGATGGGCGTGCCGAGCAGCTTGAGGCACTCGGCAAAAGTTGAGGGCTTGCCCTCTATCTTCTCCTCCTCAATGGGCGTGGAGAGCAGCAGCAGCGACGCCACAATGCCGATTACCATGTATATAGGGAACAGTACGCGCCACTCGAGGCCAAAGCTCGGGATGGTGGCTTTGGCTCCCCACATGGCTATATACGGTGCCATGAACGACGCGATGGCCTTTACGAACTGGCCGAAGGTGAGCGTCGAGGCCAGGTTTCCGCCCTTGATGACGGTAGAAACCAGCGGGTTAAGCGACGTCTGCATGAGCGCGTTGCCGATGCCAAGGAGCGAGAAGGCTACCAGCATGAGGTAGAACCCCTCGCCGAAGATGGGCAGCAGCAGCGAAAATACGGTGATGACGAGCGACAGCAGCACTGTTTTCTTGCGCCCGATGCGGTTCATCAGCATGCCCGTAGGCACGGAGAAAATGAGGAACCAGAAAAATACAAGCGACGGAAACACGTTGGCCACGGAGTCTGTAAGCCCCAAGTCTTCTTTTACATAATTGGAGGCAATGCCCACCAAGTCCACGAATCCCATTGCGAAAAAGCACAGCATGATGGGAATCAAAGTCAGTTTTTTAGTCTTGCTCATTGTTGTTTATAGGTTTGATAGGTTTTTACTTCGTTGCCGGTTGTGCCGGTTGCGCCTTCAGTTCGTACACGGTAGCCTTGGCCTTTCCCTTTATCGAGAGCGCGTTATAGGGCTCCGAGGGGAACACGAGGTTCGTCATGGCCGTCTTGCCGTTGTTGCCGAAGGCCTCTATGCTGCAGCGGTCGATGAACAGGCGCAGCGTTTTGAGCGGGCCGAAGGTGGGCGCCGTGGTGGTTGCTGCAAAGGACTCGCTGAACGAGGTGTCGCCACTCTTGCTGCGGTTCATGGCAAGCGTCTGCGCAGCAGCATCGTAACTCATCACCACCTCTTCGCCTTTACGGTTCCTGAGTGTCAGGGTGAAGCTGCCTTTTACGTTGACTTCTACCTCCGAAGTCTCCGTAGGATGAGCGGTCTTGCGGCCCCTCACGGCTTCCATCTCCCTGCAGGGAGCCGACGCCATGTAGGTTTCGCCGTTGCTGCTGAACAGGTACAGGTCGCGTGCTATGGAGTTGGCAGAGCGGTACTGGCGCGTGGGAACCTGGTTTGCATACTGCCAGTTGCTCATCCAAGCCATTGCTACGGCCCGGCCGGAGGGGGCATTGTCGAAGGTTACTGTTGCGTAGTGGTCCTTCCCGAAGTCCATCCATTTGGTCGTTGAAGGGCTGCTTTCACAGGTGAACTTGTGGCCGTCGAAAGTGCCGGTAAAGTACTGCGTGGCGCTTCCTCCGAACGGTCCGCCCGGATTAATGTTCAATATGAGCGCCCACTTCCGGCTTCCGGTGCCCTCAACGGGCAGGCGCAGCATGTCCGGACACTCCCAGACGCCGTCGTGGTTGCCGTATCCGTTGCCGAAGGAACTCTCGTAACGCCATTCTTTCAGGTTCTTGGAAGAGTAGAAACGCACCTCCTGGCCGGCCGCGAGAACGAGGTTCCACTCGCCCGTCTCATCGTTCCAGAAGACGTTGGGGTCGCGGAAATCGGGCACGTCGCCCGTTATCACGGGGTTGCCTGCATACTTCGTAAAGGTCTGCCCGCCATCGGTAGAGTAGGCGAGGCTCTGCACCTGGCTTGCTCCTGCCGATGTGTAGATGGCCACCACGGCACCAGCACCGAAGCCGGCCGTGTTGTCCTTGTCAACCACAGCACTGCCGCTGAATATCGTACCCAGCCCATCAGGCTCAATGGCGTTGGGCTGTTGCGTCCAGGTTACGAGGTCCCGGCTCGTTGAATGGCCCCATGTCATGTTCTCCCACTGGCTTCCGTAGGGGTTGTACTGGAAGTACAGGTGCCACACACCGTCCTTGTAGAACATGCCGTTGGGGTCGTTCATCCAGCCGTAGGCCGGCGTATGGTGGTACGAAGGCCTGAAGCGCTCGGTGTTGCGGGTATCAAAAGCGTCGGCGTACTTCATGTTCTGCCAGCACGAGAAGTCCTTGATGACTCCCTTGGAACGGCGTTCGCCCTGGAAAGTGATGTCGAGCAGGGCCTCGGGGGCACCCAGCGACTGCAGTTCCAGCGGCACATAATAGTCTACATGGTCAACGGCAAGGCGGCAGTTGAACTGCTTCACCACCTTGTTATCAACGATTACGTTCACGTGCGCAATCTCTTCTTTCTCCTCGACGGGCAGCAGCAGATACCTCTGCGAGGTGGTTACGCGCTTCATGGCGTGGTTATCGCCGAGGAAGGACTGCGCATGCAGCCCGGCCACTGCACCGACCAGACAGAGACACAGCATAAGGATTTTCTTGTTAATAGTCATTACGTTCGTCATTAGATTTGATGGGACAAAAGTAAACATTATCCTTTAAAAGGGATAATAAAAATCGTTCATTCTGTTGTGTTTTTGTTACATTGAACGAAAAAACACACGGAATGAACGATTTTTTAAAGCCGGCAGACTTTCCGGGTTATTGCTTCACCTCCACGTTGCTTACCGTGATGCTTCCTCCGTAGCTGTTAATGCTCCAGCAGTTCTTCTGTATTCCGTAGATGCGGTTGGTGTAGCAGCACACGTCGTTGATGTACATTACGCAGACGCTGTTGTCGGTGTAGATGGTAACATGGTAGGTGTTGTCGGCCGGACGGGCAAAAACGTAGCCGTCGGCGCCCTCGATGAAGCCCTTTCCGGCAGTGCCTTCTTCCTCAAAGTTCACCTTGCGGGCGTTGTCGCCCTCGGCATTCACCACCATGGTATAATACTTCTCAGAGTCGGTTCCGCGAACTACGGAGATGCCGAACCTATCGGTATTGCCGCTTGTAGTTACGGTGAAGGAGATTTTGTTCCGGCTACCCAGACGGCCGAAGAGGGCATACGAGTCGGCTCCCAGCGTAAAGCTGCCGCCGCTCTGCTGCACGCTGCCGCCCTGGGCCATCAGCTTCACCTCCTGCGCGGTTGCCAGTTTGCTGCTCACAGCGGGCACCTCGCCCAGCGTGAGCGTGCCATCGGCGTGCTGAACAAGCCGATGTGCCACCAGGTTACCGGCCCACTGGGGCTCGTTGGGATAGGCACCCACGTTGGTGTTGTCGTTACCCGACCGCGTGGGGCACCAGCCCCAGATGTAGCGGTTGGTGCCGTCGGAGGCCGTCTTGCCGGCATAGAAGCCGCGGCTGTCCAGCATTCCTTCGTGTGCATCGGGCCAGAGGCCGGCGTCGTTGGCCGTGCAACGCTTGAGTTCTTCGAGCGTGCGGCCCTTGAAATACTGCACTCTGCGCACGGCGGCGTGCATCTCGCTGTACACCAGATACCACCAGTCGCCCATCTTGAACACGTCGGGGCACTCGTAGAAGCGGTCCCACATCATGGTCATGAACACCCCGGCGCTGGTCCAGTCCTTGAGGTTAGCCGAGGTGAACTCGGCCAGCACGCCCTTGCTGCCTTGCTTCGTAGACACCAGCATGTGGTAGCGGCCGTCGTCGCCCTGGAACACCATCGGGTCGCGGAAGTCGTTGCGGCTGTAGCCGTAGTCGTTTCCCTTGAGCATGAAGACCCTGTCCTTGGTCCATGTCTTGAAGTCGGGCGAGGTTGCCACCATCACCACCTGGCCGTTCTCGGCAGCAGTAGGAGCGTACTTGTTGCCGGTGTAGAAGGTGTAGTACAGCTTGCCTGCCTCGTCGTACACCGTACAGCCGGTTCCGAGGGCGGCATCCTGCTCGGCCGCACCGCCGCAGGGGATGAGCTCACCCAGTGCTGTGTAGCCGGCGGCGTCCTTGGTACTGAGCCCCCAGAAGGGGTGATAGGTGGCTGCCTGGTTAGGGCGGAACTCCTGCAAGTACATAATCTTGAACTCTGCTGCCACCGGGTCGTAGAACGGCATGGGGTCGCCCACGTAGCCAACGGACGGCTTGTAGTAAGTTTCCTGTGCCGAGGCATCGGCCGAGGCAAAGTAAGTGGCCGTGTTCCAGTCCTTCTCTTCGACCACCGAACTGTCGTCGCTGCAGCCTGCGAGCGGTGCAGCGAGGCCGGCGGCGAGTATGAACGAATATATCATCTTTTTCATTTTTCCGGGTTTTTACTAATTCATCAGGTAATTGAATGCGTTCTTGGTCATGGTTGCCACGTTGTCATGATAGGTTCCGGGAGCCACGGGAGCCAGGCTGTACCAGTCGTAGCAGCCCGAGCCTATGCACAGGATGCGGCCGTGAGAGCCAGCGGCCGGGAACTCCCATGCCACGATGGCGCCGTCGCCTCCATGCCCCAAGTCGATGCCACCGGTAGCATTGCGCCAGGCGGCAGCGTCATCATAGCCGCCCCAGTCGGTGCCTATGTGCCACTGAGCGGTAGAGTTGGTGATGCGGTAGCCTGCCTCGCAAGTGTAAACACCGTTGGGGTCGCCGCTTGCCATCATCAGGTTCCGGAACAGCGGATGGTCCGTATGGCCGGCCATGCTGAAGCTCCAGGGGCCTCCTGTGGTCTCGGCATCCTGTTCGTTCTGGCCCCAGCAGTTGTTGGGGCAGCCGTCGTTGGCCACTGCACCTATGTAGGCGGGCATGTTGGTGGCGTATCGGGTAAAGAAGAAGGAACCTCCGGCGTTGTAGTAGTCGCGCAGTTTGGCGGCTGCATCAACGGCCTGGGGCGCTGCGGCCTCAAAGGCGTTCTTGCCGTCTACGCCTCCGTCCTTGTGGAAGTGCCACCAGATGACCTTGCACTGGCTCAGGTCAATGTTGCCGTTGCGTATGTCGGCAAACGACACATAGAGCGAGTTGGGAATGTTCTCCAGCATCCACATGCAGGCGGTCTGCTCCTCCGGGTTCAGGTCGGCCATCGTTGCGCCCAGTCCCACGTAGAGAGCGGAGGGCTTGTCTATGGCCGTTACGGTAACGGTATAGGAAGAGCTGGCCGTGTTGTTCTCCAGTTTGTAGACCACGGGGTGGGTGAAGTCGGTGGCCACACCTGATGCCGGAGTGAGCGTGGCGCCGCTGCTGTAGACCACGGTGGGCACGAGTGCCTTGATGTCGAGCGTGTTGGGAACGTAGACGGAGATAGTCTTCGCCTGCTCGTTGATGATGCCCGTGTAGGTTCCGTTTATCTTGAAGGAGGTGATACGGGCCTCATCGTGCACCACGCTGACCGTCCAGTCGAGGAACACATCGCCGTTCTTCACGTGCAGTACGTGCGGCGTGTCCATGTTCATCACCTCGCCCGGCTTTACGTCGGCCACGGCGCCGTCGCTCAGTTCCAGCTTGGTAACGGACATGCTTGCGGCATTGTAGGTCTCGGGAACGTTCACCGTAATGGTTCGGGCGGCCGGGTTTACGGTTCCCTCGAACTCATCGAGGGCGAAGGCCGAAACCGAGCAGTCGCCTGCAAGCTGCAGGTCGGATACATTGGAGTCGCTGCATGCGGCCAGTGCCAGCAGCAAACCTGCCATCATCCAGATATTAAAAATAATCTTTTTCATAAATGTTTTTCTTGTTGTTAACGTGAGTACCGCCAGCCGGAGCTATCGTTCAAGGCTCTTGGAGGTATCGTTCAAGGGGCTTGAAAGGCATCTTCAAGGCGCTTGAAAGGCATCTTCAAGAATGCCCTTTGCCACTACCGGGTGCAAATCTCTGTATATCAGACTGTTGCGAATGCCCCTGAAAGGGGGTTCGGAGCAGGCTCACGGAGGCCCCGGCAGACGGTACTCATTGTTAAGTTTTTTGTTGCCTGTAGTTTTACCAGTTGCCTATGTTCTGGGTGTAGTTGCCGTTTGAGGCTGCCAGCTGCGCATAGGGAATGGGCAGATACTCGTTCTTGTTCTTCGTAAAGCGGGCTGCCGAGTAGATGGAACAGTCGTTGGCCTCCTCGGCGTAGTAGCGGTTGAGCACGACGTCGGCCTCGCCCCAGCGTACC
The DNA here is from genome assembly GCF_900111525.1 of Prevotella sp. kh1p2. Classification (NCBI taxonomy): domain Bacteria; kingdom Pseudomonadati; phylum Bacteroidota; class Bacteroidia; order Bacteroidales; family Prevotellaceae; genus Prevotella; species Prevotella sp. kh1p2. The sequence continues at coordinate 216,758 of NZ_FOHY01000002.1, forward strand.
AGGTCGAAGAATCGCTCGCTCTCCATGCCCATTTCCAGGCGGCGTTCCATCTTGACCATCTTCAGCGCCTGCTCCTGGCTGTAGGAGCCGGTGTACGTGTTGACGTTGAGTTTGACGCCGTAGTCGGTCTCGTAATTGGATATTACGCCCAGGCTCTGCTTAGCACGAAGGCGCAAGCGGTTGAGCAGGCTCACGGCCTCAGCTATGCGGCCGTCGTTCAGTTGCACCAGTGCTTCGGCCCGTTCCAGCAGTACGTCGGCGTAGCGGAACACGATGCGGTTCTCCGAAGTGCCCCACCAGGAGCCCTTGATGAGATAAGTGCCCACGGCATCGGGGTCAATGTTCTGCTTCAGTGTTACGTAGTAGCCGTACAATCCGTTTGACCGGCTCCAGGTGGCGCTCTCGTCCATCATGTATTTAGGATTGAACTCGTAGGGCAGCCCGGGCATTCCCACGGTCAGGAAGAGGCGAGGGTCGGCGTAGTCGGTGGCCTTGTCGTAGTCCTTCTGGTTGAAGTCGTCGATGAAAGGCAGGCCTGCGGCATTGGTGCGGTAGGCGTTCACCAGGTTCTGGCTGGGCTTGTAGAAGTCGGTTCCGCCATCGGTAACGCCCGGAATGTTGGGCACTATGAGGCCGTAACTCCAGTTGAGGTTGCCGTGAGTGGTGCCGTCGTTCTTGGAATACTGCATGGCCCAGATGCTCTCCGTGCCGTTCTCGTACTGCTCCTCGGGGCGGAAGTTGTTGTGGAAGTCGGACTCCAGCCCGTATCCTCCGGCCGAGTAGATGCTCTCGTCGGTGTACTTCACCACGTTGGCCAGGTCGCCCTTGTCGATGCTTGTCACCTCGTTGCTCTGCGGGTTGTCCTGCCGGTAGGCCTTGTAGAGGTAAACCTTGGCCAGGAAGGCGGCTGCCGCGGCCTTTGTGGGGCGTCCCTTGTCGGCCTGAGTGGCCGGAAGCGTGTTGTAGGCCTCGGTCAGGTCGTCTATTATCTGCTGCCATCCCTCGTCGTTGGAGTACTCTGTGTTGGACAGGTTGTTGTACTCCTGGGTGGTAAGGTTCTCGTTCATGGCGAACGGAATGTGCTTGTAGAGGCGCTTGAGCAGGAAATGGCCGTAGGCGCGGAGGAACTTCATCTCGGCCAGACGCTGCGACTTCTGGGGATACGAGGCCTCGTCCATCTGGTTGAGCAGTGCGATGGCGGTGTTTGCACGCGAGATGCAGTTGTACAGCCGCTGCCACATGTCGCTGATGTTCCAGTTCGTAGTGAGCACTCCCTGCGATATCTCGAGCTGGTGGAACACGTCACCGTCGCTCGTGCCGTTGCCTCCCTTGTAGGCGTCATCAGAGCGTACGTCGAAGTTCCACATAGAGAAGCTGGAGTTGATGTCCTCTGCCGTAATCCAGATAGCATAGGCAGAGATAATCAGGTTGTCGGCATACTGCGGGTTGCTCACCTGTTCGTCGGTCAGTCTTCCTTGTGGTGTCTGCTCACTAAGGAAGTCGGAACAGCTGCTCATCGCCACAGCAAGAGCCAAAATGATGGTATATGTTAGTTTCTTCATTGCTGTTTTCGTTTGTTAGAAAGTTACGTTTAAACCGAAAGTAATGTTCAGCGGAATGGGATAACCGTAGTTGGGGTTCTCCGGATCCACACCGGTAAAGCCGCCGCTCTTGAGGGTCAGCAAGTTCTGGGCGCTGAGGTAGAAGCGCAGGCGTTCCATGTACAGCTTCTTGGCAAGAGTCTGCGGCACGTTGTAACCCAGCTGTACGGTGCGCAGCTTGAGGTAGGAGCCGTTCTCGACCCAGTAGGTGGAGACGCGCTTCTCGTTGTTGTTGTCGGACAGCGAGAGGGCCGGGATGTTGCTGCCGGGGTTGGCCGGGCTCCATGCTCCGAGCATCCGGGAGCCTTTGTTGAGGAAACCGATGTTCAGTCCGGCCCATATATCGGTCTCCTTCTTGAGGTCCGAGATAACGTCTACACCCTGTACGCCTTGCCAGAACATGGTGAAATCAAAGTTCTTGTACTCCAGGTAGACGTTGAAACCATAGGAGAAGTCGGGCGTGGGGTCGTAAATCCAGTCCTGGTCGGCCTCAGTAATGACCTTGTCTCTGTTCAGGTCCTTCCATCGGATGCGCCCGATGCCGGCTCCCTCCTGCCTTGCGTGGTTGTCGATGTCGTCCTGGCTCTTGAATATACCGTCGGCTACATAGCCCACCTGGGAGCCCATAGGGTGGCCGATGACGCTCTTCACGCCGTTGCCTCCAAAGGTTCCGTTGGCTGCAACGGTAGCAGGCAGCGCGGTAATCTTGTTGCGGTAGGTGCTGATGTTGCCCGTAACGTCGTACTTCAAGCCCCACTTAGTGGTCTTGCGGTAGCCTACGTTGAACTCAATACCTCTGTTTTCCATCTCTCCGGCGTTAATCCACTGCGTGCTGCCTTCGCCCATTGCGGCTATTCCTGCCATCTGTACAAGAATGTCCTTGGTCTTCTTGAAGTACCAGTCGAAGCTGCCGTAGAACTTACTTCCAAACAAGGAGTAGTCTAAACCGAGGTTAGTCTGCGTGGTGGTTTCCCACTTGATGTCGTTGTTTCCTAACTGGTCGCGCTTGAAACCGGACGGAAGCGTCTGGCCGCCGTTGGTTCCCGCGATGTCGTAGGCAGTGCCGTAGCTCTGTCCGCCGCTCTCAGAAACGCCGTAGTTGCTCACGTAGATGGTGTAGCGGGCTATGTTGGAGATTTCCTGGTTACCCGTTTGTCCCCACGAGGCACGCAGCTTCAGGTCGTCCAACCAGTTGGAAGTGTTCTTCAGGAACTTCTCCTGACTGATGCGCCAGCCCAGCGACAGGGAGGGGAAAACAGCGTAGCGGTTGTTCTTGCCGAAGCGTGAAGAGCCGTCGTCGCGTACGGTCAGCGAGGCCAGATACTTGTCATTGTAATTGTAGTTGAGCTTACCGAAGAACGAGACCAGCGAATATCCCTCGCCGTTTCCGTAGCTCTGGGCGGTTCCCACGCCTGCATCGGGCCACATGTAGTCGGGGTTCAGGATGAGGTAATCTTCCTTGTAAGCCGAGAAGTTGGTATCATCTTCGCGGTTAAGTTCTATGCCCGCCATCAAGTCGGCGCGGTGTTTGCCCAGCTCCAGGTTGTAGGTTGCAACGGCATTCCACATCCATTTGGTCCAGTGTTCCTGCTTGGGCTCCACTGCGTTGGTAGGATTTGCCACGTTGCCCTCGGTTATCGGGTACCTGAAAATGCGCTGCATCTTCTGCGCGTAGTCAAGTCCGAAGGTCGAACGGAGATTGAAGTTCTTGAACAGATGCAGGTTAATGTACGCGTCACCGAATGCTCTCCAGTAGGTGTAACGGTTGTCGCGGTTGCGCTGCAAGCGTGCGTAAGGGTTCTCGCGGTCGGGATAACCGCCCACGGGGCCGGCATATCCGCCCGTTGTCGTATAAACCGGGAGCGACGGGTTGAACTGTAACACGTTCTCCAGGAAGCCGCCCGGGGCCTGGACTTCGGATGTGCGGTTGAGCGTAAAGTGCTCGCCAATGGTGAGCACGTTGTCTATCAGCTTGTACTCCGTATTCATACGGGCCGAGAAGCGGCTGAAGTCGGAAGTCTTGATGATGCCCAGGTTCTTGTAGTAACCCAGCGAGAAGTAGGCGTTGCCCTTATCAGAGCCGTTGCTTACGGCCACGTTGTAGTTCTGGATAACGCCCTTGCGGGTGGTCTGGTCGAACCAGTCGGTATCCGAAGCCGACGTAGTTCCGGCCGCGTCAAGATACTTCGACATCGAGATACCGTTAAGAACGGGATAGCCGTTGGCATCGTAGTTCCAGTTGAACCGATAGCCCAGGCCGTTGGTGTTGGGGTCCATGCCGTCGTTCACATAGGCTTGCCACATCACCTGTCCGTACTCCTTGGCGTTCAGAACGTCCATCTTGTGGGCGTACATCTGAGCGGCAACCGAGGCATCTACATCTACCTTAATCTTTCCACTTTTGCCTTTCTTGGTCGTAATGATAATAACGCCGTTGGCGGCACGTGAACCGTAGATGGATGCAGAGGCCGCATCCTTGAGCACCTGGATGCTCTCAATGTCGCCGCCGTTGAGCTCGTGCATGCCCGCCTTGGTGGGTACGCCGTCGATAATGTAAAGAGGGTCGTTGTTGTTCAGCGTTCCCACGCCGCGGATACGCACTGTAGCCGAGCCCGAGGGACTGCCGTCTGCAGCGATGTTCATGCCTGGAACGCGGCCCTGCAGGGCCTTCATGGGGTTGTTCTCGTTCTGCTTGGCCAGCTCCTCGACGCTCACCACCGACACGGCACCCGTGAGGTCGGCCTTGCGCTGCACCTGGTAGCCGGTTACCACAACCTCGGTCAGTTCCTTTGCATTTTCCTTCATGGTAACGTTCAGGTTAGCACCGGCCGGCATCTCCACCGTATCGTAGCCGATGTAAGAGATGACCAGAACCGACCCCTGGGTAGCTTTGAAGGCAAACTTACCATCCAAATCGGTCACGGCACCATTGCTGGTGCCTTTCTCCATGACAGTAGCACCCATCACCGGTTCCCCCGTAGGGTCCACGACTGTACCACTGACATCAATGCCCTGCGCGCTAACGGCAGAGCAAACCACCGTGAGCAGAAAGCTCAACAGGATTTTCTTAAAGTTCTCCATTCGTCTTTTTCTATTAGGTCTATTGGTAATTTGAAAAAACACTGGAGCAAAGATATACCTTATAATCAACCCAATTCAGCAAAAATAGTTCTTTGATTACAAGAAATGTTGCATGAAACAATACTTCATTTCTTTGTCAATAATCTTGAGATGCCCCGTGGGCAGGCTGTCGGATGACTGGCTACGGCGCTGCCGGCGGAATTTGGCGGAGGGACGGAAGACATGCTCCGCGAACTTTCGACAAGTGTCGCACGAACGTGTGACAAGTGTCGAACAATCGTGCGACACTTGTCGAAAGTTCCCGAAGCACCCATCCGGCACTTTTTTTACATGGTTCTTGGGAGGCAGAACGGCTGCTGTCAGCCGTCCTGTCGCATCTCGTTGGGATACATGCCGTACTGCTGCCTGAAGCAGGTGGTGAAGTAAGACGGCGTGGCAAAGCCCACGCTGTAGGCTATCTCCGATATGGTCTTGTTGGTGGTGCACAGCAGCTCGCGCCCTTTCTCAAGCCGGGCGGTGCGCAGCAGGTCAACGGGCGTGTGGCCGGTCAAGGCCTTCACCTTGCGGTACAGCTGCACGCGGCCCAGCCCCACCTTGTCGCCCAGCTCCTCTATCTTGAGGTGCGGGTTGGCCATGCTGTCCCGTATGGCCTGGCGGAACTCGTCGATGAACTCCTTGTCGCGGCCGCCGAGCCGAGCCTCCTGGGGCTGTCCGGCGTCGCCCCGGGCTGCAAACACGCTGCGCAACTGGGCCCGGTTGTGCAGCAGGTTGGCTATGCGGGCCATCAGCAGGCGCGAGTCGAAGGGCTTGGTGATGTAGGCGTCGGCCCCCTGCTCGTAGCCCTCTATGCGCTGCTCGTCATGGCTGCGGGCCGTGAGGAGGATGACCGGAATGTGGCTGGTGGCCTTTCCGGACTTGAGAAGGCTGCAGAACCGGAGCCCGTTCATAACCGGCATCATCACGTCGCTTACCACCAGGTCGGGTATATTCTCGCGTGCAACGGCCAGACCGCTCTCTCCGTCGGTGGCAAAGAGCAGCTGGTAGCTGCCGGCCAGCACCATCCTGATGTAAGCCCGCATGTCGGCGTTGTCGTCGACCACAAGCACCACGGGGCGCGCTTCGGTCTCCGTGGCCACAATGTGTTCAAACTTGTTCTCCCTGGCGGCATCCTCGGTGGCGGCAGGAGGTACGGGCAGGATTTCCGGAAGGCTCCGGTCGGCAGGCCCGGTAGGGGTTCCCTCCTGCCTTGCCGGCAGCTCCACGCAGAACGTGGAGCCCTTGCCAACGGCGCTGCTAACCGTTACCCGGCCGTGGTGAAGCTCGGTGAAGAGCTTCACCAGCGCCAGTCCGATGCCCGTGCCGCCGGCAGAGTTCTTGGCCTGATAGTACTCGCCGAAGATGCGCTCGGCGTCGGCAGCATCCATGCCCACGCCGTCGTCCGCCACCGCAACGGCCATGCGGCCTGCCCCGGACTGGCTTACGGAGAGGCTGATGTGGCCTCCCGCAGGCGTGTATTTCAGGGCATTGCTGAGCAGGTTGGACACTATGCGGAGCACCTTGTCGCTGTCGGCCACCATTGTATAGTCCGCGTTGGCGGCCGTCTCCAGGCGGAACGCTATCCGTTTCTTCTCCATCGAGGGGCGGAAAGCATCGGCCAGCTGGCGCAGCACGTCAGCCAGGTCGAATTCGGAGAGGCGGAGCTGCATCCGTCCTTCTTCGGTTTTGCGCACGTCCATGATGTCGTTCACCAAGCTGTTCAGCACGCCCGTGTTGCGTGCAGCCATCAGGAGGAGCTGCCGGTCTTCGCCTTTGAGGGTGTTTCTTTCCAGGATACGGTTCACCGGGTCGGCTATCAGGGTGAGCGGCGTGCGCAGTTCGTGGCTCACGGCCGTGAAGAACGACAGCCTGTAGTCGGAGAGTTCGCGTATCTTGCGGTTAGCCCTGTCCTTGATTTTGCTGATGCGGTAGAAGTTTACAAGCAGCAGGACGAGCAGCAGGATGACGGCCAGCACGAGCACGTTGATGATGTTCTGGGCCTGCAGGCGCTGCACGTAGCCGTCTATACGGCGGTAGATGTTCTCGAGGTTGGCACCCTGCGCCTCTGTTTCCTTGTTCTGCATGGCTACAATCTCGGCGTTGTCGCGGGTCACGATGGCCGATTCAAGGTTGTTGATGCGCTTGTAGGGCTGGCCGCGCAGTATCTTCACGGCCAGGTTCACTATCTCTTCGCCTTTGGTGGGATAGATAAACGTGCCCGTAAGGAGGCCTTTTCTGACAAATTCTATGCCCTCGTTGGGGCCCGGAAGGCCGTCGATGCCCACCGTCACGAGGTGCTTGCCGCGTCTGGCTGCTGCCCTGCTGCCGCCATAGGCCTCGCGGTCGTTGTGGCCGAACACGCAGTCTATCTGTTCTCCCCGGTCCATGAGGGCGCCCGTTAGCTGCTCGGCCTTCTCGGTGGTCCACGCGCCCTGAAAGAAAAAAACGCGTATAGCGGGGTAGTGCTCCATTGCTTTCATGAAGCCGTTGTGGCGCTCTGCAACCGGCGAAGAGCCGCCGGCGCCCGTAATCTCGAGCACCACGCCGCGCCCCTTGAGGTTAGTAGCAACGAACTGGCCTACTATCCGGCCCACTTCTACGTTGTCGGAACCTATGTAAGCGGTGTAGTTGGGCGAGTTGGTCTTGCGGTCGTAAAGAATAACGGGTATGCCCTTGCGGTACGCGCGGTCAACGGCAGGGGTAACGGTGCTGATGTCCGAGGGGGCAACTACGAGCAAATCGACCCGGCAATCCACCAGAGAATCTATCTGGCGAGCCTGTCTGCGGCCGTCATTGTTGGCCGATACGATGCTTACTTCTATGTCGCCGTGCTGGTACTGGCCAATTCGGATTTCCTTGTTTACCTTCTGCCGCCACCCGTCGTTGCTGCACTGCGAGACGCCAATGGTATAATGAGCCCGCTTACTGCAACCGCACCAGGCGGACATCAGGATGATGAGCGAAAGAAAATGTAACCGTTTCATCAGGCATTATAGTTATGTTGGCAAATATAACGATTAATTTCGAGAATGCTGCCAACCACATACGAAAAATCGTCCGGACAGCTGTTTCTGTCCGGACGATGATTATCTGGCTTGCATTACCGGCTTGGCGGTAATCTTGCACCAACCTATGCCTTACTCGAATGATGCGTAGCCGGGGTTCTGGGTGTAGGCACCCTGCGAGAGGTTGTACTGCGTTACGGAGATGGGCAGGTACTCGTCCTTGCCCTCGGTGAACTTGGAGTTGGAGTAATAAACGCGCTTCGACTTCTCATGAGCAAAGTAGGCATTCATCGTTTGGCCTGCTATGCCCCAGCGAACGAGGTCGAAGAAGCGCTCGCCCTCCATCGCCGTTTCGAGCCGGAACTCGTAACGCAGCGCCTTGCGGGCGTAGTCCTGCGTCCAGCCTGCTGCCGGATAGAGGGCTATCTTGTAGTTGGCGGCATACTTGGTGTTGTCGTTGAAGTCCTTTACCCAGTACTGGCTATTGGCTGCGCGCTGCCTAATCTGGTTGATGAGGCTGCGTGCTTCCTCCAGATTCTGGTTGCTCTCGATGAGTGCCTCGGCCTTCCAGAGCAGCACGTCGCTATAGCGTATGATGTTCCAATTGAGCGCGCTGGCTCCCCAAGGCCATCCGTTAAACATCTCGGAGCTCTCGGGCGAGACGAAGAAACGCTTGCTGCAGTGCTGTCCGTAGCTGCCTTGGTCGCGCACCCAGGTAGGCTGGCAGGGCGTCTTGGTGTAAGTCTTCCACCTTACTCCGGGCCTTCCGACTACGTAGTCGAGGCGTGGGTCAACGTTGTTGCTTACGTTCTCGCTCTTTCCTGTTGCCGCATTCCACACGTCGAAGTGGTGAGTAAAGTAGGTATCGAATTCGGGCAGGCCGTTTGCATCGGTCTGGTAAGCATCTACCAGGTCCTGACTGGGCAGGAAGAAGCCGTCGCCGGAGTAGGGTCCTTGTGGCGCATTGAGCAGGTTAGACCAGTTAACGCGGCCTGCGGAGCCACTTCCGTCGTTCATGGAGTACTGCACCTGGAAGACTCCTTCCTTGGAGTTGTCGCCGGTGGAAACCTTGTCAAGGTCCTGGAAGTTGTCAAGCAGCGCGTAGCGGCCGCTGTTGATAACCTCGTCGCAGTAGCTGATGACCTTGCCCAACAGCCCGGCGTCAACGCTCACCACCTTGTGCGTGGTCTCGTCCTGCTTGTAGGCACGGTACAGGTTCACCTTGGCAGCATAGGCGGCAGCCTGGTATTTGTTGATTCGGCCTATCTCCGGCTGCTGCGCGGGCAGCACTTTCTCGGCGTTCTCCAGGTCGGTGGCTATCTTCTCCAGTATCTGGTCGCGGGTGAACTCATTGTTGGAGAGCTGCTGGATGCTGCCCTCATAGTTCTCTTCAAAGTACACTATCTTGTTGTACAGGCGGCTTAGCTCGAAGTAGAAGTGGGCGCGCAGCACCTTCATCTCGGCTATCTGCACGTTGCGGTCGGCCAGCTCGGCGTCCGTGAGGCTGTTGAGCATGCGCAGTGCTGCATTGCATCGTTGCACGCTTACATAGAGATGGTACCACTTAACATCCACGTTGCCGTTGGTGGCATCAACGTCCATGATTTCCATACGGTGTATTTCGGAAATGTCGCCCGTACCACCGCCGCCCTTGTAGGCATCGTCGGAGCGCACGCTACCGTAGCTCCAGTTGGTTACGGGGGCTGTCCAAACGCTCCAGTCCTGCGGCGACGGACCCATCAGAGCTGCGTAGGCAGCCGTTGTAAGCAGGTCTACCTGTCCACCTTTCTGTATCACCTCGTCGCTCAACACACCCTGCGGCTTGTTGTCCAGGAAGCTGTCTTCGCTGCAGCCCGTCATCATCAAGGCTGCCGTTGCTATGATTGCTATATTCTTAAGTTTCATAATCTTGCTTTTATTAATTCTTCATTAGATAAGTACCTTTATCCGTCAAGGCCTACAAACCGATGGAGAGACCGAACGTAAACGTGCGGGGCAGCGGATAGGTGTAGCCAAGTCCTTCAGGGTCAGCACCGGTATAGCCGGTCAGAGTGAATACATTCTGTGCCTGGAAGTAGACGCGGGCACGGCGCAAATGAACCTTGTCGAGCAGGTTCTGGGGCAGAGAATAGCCCAGGGTGGCCGTCTTGAGCTTGATAAACGAGCCGTTCTCGATGTAGAACTCGGAGCTGCGGTTCTCGTTGTTGCTGTCTTCGGCCGTCAGTGCAGGCGTGTCGCAGTTGTACACACCGGTCTTTTCAAACTCCGTCCATGCGTTCATGGCGTCTATCAGACGTGTGGAGTGGTTGCCGTTCCAGCACTGGAAGAGGTCGGTGTAATACTTGGAGTTGTTCCACGCATCGCGCACCATGCCGTTGAAGAACAGGCTCAGGTCGAAGCCTTTATACGATGCCGAGAGGTTGAGACCGGCCGAGAACTTGGGCTTGTCGCTGCCAAGCCAGGTCTGGTCGGCAGTGGTTATCTTGTTGTCGCCGTTCACGTCAAGGTACTTGATGCGGCCTACGCCGGGTGCTCCTATCTGCACATCGTACCGCTGGCGGTACTCATCGACCTCGGCCTGGGTACGGAACACGCCGTCGGTCTTGTAACCCATCCAGGAACCGAAGGGCTGTCCGACGATTGACTTGCCCGGCATGCCGCCTCCGAAGGTGTAGTAGATGGATTGCGGTAGCGACTTCATCTCGTTGCTGTACATAGAGGCATTGAAGTCGATGCTGTAGTTCAGTCCGTTCTTCAGATGGTCTCGCCAGCCTGCAACGATTTCAAAACCGTTGTTGTCCATGTCGATGCAGTTCTGCCAGGAGTATCCGCCCTCGCCCACAACGGCTGCGTAAGGAGGCTCGAAGAGCATGTCGGTGGTGCTCTTGGCAAAGTAGTCGAGGCTCAGGGTGAGGCGTTGGCTGAGCAGGGTGGCGTCGATACCGAAGTTAACCTGGCGCGTCTGCTCCCACTTCAGGTCAGGGTTGCCGGTGTGGGTCTTGTAGGCTCCGACCGCCATGTCTTGGTTGTTGCCCGGCAGGTTGTAGCCGGCATTGGCCAGCGAGACGAGGTATTTGGTGTAGGTAGCTTCGTTGTCAATCTCGTCGTTACCGTTTATACCCCAGCTGGCGCGCAGCTTCAGGTCGTCGAGCCAGCTGCTGGTGCCCTTCATGAACTTCTCGGAAGAGATGCGCCAGCCGGCACTCACCGACGGGAACACACCCGAGTTGTGGTTCTTGCCGAAGCGTGAAGAGGCGTCGCGGCGCACCGTTGCGGCCAGCAGATACTTGCCCTGGTAGGAGTAGTTGCCCTTGGCAAAGTACGAAACCATGCTGTAGTTGCTGGCTATGCCGCTCACCTTGGCCAGGCGGGTCACTGCGTTCAGGTAGCGGTAGTCGGTTTCTTCCGACACCAGTCCTTGTCCGTAGCCGCCTACCATCTCCGTGCGGTCCTTCTTGGCCTCCATACCCAGCAGGAACGAGGCATGATGGTCGCCCAGGTCCAGGTTGTAGTTGGCCGTGTTGGTCCACACCCAGTTAAAGGCCGTGTTGTTGTTCGAGGTCAGCTCGTTGGTGTCAACGGTACGCGAGCTCTCCACCCATTTGGGCACAAAGTCAGAGTTGTTGTCCGTATAGTAGTTCACTCCGAAGTTCGACTTCAGCGTAAGATTCTTCACCGGTTCAAGCTCCAGGTACATGTTACCGAATATTCGCCAGTACGTGTGGCGGTTATCCTTCTGGTTGTTCTGCAGTCGCAGCGGGTTTGGCTTGTCGTTCAGCACGTCCATGTAGCCGCCACCATAGCCGCCCATGGAGTCGTAGGCCGGCTCTGCCGGATGCTGTGCCACGAGCTGCTCCTCAATACCACTCTGGGCGATGTGCTGCGTCCAGCGATTGATAGAAACGCTCTCGCCTATGCGCAAGTGGTTGTTGAAGAAGCCGTAGTCCGACGTCAGGCGGGTGTTGAACCGCTGGTAGTCGGTGTTCTTGAGCATACCGTCCTGGTCAATCCAGTTCACCGAGAGCGAGCTTGAGCCGTTCTCGGAGCCTTTACTCAACGTAAGCGAGTAGTTCTGCATCAGGGCAGTCTTGTACATCAGGTCCAGCCAGTCGGTGTTGGCGGCGGTGTAGGTGCGCCCGTCGGCCCCAGTATAATAAGGAGTGGTGGTGTTCAGCTGTGCCGTTTCGCCGTTTCCGTAAATCATGGAGTTAGGATGAGTGCCGTAGGTGTTGCGGTACGCCTGCCAGTAAACATCGCCCCACTGGTACGCATCCAGCAGTTCGTAGTTCGTGGTAAACGTCTGCGCGGTGAGCGAAGCGTCGAAGTCTACGCGTATCTCGCCCTTCTTGGCGCGCTTGGTGGTGATGATAATCACGCCGTTGGCAGCCTGGGCGCCGTAGATGGCGGCCGAGGAGGCGTCCTTGAGCACCTGGATGCTCTCCACGTCGTTGGAGGAGAGGATGCTTCCTACGTTGTCTCGGGTCATGATACCGTCGATAACGTAGAGCGGCGAAGAGTTGTTGATGGTCGTCGTACCGCGCACCAGCGTGTTCGTGTTGCCGCCACCGGGCGTACCGTCGGTGGTAATGTTCACGCCTGCCACGCGCCCGTTGAGGCTCGAGAGCACGTTACCCGTGGGCACGTCGGCTATGTCCTTCATCTTGATAACAGACACCGAACCCGTCAGGTCGGCCTTTTTCTCCGACGTGTAGCCCGTCACCACAACCTCATCTATGGTCTTGGTATCGCTGGAGAGCGTCACCTTCATGTCCTGCTGTGCAGGCAGCTCGATAGTCTGCAGGCCGATGTACGAGAACTCGAGCACCGCACCCTGCCTGACTGTGATGGTGAAGTTGCCGTCCATGTCGGTCACGGTAGCGTTGGTGGTACCCTTCTCTTTCACGGTAGCACCAATCACCCCCATGTTGTCATCGGCCGAGATAACGGTACCGCTCACCTTCATGGTCTGTGCATACGCGAGCGTACACACCACTGTGAGCACAAGGCTCACCAGGAATCGCTTTAGGTTTTCCATTTTTGCTTGTTGTTGGTTAGTAAATAATTTAAAACTGATGCAAAGATAGCTCAGCCGCTCCGGGAAAGTCTAAAGAAATATTACAAATGCTTAAAATATTGTTTCATGCAACATATTTGCCAGCCCATGCAACATAACTTGCAGCCACCGCCCGTGGCGTACCTGTCATTCAAGGAGCCCGAACGGCACTTTCAAGGCGCTTGAAGCTATGGGTCAAGCCCCTTGAACGACACCTCTTCTGCACCCGTCCCTGCAACTTTTAGCCCCAATTGTTGCCGCATTGCCATTTTATTGCTATTTTTGCAACAGCTAACCAAGCAGCATCATGACACACAGATTTCTCTTTTACCTCTCCGGGAGCATGGCGGCATGCGCGGCGCTACCCGTTCACGCGCAGCAGCAAAGGCCCATGAACATACTCTACATCATGAGCGACGACCACTCGTACCAAACCATCAGCGCCTACGACGACCGCTTCATCCAGACGCCGAACATAGACTGGATAGCCCAGCACGGCGTGAAATTCAGCGAAAGTTTTGTGGCCAACTCGCTCAGCGGGCCATCTCGGGCCTGCATGCTCACCGGCAAGCACAGCCATGCCAACGGCTTTACGGACAACTCGCGCACCTTTGACGGCAGCCAGCAAACCTTTCCAAAGCTGCTGCAGCAGGCAGGTTACCAGACAGCCATGATTGGTAAGTGGCACCTCATCTCGCAACCAACGGGCTTCGACTACTGGGACATCCTCATCGGTCAGGGCGATTACTACAACCCCAACTTCGTTTGCAACGGCCAGAGGGTAAGGCGCGAGGGCTACGTTACCAACATCATAGCCGACCTGGCCATTGACTGGATGGACCACAAGCGCGACAAGAACAAGCCTTTCTGCCTGCTCATGCACAACAAGGCGCCACACCGCGTGTGGAGTCCCGATACGTGCGACCTCGACCTATTCAACGACCAGACCTATCCTCTGCCAGCAACGTTCTACGATGACTATAGCGGCAGGCAGGCTGCTGCCAAGCAGCAGATGAGCATCAGCAAGGACATGGACCTGGTGTACGACCTCAAGATGGCCGACAAGGAGAACCAGATACACTCCGACCCCGACCTGGAAGCCATCGGAAGGGCCAACTACAAGCGCATGAACGCCGAGCAGCGGGCCCGCTGGGACAAGCACTACGAACCCATCATACGCCGCTTCAAGGAGGCCGGACTTACCGGACGGCAGCTTGATGAGTGGAAATACCAGCGCTACATGCACGACTATCTGCGCGTCATTCGCTCCGTTGACCGCAACGTGGGGCGTGTAATCGACTATCTGCGAACCCACGGTCTGCTCGAAAACACACTCATTGTGTACACCTCGGACCAAGGTTTTTACATGGGAGAGCATGGCTGGTTCGACAAAAGATTTATGTACGAAGAGTCGTTCCGCACGCCTCTGCTCATGTATCTGCCGGGCGGCAAGCACGGCGTTGTCGACAAGCTGGTGCAGAACATAGACTATGCGCCCACCTTCCTGCAGCTGGCCGGCGTGCCCGTACCGGCCGACATACAGGGCACATCGCTCCTGCCGCTGCTCCGGGGGCAGCGCGTCAAGCACTGGCGCAAGGCCCTCTACTACCACTACTACGAGTATCCGGCCGAGCACTCCGTGTGCCGCCACTACGGCATACGCACGCAGCGCTACTCGCTCATGCACTTCTACAACGACGTGAACCAGTGGGAACTCTATGACATCCGTAAGGACCCGGAGAACATGCACAACCTCTACGGCCTGCCGGGCATGGAGAAGATAACCGCCAAACTGAAGAAGCAGCTCCTCAACTTGCAGCTACAGTACGACGACCCGATACGCCTTACGCCCGCCGCGCAGTAGCACCGGGGAGCCTGGCAGATGGCAGCAGCCCTCTGCACAGGTTCCGCTATCAACTAAAAAGCCGTGTGCCAATGGTACTATTTACCTGGGCGCACGGCTTTTTTCGTAAACATCAACATGACAGGAGCTGCCTAACAGGCTTCGCGAAAGCCAAAGACAAACCTTCTTACTGTAAACATCTTAGGGCTTAGACAGATGGTAGATTGCGCATGATTTTACCTTCCTGAAATCATGAAGCTATGCCTCCATTTTTCTGAACAATAGCTGCAAGTTTCTTGAACGATAGTTTCAAGCCTCTTGACCGATACCTTCAAGCGCCTTGACCGATACCTTCAAGCGCCTTGACCGATACCTTCAAGCGCCTTGAATGGCACGTTCAACTAACCTACTGATATTTAGCGAGTTTGATGCCCGTATTTTCTGCTGTTTCAGCAGCAGCCGTTCGGCTCCGTTCCGCCGGCCGTACAGAAGCCCGAAACCTTAACTTCATTTCGTTTAGATGGCCGTGGTGGTGTCTTGCTTGAGCTCCTTTTCCCACTCATCCAGCACCGCATTGCCGTACTTCCTGACTTCTGCCTGTGGCAAGCTCTTCACGTCCTGCCGCAATGCTTTTATCGAAACGCGGTCCTGCGGGCGCTTACGCAGCGCGTTGGACATCAGGAAAACGTACTTCAACTGGGCGGAGACGTCCTCGTCTTCATTGCGATGGTCGTACAGCCACAGCCATACGGCGGCGGGATTACGGTAATAGATGTTGAACGGGAAGCTGTGCTTTACAGGCGGCGCATAGTCTACAATCACGCCGGGAGGTTCCAACCGCTTGTAATGATTGATGTGGTTGCAGGCTTGGTAGGTTTGAGAAACGGGATAGCTCAGGATGTCGAGCAATGGAGTAGGGGTGCGGTGGTGGTCTTGACGCGACAGGAGTTTAAACCTGTGGCTGGTTACGCAGTAGGTGCGTACAATGGTATCGGCAGCAAACTTGCACCACAACCGGAACCTGCTCTTGCCCAACCGGCGGTATTCTCCCTGCGTAATACCCTCTATTCCATCCCCTAATGCGCGCACGGAAACCTTCACCACGCCGTATTTATCGGGCTTGGCGGGCGCTTCCGGCAGTAGCCACAGGCCTCCGTTGAGGCTGTCGAGGCGGCGTCCGTGGGCATCGTAGAGAACAAAACGCATGATGCCGTTGCCAAAGGTATAGGCTAAGAGCCAGTCGGAACCAAACTGCTGGGCCGACAGCAGCACCACTTGCGGATAGGGAAGACCGTCGGTGAGGTTGCCGAGCAGCTGCTCCTGCTGTTCTGCCGATAACCTAAGGCCGCACGAGTCGGCAGGTAACGGCTGCGGAACGCGGTCCATGATGAGCGTATCGGCATTTATTCCGAGTTCACGCATGAACGGTATGGCCGACCGGTTGCAGCCGACCAGCAATACCGTTAACAAAAAGAATACCCACTCTCGCATTCTTTTAAGGTTTTAGGATGCCCCCTCCCTTCGGGCGGGCGGCAATGAGCTTACACCTTCATGTTCTGCTCCAGCTGCGCCACACTGCTGGCCCCAACGAGCACGGAGGTAACTCCGTCCTGCGCGAGGTTCCACTTCAGCGCCTTCTGGGCCAAGGTTTCGCCCTGCCGGGCGGCCTCGTCGTTGAGCTTGCGCAGATGGCCGAGCAGCTCTGGTGTGAGCATTTCGCGCTTCAGGTTGGTGTTACGTGCCATGCGGGAGTCGGCCGGAATGCCGTCCAGATAGCGGTTGGTGAGCAGTCCCTGGGCAAGAGGCGAGAAGCTGATGAAGCCGATGCCGTGGCGGTGACAGTAGTCGAGGATGCCTTGCTCCATGGGTTCGCGGCTCAGCATGTTGAGCCTTCCCTGGTAAATAAGCAGCGGTACGTCGTGCCGGCGCAGGTACTCGTCGGCGAACTTGAGCCCCTCGAGGGGCCAGTTTGATAGGCCCACGTAGAGTGCCTTGCCCTGACGGACGATGTCGACGAGTGCCTGCAGGGTCTCTTCCATCGGCGTAAGCGGGTCGAAGCGGTGGCTGTAGAACAGGTCGACGTAATCCAACTTCATGCGCCGCAGGCTCTGGTCGAGGCTTGCCATGAGGTACTTGCGGCTGCCCCAGTTGCCGTACGGGCCCGGCCACATATCGTATCCGGCCTTGGAAGAGATAAAGAGCTCGTCGCGATAGGGGCGGAAATCGTCGTCCATCAGCCTTCCGAAGGTCTCTTCTGCCGTGCCGTAAGGAGGTCCGTAGTTGTTGGCAAGGTCGAAATGGGTGATGCCGTGGTCGAACGCATAGTGCGTAATGTCGCGCGACCGCTCATAAGGGTTCACCCCACCGAAGTTATGCCACAGGCCCAGAGATATCTTGGGCAGCAGCACACCACTGCGTCCGCACCGGCGGTACATGGTCTCCGAGCCATCGTAACGGCTCGCGGAGGCCGTATAAAAACCTTTTAAGTCCATAGTGTTAACAGTTAATGGCTCCTTTCGGAGCGTGGTTATTGTGTTGTCGGAATGCTATCCGGCGGCCTCCCTGTCCTTCCGGATGAGGGCGAGCAGATGCTCCACGGCCACCTCCTGGGGGATGTTCTTCTCCACGCACACCTGCTTACGGTAGAGCGAAACGCGGTTCACGCCCGCCCCAACGTAGCCGTAGTCGGCGTCGGCCATCTCGCCCGGGCCGTTTACAATGCAGCCCATGATGCCTATCTTGAGGCCTTTCATATCGGCGGTGGCGGCCTTGATGCGGGCTATTGTTTCGCGTAGGTCGTACAGGGTGCGGCCACAGCCGGGGCAGCTGATGTACTCCGTCTTCGATGTACGCAAGCGGGCAGCCTGCAGAATGCCGAAGGAGGTGTCTTCGATGACGTCGGCACCGAGGTTGCCGTCGTTCATCAGCCAGATGCCATCAGTGAGTCCGTCAATCATCAGGGCACCCATGTCGGCGGCACTCTCCAGCTGGAACTGCTCCTTGTCATTGAGTCGGTACATCTGGGCCATGACAACAGGGTTCTGTAAGCCGGCAATCATCATCTCATGAACCAGTGCCCGCTGGTCGCCCAGGCGGTTGCGGTGGTTGCTGGTGCACACCACCACGGTTTCCGGATGCTGGCGGAGGCAGGCTATGTACTCATCGGCCGGCGTGCCGAACTGGAGCACCAAGAACTTAAGAGGTGAGTGAACCTGCGCCATGAAGGGCATGGCAGTAACGGGAAAGATGGGGAACAAGCGCTCTGCCAAGTGCTCTTCCTGTGCCTTGGGCGAACGAATGAGGTCGGCATAAACATTAAAATCAACGATGTAACGCTGCCCCTCTTCGAACTCTTCAGGCACATCAGAGCCCAGATAAACATAGTCCGCCTTCACAGGTACTCCCCTCGCCTTCGGAGAGGGGATGGGGGAGAGGTTCCCAATCACCACCGGCACGTTCTCGCCACCTATGTTCCCAACGGCCTGCGTGAGCCTGCGCTCGGGGTGAACCCAGTCGAACCCGCCGTATGCTTCGGCCGGAATGAGCAGGTGACCGGCCTTGCGGCCGATGTATTCCACCAGCCTGCGGGCCACCGGAATTTCCTCCTCGGGCTCTTCGGAGAGGCTTACGCGGATGGTGTCGCCTATCCCGTCGGCCAGCAGGGCACCTATGCCGACGGCACTCTTGATGCGTCCGTCTTCGCCTTCGCCGGCTTCCGTCACGCCCAGATGCAGCGGGTAGTGCATGTCCTCGTGCTCCATTGTGGTGACGAGCAGGCGCACCGAGCGCACCATTACCACCGTATTGCTGGACTTGATGGAAATAACAACGTCGCTGAAGTCCTGCTTCTTGCAGATACGCAGGAACTCCATGCAGCTCTCCACGATGCCTTCGGGCGTGTCGCCGTAACGGTTCCGGATGCGATCAGACAGCGAACCGTGGTTCACTCCTATGCGTATGGCCGTGTGGTTGGCCTTGCAGATGTTGAGGAAAGGCACAAAACGCTCCTCTATCTTCCTGAGTTCGTCGGCATACTCCTCGTCGGTGTACTCCCGTTTGATGAACTTCCGGGCCGGGTCTACATAGTTGCCGGGGTTTATGCGCACCTTCTCGGCATAGCGTGCAGCCACGTCGGCCACGTTCGGATTAAAGTGCACGTCGGCTACAAGGGGCGTGTTGAAGCCGTGGGAGCGTATGCCCGCGTTGATGTTCTTTAGGTTCTCGGCCTCCTTGGTGCCCTGAGTGGTGAGCCTGACGAGCTCTCCTCCGGCCTTTATAATACGCTCGGCCTGGGCTACGGAGCCCTCGGTGTCGTCGGTAGAGGTGGTGGTCATGGACTGTATGCGCACGGGGTTGTCGCCTCCGATGTCGATGGCACCCACGTGAACCACGCCCGACGGCCGCCTTGAATAGTTGAAAATGTCTGTCATCTCGTTGTCTTTTGTCCTTTCACTTCATCAGTTACACTTGTATGTGTACTTCACTTGGGCCAGCTCCTGGTTGGCTTTCTCAATCTTGACGCCCAGGCCCGACTTCCATTCGGCAACCTTTCGGGCCACTTCCTCGTCCGTAAGCGCAATGATTTCGGCGGCCAGTATGGCTGCGTTCTGTGCCGCATTGACTCCTACAGTGGCAACAGGAATGCCGGGAGGCATCTGGATGATGGAGAGCATGGCATCCAGTCCGTCGAGCATTCCCTTGATAGGAACGCCGATAACGGGCAGCGGCGTGGAGGCTGCTATCACCCCCGGAAGGGCTGCGGCCATGCCTGCAGCGGCTATGATGACCTTGATGCCGCGCTCCCGGGCACCCTTGGCAAAGGCTTCAACGGCATCGGGCGTGCGGTGGGCAGAGAGCGCGTTGACCTCAAAAGCAATGTGGTTATCGTCCAGCCACTTACATGCTTTCTCCATGACAGGCAGGTCGCTGGTGCTGCCCATGATGATGCTGACTAATGGTTTCATTCTATTTTCGGGTTTTAAATAATCATGAAGAAGCCGCACACCGTTCCTACAAGGAAGCCGGTGATGACCTGGCTCAACGTGTGTTGGCGCAAAATCATGCGGCTGCTGCCCACCATGCCGGCCACGAAGAATACCAGGCAGAGCCACCATACAGGGTTGAAGGAGAACAGGAGCGAAAAGGCAACAAGCGCGCCGGCCACTCCTCCGATGGATGCCGTGTGCGTTGAAATCTTCCACCACACGTTGATGAGGGCGCAAACTATTTGTATCATCAGCGCTGCTACCAGTATGCGGGCCATGAAATGGGGTATCCGGAACACGTTCATCAGGTAGTAACAGGTGAAATAGCACAGGATGGAGATGATGTAAGGTACCATGCGGCGCTCCTTCTTGCCCAGTTCAATGAGCGTCCAGCCCTGATAACGGCGGTAGATGTGTATGAGCACGGTGGGCAAAAGGATGGTGAAGAGGTACACCATGGTGAGAACAATCATCTTGTACCACCACGGCATCATGCTCATATAGCTGAAAATGAACAGTGCCACCAGTCCTACCAACGGCAGATAGAACGGAGTAAAGACCATGCTCATTACCCGCGCCGTCCATATAATATTCTTTTCTTTCATTTTCTAAGTCTTGCCACCGGTATTCCCAGTTGCTCTCGGTACTTGGCAACGGTACGACGAGCGATGGGAAAGCCCTGCTGCTTCATCTCTGCTGCCAGTGCATCGTCGCTCAGGGGCTTCTTCTTGTCTTCCTTGTCGATGGCTTCCTTCAGCGCAATCTTAATCTTGCGGGTCGACAGCTCCTCACCGTCCTCGGTGGTGTAGCCGTCGCTGAAGAAGAAGCGAAGCGGGAAAGTGCCCCACTTGGTCTGTGCGTACTTCACGTTGCTTACGCGAGAGATGGTCGATATATCAAGCCCCGTACGGTCGGCGATGTCCTTTAGAACCATTGGTTTAAGGTCGGCTTCGTCGCCATCTTGGAAGAACCGGCGCTGCCGGTCGATAATAGCCTTCATGGTGATGTAGAGCGTACGGCGGCGCTGTTTTACCGCTTCGATGAAGCCCTGCGCCTTTTCAACCTTCTCCTTGGCATAGAGCAGCGCCTCTTTTTCTTGCCGGTTCATGCCCTGACGGTTGTTTTTGTACGTGTCGACCATGTCGGCGAACGATGGCGACACCTTGAGTTCGGGCACGTCTCCGCGGTTCAGGGTGAACGAAACGGTGCCGTCGTCGGCCGTGTCGATGATGAAGTCGGGCGTAATCTGCTGTATGTTCCGGCCTTCGGTCTCGCCGAGAGCGGCCCCGGGCTTGGGGTTCAGCTTGCGTATTTCGGCCTGCAGGGTGGCCGTTTGCATGTCAGTAAGCCCCATGCCTGCCTGTATCTTGTCCCAATGTTTCTTCGTAAACTCGTCAAAATAGCTGCCCACGAGCGTCTGCATGGCTTCCTTGAGGCGGCCTGCAGGCTTGCGTTCTATCTGCAGCAGCAGGCATTCCTGCAGCGTGCGGGCACCTATTCCGGCCGGGTCGAAGCCCTGCAGGCGGTGCAGCACCTCGGTTATCTCGGTCTCGGTTACGTCGATGTTGTGGTATATAGCCAGCTCATCGCCGATGGAGTCGATGCTTTTGCGCAGCAGGCCGTCGTCGTCGAGCGAGCCTATGAGATACTCCATGATGTCCCGCTGGCGGTCGGTAAGGTTCTCCATGCCCATCTGCTCCTTCAGTTTGTCATAGAAGCTGACGGTGTCGCCGTACACTATCTCCTCGTAATCGGCATTCCGGTTGGGCGCCGCACCGTAGGTCTCGGGCATCTCGTCGTCGCGGCCAATGCCCTCGAGTGCGTTGTCCAGTGCCTCTTCCCGTTCCTCCCGCTCGGTTTGCTGCTCAAAGTTCTCCTCGCCGGCGTCCTCTCCCGGCGTCTCCCTCTCGTCGCTCAGCGCGTCGTCAGGTGAGCTTGTTTCCAGTGCGGGGTTATCATCAAGTTCGGCGTTCACGCTCTCCTCCAATTCAGTCAGCGGCATTTCCAGCAGCTTCACCTGCAGCATTTGCTGCTGCGAGAGCTTCTGCACCTGCGCCAGTTTTTGTGTCTGGGTCTGAATAAGTTTCTGAGCCATAGTCTTGGTAATTGTCAGGCAAAGTTACGAAAAGATATTGTAACTCAACGGAAATATTCCTTTAATTGTGCTGCCGTGGCCGAAAGATTCTCCGGGTTGCCGTTACCGTAGCGGCTCCATATCTGCTTGCACGGCACCACAAGTGGGTGAATCATCAGGTCGTCGCGGTTCAGATAGGGGTCGCAGAACCTGAACACGTCCATCACGTCGCATATCCGGTCGGGCTGCAGCTTGATGAGCTTGCCCAGTTGCACTATCTCCGGCGTCTCGGGAACCATCGTGATGGGCGTCAGACGGAAGTAAAGGTCCAGTATCATGATGAGCATCACGGGCGTTATCTGTGCGTCTTCGTCCAGCGGCTTGAAGTCTTTTTCGAACGATTCGTTCACCTCCACGCCCTCGTAAAACTCCGATGCCTGCCCAAAACCGTTCATTTTGCGCAGCAGCGCAACCTCCTGCGAGAGCTTGCGCGGGCTCTTGCCGTACGTCTGCCACAGCTGTTCAATCTTCGGCGTTTCCAGCTGCCGCAGGCGGAACATCTGGTTATAGAGGAACTGCGGGTGTATGTGCAGCTCCAGACTCAAATCCACCAGCGGCCGCGAGTACAGCGGTTTTACGCCTACGGGCTTCCTTAGATAGAGCTGCATGAGCAGCAGCCAGTATTCATCTCTCCACAAGCGGTGTTTTGCCATCATATTTCCGGGTTTCAAATTAACACCACAAAGGTAGCAAATTGTGCACAGAATGCAAAGGAAATAAGGAGAAAAAAGCGGACGAAAAGCCACGAAAAGAGACCCCTTTGAGCCGGAGTAGCCGGCTGGCAGTTAAGGTTCAATCGCTATCGGGCTTCCTTTATCCAATGTTCACAGTTTGTTTGCAGCTTGCTTGTCATTTCATTCTAACCTGTGAATTGTGAATGATGAATTGTGAATTAGCTGTTCGCAGCTTGCAAAATCATCCCCTCCTAACCTCCCCTTTCTAAGGGGAGGAACCGCTGACGCATGTTTCCTGCTGGCTTGCTGCTGATTTTTAAAGACAGAGTAACAGAGTATTTTTGATGCTGCTGTAGTTTTGCTTGTCTGCTGGAATGTACAAGCAACACTTTGTAAAAGAGCTAACTGGTATCCTCCCCTTAGAAAGGGGAGGCGGAGGAGGGGATGATGAACGGCAGGATAGATAATATTCAGCAAAAGCTACGGCCACATCAGCCGACTCTATTTTATCTAAGCAAGAGAAGAAAAAGAAAGCGATAACAATGCAAAACACACCCTTTTACAGCCCATTACACAAACTATTGATATCCAACTACTTACAAACAAGGAGATAAAAGGTATCATTCAAGCCTCTTGAACGGCATCTTCAAGGCCCTTGAAAGTATCGTTCAAGGAGCTTGAAGCATACAAACGACGCTTTACAAGAAAGCAAACTGGTATCCTCCCCTTGGAAAGGGGAGGCGGAGGAGGGGATGACCAGGTGTCGTGCTGATTACAATTTGTTGCGCAAATCATCCCTTTCCAAATTGTGAATTGTGAATTATGAATTGTGAATTAGCAGCCAGCAGGCTGCAAAATCATCCCCTCCTAACCTCCCCTTTCTAAGGGGAGGAATCGCTGCTGCAAGTTTCCTGCTGGCTTACTGTTGATTTTTAAAGACAGAGTAACATAGTATTTTTTTCGTTGCTGAATGCTTGCTGCATTGTGGAAACGAATAAGCAATGGTTTTCAAGAAGGCAAACCGGTATCCTCCCCTTGGAAAGGGGAGGCGGAGGAGGGGATGACCAATCAGCAGAAACTCAACCATCTGCCAGCAGAAACTCAGCCATCTGCCAGCAGAAATTCAGCCATCTACCAGCAGAAATTCAGCCATCTGCCAACAGAAACTCAACCATCAATCAGCGAAAACTAACCGAACGACGAGCCTTTGCGCTACTCCCACAGCCGCCGGAGGGTAGCAACAAGCCGGGAAGCCTTGGCCAGCGGAGCCTCTGGCAGCGGCAGGAAGGGGTCGAAGGGCACAACATCGGCACGCCTGCCGCTGCGCAGTTTCCAGTTTCCGGACGCGATACCGTCCTGCAGAACCACCGGAAAGAAGATGCCGTTACGTGTGTGCGTCATACTGCGGAGCCGCCAGTTGCGGGCTCAGCAGGCGCAAGTTAACGTAGTTCTTCATGGGTTCCAGATGCTGCGCAGCGGCCAGGCCTGCAGCTCCATGCGCGTACCGGGCCGGTGGGCAAAGGTCTCTATGCCCGTTTGACCGTTGCCGGCATAGGTTAGGAGCGTAAAGACTTCCTTGCCGCGGTTGGCGAATATCTCGATGCTCGACCTGTCTACGTAGACATGAAGGCGCAGCTTGCCACCCTCGGGCTGTACCTCGGCCTTCGTTATGCGGCTGAACTTGGGTATCTCTACGTCGGCTGCATTGGTGCGGTCAATGAGCAGCGTGCGGGCATCGGTATCGTAGCTGACCACCGTCTTGTGGCCGTTGCCCTCGGCGAGGTAGAACCCGAAGGTGTTTGAACGTGAGGTATCGAAGGTTACATCCAGCTCGTACTGGTTGCTCTTGGGGGCAAACCCGGCTATCGGATGGGCTCCCACGGGCAGCTCAAGGCGCTTGCTGAAGAGCTTGCCGCGCAGCTGCTGCAGCGCTGGGAGCGGTGTCTGGGTGAGGCGGAGGCCCTCGCCTGCAAAGCTGGTAAGCCCGTAGAGGCGCGGCAGAGACCAGAAGCCTTTGCCCCAAGTGGATGGTGCCTGCTGCGCATAGTCCCACGTTGCCACCCATCCCAGTGTGATGGACTGATGCAGAGTGTCGTCATAATCGCGCACAACCCGCGATGCGTAGTAGTCAAGACCTCTGTCCACGTAGAGCGGTTGCTGCGGGTGGCCGTCCATGAGGGTGAACTTGTGGCCGTCGAAATCGCCGATGAAGTACTGCTCCTGCGCCCAGTTAACCGATACCACCATCACCCAACGGCGGTTATTCCAGTTGCCATTAACGGGCACCTGGAACAGGTCAGGACACTCCCACGACTTCTCCTGGTCGCCTGCAGGGCCGAAGTCGCTCTCCCAAGTCCAGTCTTTCAGGTTGGCGGAGGAGTAGAATTTCACCTTCTTCTCCAGTGCCTTGGCCACCACCATTACCCATCGGCGGGTTTGCTCATGCCAGAAAACGGTGGGATCGCGGAACTCCGTGCTCCAAAGGTCTATCACCGGGTTCTTGTCGAAGTGGCTGAAGTGCACGCCGTCGTGGCTGAATGCCAGTCCCTGTGCCTGCTTCTTGGAGTCTTTCTCGTAAACGGTCATGGCCGCCACCCATGCTTCCGGACCCCATCCGGCGGTGTTGTGCTTGTCTATCAGCACGGAACCGGTAAAGTTGGAGATGCCCGGCGGCGTGTCTTCCATCACGTTGGGCGACACTTCGCGGTAGTGAACCAGGTCGGTCGAAACGGTCTTTCCCCACCAGAAGAGGTGGTACTGGCCCTTGTAGTAGGTAAGTCCGCAGGGGTCGCCTATCCATCCCCGGGCCGGACTAAAGTGGTACTGCGGGCGGTAAGGCTCGTTGTAAGGCTGTGCCTGCATGGTAGCGGCGCAGGCGGAGAATAACAGTGCTAAGGTTAGTTGTTTGATTTTCATCGTTATGTGTTGTTTAGAAGTTAGTCCGTACGGGAGCCGGCATCAGGTCGTAGACGGTGGCCGAGGCCGTTGTCAGCGGCCCGGAGGCAAACAGCTCGGCCTGCGTGCTGTGCTCGGAGGCCGTGAAGATGCGCGTGGTAAAGGCATCCTCGCCGTTGATGAAGCCCTCAACGACCGACCCGTCTACATAGAGCCGCAGCTCCAGAGGCCTGCCCGGGGCAACGCGGTAGGCATCCTTGCGTACGGTGTTGGGGATGCCTTGGCGCAGCGAGGCGTGCGTCTGGTCGATTACAAGCTCATGACTGCGCTGGTCGAAGTAGATGCGCGTGAACTCTGATGCGTCGGGGTTCTTGCACAGAGTGATGCCGAAAGCCTCCTTGCCCTTTGGATTGAACGTGGCAACTATTTCCTTCTGCCAGCCCTGCTTGCTGATAACGAGCGGCTGCGAGAGGGCGGTCTGCTTAAAATAATGGCTGTCCGTGCGCAGCGACTGCAACCCGTCGTAAGGCTGCTGGCAGATTTTACGACCGTTGAAGGTCCACTGCCGCGGGATGGAATACAAGTGGGCCCAGCCGTTCTCGCGGTTGGCAGAGGGGCTGATTTCATCGGGTATGATGGCTATGGCAATGGTTCTGCCCTCGGGAGTGGTGCAAACGGAGGGCGAGAGCAGGCGGTTAACGACCTCAAGGTTTTGGGGCAAGGCGTTGTCGGGCATGAACTTTTCATGCCGGAACTGCCCTGTCCAGTACTGGGTGCGGGCAGGCAAGCCCCGCTCAGGTACCCTGTTCACGCTCAGAATCCACTTCTTGCCCATGCGGAGGAATACGGGCATCTCCCAGAAACGGCCCGAGTGATCGCGCTGTGGATTGCCCTCAAAGAGCAACCCGACGTACTGCCAGCGCTTCAGGTCGGCCGACTGGTAGAGCAACAAGGTGCCGTGAGGCGTGCCGGGGCTGTCGATGCCGAACCCTACTATCATGTACCAGCTGTCCTGATGGCGGAAAACGTAGGGGTCGCGCATGTCGGTACGGGAGTACGCCTGCGGCCTGTCGGCTATCACGGGGTTGTGTTCGTACTTGCGCCAGCATGTGAGCAACGAGTCAAGCGGGAAGGCCAGGCCTATTGAGTGGGGCATGGCGCCGCCTGTATAGATAATGGCAGGAATGCCGTTGCCATCAATCACGGCGTGTCCTGACCAGATGCCGTCGCGGTCGTAGGGCTCCGAAGGCTTCAAGGCTGGCACCTCCTCGGTCCAGTGAACTAAGTCGGGAGAGGAGAAATGGCCCCAGTTGATTTGGCGGAGCAGGATGTTGGAGGCGTTTTTCTGGTTGAAGATGTGGTACCGGCCGTTAAAATAAAGCAGTCCGTGGGTCTCGTTTGTCCAGTTTGCTGCTGGCAACAGATGGTAGCGCGGACGGCTGAAAGCATAGTCGAAGTGGCTCTCCGGCACGGCCAGCCGTGGCTTTTGCTGCAGCCGGCGACCAACGTCAGCATGCAGGATAACGGCCTCCACGGGCTCGCGGTTGGCCTTCACGCCGTCTATGAGGCCGTTGATGACGTTGAGATCGTAGCCCCATCCGCGCCTTGACGTAAAGTCCTTGCCTGCCCGGATGGTAAGAGAGTCGTGCTGCGAGAGCTCCTCCCACGCCGTTGCCTGCAGGCTCCGCCCGTTCAGGAGCACGTCATGGCCATCCATGTCAATCACTACATGCAGCCAGCTAAAGCAGTTCACGCTGCCTGCAAGGGGCCTGTAGCCTTGCCGGCTGCCAAGCAGAAGCCGCCCGAAGCGGTCTACGCAAACGGCTACATGCCGCCCCTGGCGGTCACGGATGCCGAGTAAAGCGGCCGTATCGGTAGGAAACGACTCGAGTGCAAACCAGCCTGAGACCGACGACAGGCCTCCCGCCACCCGCTGCTCGGTCCAGATGGAATAGCCGTTGGTGCGCAGCTGTGCCGCCGAAGGCAACAACACGGCCGCAAACAAGACTGCCGAAAGGATTGTTTTCATTGATATTTTCATTTTCCATCCATGTTTCCGTTCATTAAAAAAGACCTCCGGAAGCCACGTTCCGGAGGCTTTTTTCATCCTGATTCTACATTTCTATCATACTACCTACAGGCTAATCCTACTGAAGAAAGTCAGTTTACCGATACTTGGTATCTATCATTGCTTAGTTTGTTTTTATTGTCTGCAAAGGTAGGAAATAGCGAAACGCAGGGCTGTCATTTTTGTTTCCGATGATGAGAAAAATGTTGCAAGGGCGCAGAAAATCCAAAAAAATAACTATATTTGCCACCAAACAAACGGGCGCACGGCACCCCAACCCTTGCGGAAAACCAACTGCGCGGCCCGTTTCTGCTTAAACTAACATACCTGACTCATGAAAAATATAACCTACCTTCTGCTCCTTCTGCTCACTGCAGCAGCGTGTACGCCTGCCGACCGAAAGTTAGTTATCGGCGTGTCGCAGTGCAGTGAGGACATCTGGCGCGAGAAACAGAACAGAGAACTCAAGACAGGACAATACTTGTACGACAACGTGAAGCTGCGGTTTGCATCGGCCCGGGACAACGACCAGAAACAAGTTGAGCAGATAAACCGCTTCATCGACGAACCGGTTGACCTGCTCATCGTCTCTCCCAACCAGGTTAACACCATCTCGACCGTCATCGACAAGGCCTACGCCCGCGGCATTCCCGTCATCCTCTTCGACCGTAAGACCGACTCGAAGAACTACACCGCCTTCATGGGAGCTGACAACTTCGAGATTGGCAAGACCATGGGAACCCTCATTGCCAACACCCTCAACGGCCGTGGTAAGGTGGTTGAAATCATGGGACTCAAAGGTTCATCGCCCGCCATCGAGCGCCATCGCGGCTTTGCCGAGGCCCTACAGCGCTATCCGGGCATAACACTTATTACCTCGGAGCAGGGCGACTGGACCGAACAGAGCGGTGAGCAGGCCATGCGGAAGGTGCTGGACGAGGCGTCCGACGTGGATGTAGTCTTCGGTCAGAACGACCGGCTGGCCATGGGAGCACGACGAACGGTGCAGGCCGAGCTGCCGGACAGGGCCGTAAGATACTTCGGCGTAGACGGCCTGCCGGGTAAAGACGGCGGCATCGTAGCGGTGAAGAACGGCCTCATGACGGCCACCTACATCTACCCCACGCACGGAACGGAACTCATGCAGCTGGCCATGAACATCCTCGAACGCAAGCCCTACCGGCGCGAGAACCGCCTGCAGTCGGCCATCGTAACCAAGAACAACGCCGACGTACTGCTCATGCAGTACACCGAACTGGAGAAGCAGAGCCGCAACATCGACCTCCTGCACCGGCAGGTAGACACCTATTTCGACCGTCTGAACAGTCAGAAGACCACCATCGCCATGGCTGTGGCGCTCATCCTGATACTCATCTTCAGCGCCATCATGCTGTACCGAACCACGCTCATGAAGTCTCGGCTCAACGACGAGCTGCTGCATCGCAACGACGAACTGCAGCGGCTGTCGCACGAAATCGAAGAGATGACGCAGGCGCAGCTCACCTTCTTCACCAACGTAAGCCACGAGTTGCGCACGCCTCTTACCCTCATAGCCGACCCGGTGCAGCGACTGGCCGCCGACGCCACCATCACCGGCGAGCGCCATGAGCTGCTCTCGCTGGCTTCACGCAACGTGGGCGTGCTCATGCAACTGGTGAACGACATCCTCGACTTCCGCAAAGTGCAGAACGGCAAGATGTCGCTCCGACTCTCGCACTTCAGCCTCAGCGAAGCCATAACGGCCTGGACGCGCGACTTTACCGCCGCGGCAGCACGCCACGACATCACCCTCACGCTGCACACCGACCCCGAAACGGACTACAGCATCACTGCCGACAGGGACAAACTGATGCGTGTTTTCGGCAATCTCATGAGCAACGCGCTCAAATACACGCCCGCAGGGGGCAAGATAGACGTAACCACCGGGCGCACCGACGACGGGCAGCTGCGCTTCAGCGTGAGCGATACGGGCATGGGGATTGATGCCGACGAACTGCCCAAGGTATTCGAGCGCTTCTTCCAGACCCGCCACTCAACGGGCGGAACAGGCATCGGCCTGGCGCTTGTCAAGGCCTTTACCGAGCTGCACCACGGGCAGGTGACGGTGCAGAGCGAGAAAGGCCAGGGCACCGCATTTACCGTTACGCTGCCTGTAACGCAGCAAGGCGCCCTCGCGGAGGATGCAGCGGAGGCGGCAAGTGCTCCGTTCACCGCCCCCGCAGAGGCCGAACCAACAACCCTAACGGCCGCTTTTGCTGCCTTGAATGATGAAACCGAAGGAAAGGAAACGGTGCTCGTAATAGACGACAACGCCGATGTGCGCGCCTACGTGCGCTCGGTTCTGGGCGGAAAATATACCGTTACCGAGGCCGACAACGGCCGCGCAGGACTGGAAACTGCCCGCCGCGAGGTGCCCGACCTGGTGGTGTGCGACGTCATGATGCCCGTAATGGACGGACTGGAGTTTACGAACGAGCTGAAGAACGATACCGCCACGAGCCACATACCGGTAGTGCTGCTCACGGCGCGAACCCTCGACGACCAGCGCATAGAGGGCTACCAGCAGGGGGCCGACGCATATATCACCAAGCCGTTTACGGCCAAGGTGCTCATGGCTCGCGTCGAGAACCTGCTCCGCACACGCCAGAATCTGCGCCGCCTCTACGCCTCACAGTCGGTTGCCAGTACGCCGCAAACACCCGCTGACGCAGCATCGGCAGCCGCTGACGGGTTTGTTGCCAACAGCCGCGACCAGGCTTTCATCGCCCGGCTGCGGCAAGTCATACAGCAAAACATGACCGATTCCGACCTCAACGTAGAGAAGATAGGCTCCGAGATAGGCCTGGGGCGCGTGCAACTGTACCGCAAGGTGAAGGCCCTCACAGGCTCTTCGCCCGTAGAACTGCTGCGCACGGCGCGCCTGCAACGTGCCCGCACGCTCATACTAACCACCGACAAAACCATCTCCGAGATAGCTTACGAGGTGGGGTTCACCGCCCCTTCGTACTTTGCCAAGTGCTTCAAGGACGAGTTCGGGATGGCTCCGGGAGAGGTGAGGCAGGAATAACGGCTTGTGCATACGTACAAGCGCCAGCCTTTCCTCACCTTGGAAAGGGGAGGTTAGGAGGGGATGATGGCAGCAGGAAATGCCCTGAAAAAGCCTCGTTCGTAAGCTGTTAGAAATCAACAGCTTACAAACCGCAAAGCAAAAGATGCCTTTCAAGAGGCTTGAAGGGCATCTCCAAGGGGGTAAAAGGTATCGTTCAAGGAGCTTGAAAGCCATCTCTTACAGAGCAACTGCAAGCAGGCGCTACTTCACGAGCGATGTAACAGGACTGCGTAAGCCCTTCATGCTCGTCACGAAAGCCTTGGCCGAACCGAAGCGCAGGAACAGGTCGAGCCGCACGGGCACGTGGTTCTTGTGCCTGCGGACGATGGTGTCAGCGCAGCGAAATGATGAATTGGGTAAAAGAGTGGGGCTCAAGCGGGAACTTTATCTTCCCATTTTTTATTTCAACAGCTTGTGAACGTGTCTTTACATTCTCCTCTGCAGGCGTATTCATGCTCTTGGTGGTCTTTCCGTTGACAATGCAGGCAGTGGCTTTTTTGCCCCAAATATCATTCTGGTCGACCAGCGTAAGCGGCATGACTTGCTCTTTGTGGCGGTTGACTACATTGACTACGACGGTCTTTTTGTCAGGATTGAAGGCTGCAGAAGCGTCAACGTAGGGTTGGTCGGCATTGTCAATCTTGTAGACGGGTGTGCTGACCGAGAGACTCAGCGACTGTCCGAAGCAGTTGTTGGCAAACAGCTGTAAGGGATAGAATATGGTCTGGCGCCATGTTTTTTCGTTCGTTGTAGCAATCGGACCCAGCAGATTGACGATTTGAGCCATGTTCGTCATCCTCACTATGTCGGCGTGTCTGACGAAGGCGTTCAGGTAGGAAGCCACGCAGAGGGCGTCTTCCAGGTTGAACGTGTCGTGTGCTCCGCCATGCCCCTTGGTGTTATAGGAGGCATTGTATTCATCGAATGCGATGTAGAGCGGATGGTGGAGCTTGTTCGAAATCTGTGCTTCGAGGATGAGTCCTTTGGTAACTTTAATCACATTGTCAGCAAAATCGGTTGACGCCATGTAGCGATAGTAGTCGTCGGTATTGTTGCTTACGTAGTTGTGCAGCGATATATAGTCGGCATGGTCACCCAAGGTGTTGATGACGGTACGGTTCCAATTCACCCAGTCAGCTCCGTAGTTGCTGCATCCGGCGGCAATAAGTTTGATGTCCTTGTCAACCCATTTCATCACTTTTGCAGTTTCCAGTGCCGCCTTACTGTAGTCTTCAGCATTCTTGTGGCCTATCTGCCACGGCCCGTCTACTTCGTTTCCAAGTCCCCAGTAGATAATTTTATAAGGCTCCTTGTGCCCATTCCGGGCGCGCAGGTCGGAATAGTAGGTTCCGCCGTCGACGTTGCAGTACTCCACCCAGTTGTGAGCTTCTTCTGCAGTACCGGTTCCGAGGTTTACGCAGAAGTAGGGAATGACGCCTGCCTGATGGCACCAAGCCATGAATTCGTCGGTTCCGAAAGAGTTGTCTTCTCTTTTTCCCCATGCCAAGTCCATGCGTACCGGGCGCTTTTCCTTTGGCCCTATGCCATCCGTCCAGTGATAGCCGGATGCAAAATTGCCTCCAGGCCACCTTACAAGCGGTACGTTGAGTTCCCGTATTGCCTTGATGACATCGGTGCGGAAGCCGTTTGCATCGGATTCGGGCGATGCCGGGTCGTAGATTCCCTGATAGACACAACGCCCCAGATGTTCGGCAAAACTGCTGTACATCAGATTGTCTATTTGCCCTATTCGCCGTTCTACGTCAACTTTGATGACGGCTTCATTCTGGGCCATGCACAGCGTCAGCCCATGAATGAGTACCATGGATAGGATTAATATTATTTTTTTCATGCTATGATGCCAGTTATGGATGGTTGACGAGAAGGGCAAGGCAGCCTGCCGTTCAATGAATACTGTTGCCTCCTTGATGGTTCCGCCTTGCCCTCCTCCGCTTCGGTTACTCTTTGAAATAAGGAACATCGTGCTGATAGGCGGGAATATGGCCGGCTATAAGTGGCCATCCGTCCTTCCACAGAACCTGATCGAGCAAAACCTGACGACCTCCGTCAGGGTCAGCTTTCAGGTAGGAGTGGAAAATCATCCAGTCCTGTCCCTTGTCATCAGTAGTGATTTCTGCATTGTGTCCGGGTCCTGCAAAGTAGTTGTTGCCTTGGAGGAAAACATCAAAATTACCGTCGAGCATCGATTTCCCGTCCTTGGTTACGTAGGGACCGAAGAGGTTCTCGGAGCGCCCGCAGATAACCCGGTAGGTACTGTTGGCACCTTCGCAGCAAGTTCCGTTGGAGCCGAACAGGTAATAATAGCCTTCATGCTTGTAGATATAGGTTCCTTCCATCTGGTTGCCGGCAATTTTTTTCTTTTCAGCTCCGGGCTTGACGGAAAGTCCGTCGTCACTTAATTCTATTCCGTAGATGCCGTGAAAACTGCCCCAAAACAGGTATTTGTGGCCATTGTCCTCCATGTAGAACCCGTCGATGCTGTTCTGCACGCCTATCGAACTGCTGTCGAACAGGCTTCCGTGGTCCGTGAAAGGCCCCTCGGGGCTGTCGGCCGTAGCCACACCAATACCACATGTCCATTCGCCTCCCCATTCGGATTTGGCATAATATAGCGTGTATTTTCCGTTGACATAATTTATATCAGGGGCCCATAGACCGCCGTTCGGGTTCCATTGCGGGCGACTCTCGTCCGTGAAGGCAGTGCCTACAAATTCCCAATGCACCAAATCCTTGGATTTGTAGATGGGAAGATTATGTATGTCCTCTGTGGCATACAAGTAAAAATAGCCATTGCCGGCTCTGATAACTGTGGGGTCAGGCAAACTCGTACCTATAACCGGGTTCTGGTATTT
Source organism: Prevotella sp. kh1p2 (assembly GCF_900111525.1). NCBI lineage: Bacteria > Pseudomonadati > Bacteroidota > Bacteroidia > Bacteroidales > Prevotellaceae > Prevotella > Prevotella sp. kh1p2. The sequence goes on from NZ_FOHY01000002.1 coordinate 250,115, forward strand.
GGCCACTTTACCGGTTCCGTTGTTCCCACCAGGCTCATCTGTAGTTGACTCTTTTGAGGCACACGATACCATTACCGTAAGCCCGGATGCTATCAACAGGGAGACTCTTCGTAAAATATTTCTTTTTTTCATGATTGTGTTTGGTTTAGTGCCGGTTATGTCCGCATGGACATAACCGGCAGGTTTGTTTCAATTCAGTTTATTTTTTATTTCCAACCATCATTCTGCTGAAGAGCCGGAACGCGCTCGATTTCTTCCTGAGGGATGGCCCATTTGAACTCATAATCGCCGTTGTAATTCAGCGTGTAGCGTTTGGTTCCCCAAATCTCTGTCATGCCGTTGGCACCGTTACGTTTTGTGGCATCGGCCTCAGTCAGGCGGTTTGTGCCGAACTTCTTGTCGGCCCAGGTTCCCCAACGGAGTTCTTTCCAGTACATTTGTCCTTCACCACACAGCTCCCAGCCAAATTCCCTGCGAATGCGCTGCCGCATGTCTTCTTGTCCTTTAACCGTTGTGTATTGGTTGCTGTTGAGTAATGCAAGGCCGGGAATGCGTTGCCTTACCTGGTTGACATAGGTAACGGCTTCGTCGGTCTTTCCCTGTTCGTTCAGTGCTTCGGCCAGACTGAGCAAAGCACCGGCATAGCGGAAAATGGGAATATCGATATCGCTATCCCAGATGGTACGGCTTTCGCGTCCCTCAATTACGAATTTGCGCCACAGATAGTAGTAGCGGTCATTCGTGTCGGTACGCAAGTCGTAAGGAAAGGCACCGTCAGAACCGAAGTAAGGCCAACGCAGTGTGTAAGTGAAATTATTGGATGTACATCCTCCCACATAAGTAGAATAAGGAGTGATGAAGTTCATCTCCATGCGCGGATCACGTCCGTTATAGGCTTTTCGAATACGGGCCTCGTTTCCATGCTCTAAATACTTACTCATGTCTGAACCGTAATTAGTCATCTGGGTATATCCTTCTCTGTAGTTGGCATCGAGCTGCGTGCCTGTTGCATTCGGATTCAGGTTATCACGCAGGAAGTAGACGGAGCGGGCTTTGGGCGACATTTTGGAGTAACCGGGTATGACTTCATCCATATCGAAAGGCTTTCCGTCGGCCCACTCGTAAGAGTCTACGAACATGGGGTTGGGAATGAAGTTGTTCCAGGCGTTGCCTACAGTTACGCGATTGCCATATACTTGTGAAAAGCAATTGCCCAATCCGTCGTCGTCAGTATATTGATACTGGAAAATGTATTCGTCATTTTTCTCATTAGCTGCCTTGAACATGGCCTTGTAATCTGAAAAGAGCGCATATCCCATCTTAGTGATGGCCTTGAAATCCGACTCTGCCTTATCATATTCTTTCAGCCAAAGATAAACTTGTCCACGCAGGTAATAGGCTGCGCCTTTGGTTACCCGTCCAAAATCAGCATTGCCGGTTGCATACTTGTCTGGCAGGTTGGGCTCGTTGATGGCAGCCGTACAGTCATCTATAACTTGCTTCCATACTTCTGCTTCTGTGGCGCGAGGCTTCGTGGCTTCTCCGTATTTTACCGGTTCTGTATATATGGGAACTCCTCTCCACACACAGTTAGCTCTGTAATAGGCCCAAGCTCTCAGGAAATGACATTCGGCAATGTCACGTCCTTTTTCAGCTTCGGGCATGTCGGGTACTTGCCCTATGTTCTGAATTACGTCGCTGGTACGGTAAATCTCTTCATAAAAGCATTTCCACCAAAATGAGAACATGCCTGACGAAGTTGTTGCCGAGCCCATGAGGATGGGAACATCGCCATTACTCCAGTTGGCATCCAAATCCATAATTTCGGTAAAGACATCTAATCCCACCTTACCTTCATTGGCAATGTATTCATAATAAAATCGTTCATAGGCTCCATTCACAACTGCATTGGCCATGTTGGCAGAAGTCCAGACAACGCCCGTGCCGACCCTATCTGATGGATTTGTATCCAGAAAATCAGATGAGCAGCCCGTCAAGGAAAGCGTTATGGCACACAGAAGTACACCTGATACTTTTTTTATCGTTTTCATAATTCCTAATCTTTTATGTCTTTATGTTCTAAAAAGTTACATTCACACCAAAGGAGAATTGACGCATTGTAGTGTAGCCTTCACCTGAACGCATTTCTGGATCGAGTCCCGGGAAGGAAGTGATGGTAAGCAAATTCTCACCGGAAAAATAAACACGAATATTCTGCGCATAAATAGCTTTGGTGATAGATAGCGGAAGAGTGTAGCCAATGGTGAGGTTGCGCAGTTTCAGGAAATCGCAGTCATATAGACGGAGTGTACTGCTGAGGCCGTCACTTTGACTTGGATTCTTTACCACGAGGCGAGGATTCTTGGAACCGATGTTTGTCCGTGGGTCGGCAGGATTATCGGGGTCATAGAAATAATGGTCGTAAGCAACATCTTTCGGAAGTTCCAATCCATAAACTACATCCGAAGAGTTTTGTCCTATTTCGCGCCAGTAGGTCTTGAAGCCAGTAGAACCTCCCCAATTCATGGACAAGTCAAAACCTTTCCATTCCATGTGAGCTTGCATGCCAAAGTTGAATTTGGGCGCGTTCGACTCACCCAGGAATACACGGTCGTTGGTACCTCCGTAAACACCATCGTTGTTCTCATCGGCGAAGATATAGTCTCCATACCAAATACGGTCTTTACCTACGGAATGGTTGGGGAAGAAATCGTGGCCGGCTGCTATCATGGCATTGAGCCAGTCCATATCTTTATCGGTACGAATCATGCCGTCTTTTGGTCCGCCGTTGATGTTGACGGAGCCGTCTTGATTGAAGTAAGAGCCATTGCCGGAATAAGTTTTGTAGAGATAGAACTCATTCATCATGTGTCCTTCTACGATTCGAGTATCGCCTCCAGAAGAAACTTCGCCCAAGTTGGAGTAATATACATTGGCATCCGGATTTTTCGGATCTGCTCCCCAGCCGTGTATCCATGTCCCTTTATATTTTTCTACCATGTTCTTGTTCCATGAACCATTCACCGCCACTCCATAAGTAAAGTCGCCGGCACGGTCTTCCCATCGCAGTGTAAGTTCAATTCCTTTGTTGCTCACTTCAGCAAGATTTTGCAACGGAGATGTCTTGTCACCATAAGTTAAACCGATGGACGGACTGTAGAGAATTCCCGATGTATATTTGTTATAGTAGTCAATCACACCGCTCAGTCTGCTGTTCAGAACGGAGAAATCCAAACCTATATCAAAAGTCTTGGTAGTTTCCCACGTCACGTCAATATTGGGCAGATGGTTCAGGTAGAACCGTGGGGCTTTCTTGCCTCCCATTACTGTATAGCCGCTTTCATACCAAGACTGGTAAGCATAATTGTCTACAGAAGAATTACCCAGCTTTCCGTAAGAGAGCCGCAGCTTCAAGTTGTCGAAAACATTCAGGAAAGAATTCTTGGCAAAGGCTTCTTCCGAGATGCGCCATCCTGCGGAAACCGACGGGAAGAAACCCCAGCGGTTACCGGGAGCAAAGCGTGAGGAGCCGTCTTCGCGGAAGTCTGCTTCAAACAGATATCTGGAAGCATACGCATAGTTCAGTCGTCCGAAATAGGAACGGAAGCGGTTCTGGGTATCAGCACCATGTATGTAGTTCATCTCGGTTACGGTACTCATATCCGTAATGTGCGTGTCGAGTATTCCGTATTTGCTCGTATCAAGATTTGATGCGTAGGCCTTTCCTTCCTCGAAGCCCAAGAGCACGCTCACGTCGTGTACCTTATTGAATACATGGTTCCAATTCAACGTATTGGTCCACTTCCAGTTATATGTCTGGTTGTAGTACATGTAGTCGTAAATCTGGTCCAGTGAAGCGGCGGGACTGACAATCTGGTTGCGGCTAAAGCTATAAAGCTCGTTCTGCGTACCGCAGTATTTGTGCCGCTCCTGGAAGTAATCGTACCCGAAAATGGTCTTGAACGTGAAATCATTCAGGAACCTTACTTGTGCATGCGCTGTGGCATAGATGCGGTTGTGCTTGTAGTAAGAGTCGCCATTTCCGTTCAGATTTAACAGCGGGTTACCTGCAGAACCGTCTTCCTCAGCGGTCTCAATGCCACCGTAATGTCCGTCATAATAAGGATAAATGCCCGGTACGGTTTTCAGGAACGACCATTCCGACAGGTTGTTCACGTCGTTACGTTGCTGGTCATTGTGGAATCCCCACGCATGGGCACCTACTTGCAGCCAGTCGGTGATATCTGACACGACGTTGAGATTCATAAAGTATTTCTTGACGCCCGAACGAACAATCATGCCGGGATTGTCCAGATAAGTGAGCCCAATGTTATACTTGGTGCGTCTCTCGTTACCCAAAACGGAAATGGAATGTTCCTGCATTACCTTAGTCTTGTATATTTCGTCAAACCAGTCGGTGTTGGGATAGGCCACGTAGTTAGGATAGCCGCTTTCCGATATTCCGTTTGGATCCTTCTCAGCATCACGCCATTTCTGTATTGTAGCATCAGAATACGGGCCATTGGTGATGCCCAAATTCGTGTACGACTCGTTAACGAACTGCATGTAATCGCCGTAGTTAGAGATAAAGCGGACCAGCTTCGCCGGTTTATTGATGGAGAATTTGCCCGAGTAGGTAATCCTTATCTTGTCTGCCTGGCCGGTCTTGGTGGTTACCAATATCACTCCGTTGGCGCCCCGGTTGCCATAGATGGCGCATGAGGCGGCATCCTTCAGTACCGATATGGTCTCTATATCATTTGCATTGACATCCGACAGGCTCATCTCCATACCGTCTACCAGTATCAAAGGACTGGAATTGTTCAGCGTACCCACACCGCGGATGTTGATGCCGAACCCCTCGCCGTTTGGCCGGCCGGAGCCTTGCAGTATCTGGATGCCCGCAGCCATGCCGGCAAGTGCCTGGGTGGCAGTGGTAACAGGGCGTGACGAAACCTCTTTGGTAAAGTCTACCGAAGCCACAGAGCCCGTAAGGTTTACTTTCTTCTGTACGCCGTAGCCTACCACAACCACTTCGTTCAGGTCGGTGGCCGAAGGCTGCATGGCAATGGTTACGTTCTTCCTGCCGCGCAGATTGATTTGCTGTTGCTCGTAGCCGATATAGTTTACCTCCAGGGTAGCATCGGGCGGACAGTCAAGCGTAAACCGTCCGTCAACGTCAGTAATCACTCCCGCGTTGGTTCCTTTCACCCTTACGGTAGCGCCCACCACCGGTTCGCCGTTGTTATCGTTGATGGTTCCGGTGATTTGTCTCTGGCTCGGCTGGCCAGTAGTCTGGTCTTTCTGCTGCTTAGAGAAGACGATGACATTCTTGTCTTTGATTTCATAATCCACGTCTTGCCCCTTGAGTATCTGTTCAACAGCCTGTTTCAGGTTCGTTGCGCTTACGCTGACCTTTCTGTCAATGTCCAAATCGGAACCTTCGTACACGAACGAATAGCCGCTTTTCTGTTTCAGTTCGGTCATGGCTTTCTGTACGGTTACGTTGTTCAGGTGTAACTGCAGGCTTTGTGCAAAGGTGCAAAGACTGCCCGATAGAACCAATAAAACAAAAAATATTCTTTTTTTGCAGTTCATGGTAGTGTTGATTTTATGTTTAAAATTAGATGTTAGATAAGTGTACCAGGAATGGTTTCACAGGTTTCTGCGGCATGTCAAAAGATGCCGGACAGGCTCTTTACGGGCAGGCGAGCGTGCAGGCTTTCCCGCCTTTACGGAATCCGTCAGGAAAAGATTACTGCTCTGATAGTGATCATACGGATTATTATTTAGGTTAAACATAGGTGCTGTCAATACAATACAATCCCTTTTTGGGCTTTCCTGTATTTCAGCCGCCCCGTCGCTGCAAGTGCATTGAGTACTGTGTATATGCTTTGCTGCTCCTGATGGAACTCTCCGTAGAAGTGGCGGTTGTACAAGGCAGTGTCTGCAATGGTGATGTGTACGCCGTAACTGCGTTCCAGCAGCCTGGCGATTTCAGTCAGCGGCTGCCCGTTGAGCGTAATCTTGCCCTTGGTCCACAGGGCAGATGCCGTTGCGCTGTTGCCGTATATATCCACTTTTCCCGTGCTTTTGTTGTACACCGCTTTCTGGTTCGGGCTCATGCCGTACAGCTTGCCGGCCTTGCCGGTGGCAAAGTTTACTTTTCCTTCTATCAACGATATCACCGCTTCTTCATCCTCGGCGTAGTCGCGCAGGTTGAAAGTGGTTCCCAAATCGTTTACCTTCAGTGAGTTTGTCCTGACGCTGAAGGGCAGTTTCTCGTTCTTCTTTACCTCAAAATAGCCCTCACCGTCCATCCACACATTGCGGTCTTTCAGGCCGAAGCCTTGCGAGTAGATGAGCCGTGAGCCAGCGTTGAGCCACGCCTTGGTGCCATCGGGCAGAATGGTCATGGTGCGTGAACCCTCCGGCGCCTCAACGGTGATGTCGGCAAATGAGGCAGCCAGACTCCCCTCGCCTCGTTGGTAGCCAAGGTAGCCTACAATAAACGCTACAGCAACGGCAGCAATATAGCCTGCCAGGCGGTGACTGCGTGGGCGTGTGTGTAACTCATTGTGCCGGCTGCTGATGGCGTTGGCCGTGCGTAAGCGGAATGTGTTGAAGGCTTTCCTACTGTCGTATTTGGCGAGTTGTCCGGCATCCACTGCCGAGAACCACACCTCCTGCCGTTGCAGGAAATAGCGTTCATGGTCGGCCGATGCCGCAATCCATTGTTGCAGTGCGTGATAGTCGTCGGATGTTATCGTGCCGGTAAACAGTTGGACTATCAGTTCGTCGATATGTTCTCTTTGTTGTTCCATGGTGTGTCTCTATAGTTTGTGACGATGTTTATACGGAAAAGGACAGGTGAAAACGTGTTTTTTTGCAAGAAACGCAAAAGGTTTTCTCTTTTGTCTGCATACTCAGGCGATGAGGCCGACCGCTGATGAAGCAGCCCGCGAGACGAACCGGAAGCCACCACTCTAACATATCAGATGCCAAGGATGAGCAAAATGACGAGATATTTGCCTAACTCGCCGCGCAGAAAGCTAAGCGCCGTGGCCAGATGATACTTCACTGTGCTGACGGAAATGGCCAGTTCGCGAGCAATATCCTCATTGCATCTGCCCTCGAAGCGGCTCATGCAGAACACCCGCCTGCACTTCTCTGGCAGCTTGCCCACGGCCTCGGTTATCTTCTCTTCGAGTTCTTTCTCCAGCAGGCGGCCCAGTGGATAGTCGTCGCTGCAAAGGTATTGCACGGCGGGTAGCTGCTCGAGGCTGCACTTACGCACGGCTTTCTCCTGTCTGCACTGCCTCGATTTCAAGTAATCCAGGCACCGCCGCCTTACGCTTTGCGCCAGGTAAGCCCTCAGAGAGGTGCTGATTTCCAGCTCCGAACGTACTTCCCACAAGTGGAAGATGGTGTCGCCAACAATGGTTTCGGCCGTGAACGAGTCGTGTACATACCCTTCTGCGATGTGACACAGCACGGCATAGTGATGGCTGAACAGATAGGCGTAGGCCTCCTCTCGTCCTTCGCGAAGTTGTCTGGCTATCAGTTCCTCCGTGTGTTCCATTGTTTGTAGCTCCTGATTAAGTAAGTTTATTCCGGTTGCTATATTTGAAATGTAGGCTACAAAAATAGCAATAAAGTAACAACGTAACAAAAATATGTTTCAAAAGTTGCCTTTCCACGCCCGCCACCAAGTGCTTCAAGGACGAGTTCGGGATGGCACCGGGAGAGGTGAGGCAGGAATAACGGCTTGTGCATACGTACAAGCGCCAGCCTTTCCTCACCTTGGAAAGGGGAGGTTAGGAGGGGATGATGGCAGCAGGAAATGCCCTGAAAAAACCTCGTTCGTAAGCTGTTAGAAATCAACAGCTTACAAACCGCAAAGCAAAAGATGCCTTTCAAGAGGCTTGAAGGGCATCTCCAAGGGGGTAAAAGGTATCGTTCAAGGAGCTTGAAAGCCATCTCTTACAGAGCAACTGCAAGCAGGCGCTACTTCACGAGCGATGTAACAGGACTGCGTAAGCCCTTCATGCTCGTCACGAAAGCCTTGGCCGAACCGAAGCGCAGGAACAGGTCGAGCCGAACGGGAACGTGGTTCTTGTCGTCGGTTACATAGAAGTCGACGATGTGCTCGAACTTTCCGTCCTCCTTTTCAGAGTAGGCCAGCCGCAGGCAACGGTACTTGTGGCCGTTGTCGCCCTTAACAGTAACCTTGCCACTGTAGGCCAGCCGGCCCGTGTCTACGCTGTTGCCGTCGGCTATGGGGAAGTCAATCACCTTGCCGCTCGTCCATCCGTCGGGGTTGAAAGAACGGGCGCGCAGGAAGATATTGAGCATATCGTACACACAGTAGTTCAGTGTGTGCTGCTCCCAGAGGTGCTCGGCGCTGCTTGTGAGTCTGTGCTGGCGGATGTTGCACTTGCCTCCGGGGTAGGTGTAGAACACCTCGTCTACCGTGTATCGGCTGCCTTCGCGGGCTCCCTTGCGGAAGTAGAGCGGCTCCATGTCGAGCGATGAGTAGCAGAGCAGCGTGTCGCGCAGCACGTACATGTCGTCTACGCGGCGATTGCCGCGCGTGGTGAGGCTGGCGCGATAGGCCGGCTTGCCGTTGTAACGGCTCTGGACGGTGTACATGGAGGCTGTTCCGGCCTTTACCCAAACGAACTTCCAGTTATAATAAAGGTTGTAGGAGAGGAACTCTCCCGACTTGAATGCCTCGTTGCGGAACGAGCATTGGGCGCCTGACTGCATGGCTACGGCCAGCAGCAGGGTTGTTATCAGATATTTGAAACTTCTCATTGGCTTATTCGTTTTAAATGTTTCGGCCGCACCGGATGCTGTCAGCCGCCGTGCTGTTACTTCCTTACGGTTACCACGTTGGCGGGCAACGGCACGCCCATTTTGCGTGCCCGCTCGGCGTTGCGGTACTTGATGGTTTTCTTCTTGTCGGCCTTCTGTTGCGTTATCTCGGCCGATTTCTGCTCGTCGAGGCGCCGCACGGCGGGCTGCCAGGTCTTTCGCACCTCCCATTTGGCACGGCATTCTATCTTTTCAGGATAGTAGTAAACCTCTTCGGGCTGGCGGTCGAGGTCGTAGTCACCCGTGTCCCATCGGCCGTTTGCATTCTCATCGACTATCATCCGGAGGTAGTAGGTGTCGGGGTTCACGTAGAAGAACTCTGCCGTACCGCTCGTGGTACTCACCTGCTTCTGCACTTTGTCCTGCTTGTCGAGGAGCTGGCAGATGACCGGTCGGCCGTTCATGCCCTCCAGGTTCATTACGATGGTGGTGTACTCATCGTCATTGCGCACCTTGAAGCCCTGCTTCAGCTTGTCTGACACGTTGCCGTAGATGTCGCGGAAGGCTGCGCTGTCTACCTCGAGACTGTACTCCACGCCCGGTCTCCACTCGCCGTAAAGCTCGTAAGTGCGCGGTATGGGGGGGTAGGGGCGCAGCAGGAACCTGGCGCGATACCAGAGGGTGTCTATCTTAGAGTACAGGTGAACCTTGGCGGTGTCCATCTCCGCCAGCGGCACAGGGAAGGAGAAGAGGATGTTCTGGTCGGGGTCAAACTGCGAGGGAGCCTTGATTTCGGGCTTCAGAGCCTCCGGGCGCCACACGGTTTCGTATTTGTCGCCACGCTTCTTAGCCCGGTCCTGCCGCTTCTGCCACTCGTTGCGGCGGCGCTGCAGGTCCTTCAGGCGGCGGGCGTAAGGCTGTTTGGAGAGTATCTGGAGCGTGTCCGTCTGCATCACGAGCTGCCCCGCGGAGTCCGTCATCTCGTAAGCAAGCTGCACGCTGAGCGTGTCCTGGTTTACCAGAGCCGTGTCGCGCAGCCAATAAGTAATGGTGTCGCGCTTCTCGTTGGCCTCCACCAGGAAGGCATCTGCGGCGTTGAAGTTCAGCCCCTTGACCTCCGGAAGCTTGTTGCTGCCGTAACTGTAGAAGAGTGTAAAGTGGTTGGCATCCTGCCGTTCGGCCTTGATGAAGTAGCGGTCGGTGAGCACTTCGGTGAATGCTCGCAGCACTATGTCGTCCGGAAGGAAGTGAGTATAGCCCACGCGGGCTATGGAATCGATGTGCAGAGAGTCTCGCCAGAGGGTGTCCTGGCGCACATCGGGCTTCGAGGAAGGCACGATGACGTCGTGATTAAAGGCCAGTTTCTCGCTCTTCTGCGAGAAACGGTAGTCGCCGTCCACATCCTGAAGGGCGTAGATGCGGTAACTTCCGGGCGCTACTCCTTTGATAACGAAGCGTCCGCGACTGTCAGTCTTCGACACGCGGAGCATGGGCAGCTTGTGGAAAGCACTGTCCGACTGGTTGGCGTAGAGGCCTACGAGGATGCCCTTCACGGGCTCCAGGTTCTCTGCCTCGAGCACATGCCCGCTCACCTCCATCGTATCAATCTCGCTGCCGGTGGAGAAGCTGTAGGTAAAGTTGCCCAAGGGATTGTCTTCGTTGTTGTCGGTAATGGCGTCGGAGAAGTCGATGGTGTACGTTGTATTGGGTTTCAGCGAGTCTTTCAGCTCCACGACGATGCTCTTGCCCTGCCCTTTTATCTCGGGTGCTTCCATCTGCGGAGGCGACACCACCACGTTTTCGGTGGGGTTGTCTATCTTGATGAACTCGTCAAAGTTTATGCGTATCTTGCGCCCGGTGATGCCTGTAGCCTTGTCGGCAGGCGTACTTCCAATAACGCGCGGCGGTGTTTCGTCGTACCAACCGCCGTCGGGCTGACCCATGCGGGCACACGACGACACGGCAAACAGCGCCGTGAATGAAAAGAACAAGCCTGCCGCAACGCGCCCCAAAATGCGCAGCGCGCCGCCCGGACACCCACTCCCCGACCGTGGACGGTGCCCTCTCTGCAGCTCAAAAATGTGTTTCTCCGTTCTTCTCATTCGTCTTTTTCGCTTTACCTTATTATATTCATTGTTCTTGGGTGGTTCCGTTGAGCTCCAGGAGTTCGTCTATATTCTTCCTGCTGTTGCTCAGTCTGGGCACCTTATGCTGCCCTCCGAGCTTGCCCTTTGACTTGAGCCAGTCGTTGAAAAGATTAGGGCGGGCCTGCACAATCTGCAGATGTTGGAGCGTGACGTCGTGGAAACGCTTGGCCTCATAGTCGCTGTTGAGCTCCTGCAGGCGCCGGTCGAGCAAGTCGGAGAACTGCTGCAAGCTCTCCGGAGGCCTGCTGAACTCGATGAGCCACTGGTGCCTGCACTTGGCATTGGCATCCATGTAGATGGGCGCAGCCGTGTATTCGGCCACCTGGGCGCCCGTTTGTTCGCAGGCGTAGGCCAGCCCCCGCTCGGCGTTATCCATGATAAGCTCCTCGCCGAAGGCATTGATAAAGTACTTGGTGCGGCCGGTGATGACGAACTTATACGGCTTGCGGCTGGTAAACTGCACCGTATCGCCGATGAGATAGCGCCACAGTCCGCACGAAGTAGAGATGAGCATGGCGTAGTTACGCCCCAACTCCACACCCTCCAGCGGAACAACGGCGGGATGGTCGGTGCCGAATTCGTCCATTGGTATGAACTCATAGAACACGCCGTAGTCGAGCATGAGGAGCATGCTCCTGTCCGTCGGGTCGTCCTGAATGCCGAAGAAGCCCTCGCTGGCGTTGTAAGTTTCCATGTAGTGCATGCCCGGCGAGGTAATGATTTGCTCGTACTGGCTGCGGTAGGGCGTAAAGGCAATGCCGCCGTGGAAGAACACTTCCAGGTTTGGCCACACCTCGTTGATGTGCTGCTTGCCGCTCAGTTCGAGCACGCGAACCAGCACCGAGAGCATCCAGGAGGGAACTCCGGAGAGGTTGGTCACGTTCTTCCCTATGGTTTCGCGGGCTATGCGGTCGCGCTTCACCTCGAAATCAGAGAGCAGCGCCGTCTGCTTCTTCGGCACGCGCACTAAGTTGGCAACCGGATTGATGTTCTCTATCAGGATGGCGCTCAGGTCGCCCACCAGACTTCCGGGCAGGTTATAGTTGGGCGAATGGCTGCCGCCGAGGATGAGACTCTTGCCGTCGAACATCCTGCTCTGCGGATTGTTGCGCAGGTAGAGTGCCACTACATCGGCCCCACCTTTATAATGTATGTTGTGCAGACCTTCGGATGAAACGGGTATGAACTTGCTTTTGTCGTTCGTGGTGCCCGATGATTTGGCGTACCATTTTACCGTTCCGGGCCACAGCACGTCGTGTTCGCCGTGGCGCATGCGGTCTATACAGTCCTTCAGTTCTTCGTAAGTAGTTACCGGAAGGCTGCGGGCAAAGTCGCTGTAAGAGCGTACCGCCCCCATTGCATACTTGCGTCCGTACTCCGTATGCTTACCTCTGCCCACAAGATATTCGAGCACCCGCTGCTGCAACTCATCCCCATCGCGAAGGTGATGCTTCAATTCACGCTGACGGGGAACGAACAGCTTGCCGGCAAAACTTGTTAAACTCATTGATGCCTATTATCAGTTTAAGTTGCAAATTTAGCCTAAACTTTCGGATTTAACGTACAATTTAAGATTTTTAATACTGTCTCCGCCCGTTTGTTTCTTGATGACCTGGCACCGTGTTTATTACATTCAGCGCAGCTTATTTTACAAGACAAAGTAACAGAGGCAGGCAATTCACAATTCACAATTCACAATTCACAGGTTTTGAAGATATGCTTCAAGCCTCTTGAACGATACTTTCAAGGGCCTTGAAGATGCCGTTCAAGAGGCTTGAATGATACCTTTTATCTCCTTGTTTGTAAGTAGTTGGATATCAATAGTTTGCGTAACGGATACCAGTTAGCCTTCTTGCTATATTTATAAAAGTAGGTAATTGGGGTCTGCTTGTGGGCGTCAGCGTATCCTCCCCTTAGAAAGGGGAGGTTAGGAGGGGATGATATGTTAAGCAGCAAACTGCTAATTCGTAATTCATAATTCACAATTCATAATTCAGAAGGTGATGGTCTATCCTTCAAGTTAGCTAATTCCTGCCATCAAATCATCCCCTCCTCCGCCTCCCCTTGGAAAGGGGAGGATACCGGTTTGTCTTCTTGCAAACCGTTGCTTGTTTGTTTCAAAAATGAAATAAGCATTCAGCAGCAGAAAAAATACTATGTTACTCTGTCTTTAAAATAAGGAGACAGCACAACAAAATAATATCAGCAACGAAAAAAATACTCTGTTACTCTGTCTTTAAAAATGAGGAGCAAATCAGCTGGGAACATGCAGCAGACAAATGAAAAATTTGTTACTCTGTCTTTAAAAACCAACTTTTCCACCCCAACTTTATAATTATTTTCTCTTTGTTTTTTAAAAGAAAAAAGAAAATGAATGGTATGATGTGGTGTTGATAAGTGCAAAACTCGAGGCCCGATTATTTGGTTATTCCGCTTTCAACATTCGGGTTGCAGTTATGCACACATCCACCTAATTTCTGATTGTTGGTTTTCAGCGAGATAGCATACTTATTCACATGTTCGTAATAGATAGTGCAAAGTTGATAAGTTGATATCTTTTCAGCTGCCGAAAATGTGGAAATCGCTTTTAGAAGGGCGTAATAAACCTGTGGATATCCACGCTTTTGCGGCTCTCTGTCTGCCTACGTGCATATCTGCAAAGTTATGATGAGGTTGTAAACAGGGTTTTCCACAGGTTTATCAACAGGTTGTTGAAAAGCCAGCAGGGTTGTTTCAGCCGCCTTCAGACCATCATTTTTCGTTCAAACCACTTGCCGAATACGGGGTCGGTCAGGGTTATCTCGTCGCCTTTTACGGTGATGATGTCGCGTTCCAGCAGGGCTTTCTTCAGTCTGTTGATGTTTGAATAGCTTCCCAGTCGGTATTTTTCGCGTACCTGTGAACGGCCGAAGTTGTCGTTGATGCCGTCGATGATTGCACGGATAAAGTTCATCTGGTATTCCGAGAGCGGCTCTACCATCTGCATGAAGAGGATGTCGTTGGTGGCCAGCAGTTCGTTCATGGCCGCCTGCAGATGGGCTCTGGTAACGGTGTCGCCCTCCTTTGTCAGTGTAAAGACAAGCCACGAGAGCTGCTGCACGTAGGCCGAATAATTGTCGACCAAGGTGCATATTTCTGCTGCCAGTGTGGGACTGATGCTGCGGTTGCCGTCGGCAAAGTGAGTGACGATGTAGTCCGTCCAGTCTGCAGTAGATATTTTGTCGAGCACTATCAGGTCACCGAACTGATAAAAGGGCATGCTCCTGTTCAGAAAAATGCTGCCCATGAGGTGGTGTTTGCTGCCGAAGAGACAGTAGGACGTACGCTGCTGGTGCTGCCACACACTCCTGAGGCGGGCCTGCACTTGCTTGCTGTCGGCTATCTCGCCTATTTGTTGGAACTCGTCTATGCACACCACAATCCTTTTTCCTTTCCTTTCGGCTATCTGTTCGACCAGAGAGAGTATCTCCTCCGGTGTATGCGTCTTGGGCGAAATGCCGAGTGAGACGCTGAACTGGATGTTGGGGTCGGGACTGAACGAAATCTTCGGCGAGAGCCGATAGATGAAGTCTTTGGCTTCCTCGAGCCAGAGTTCCTTGCGCGAGGCCGTTTGCTGCAGCACTGCCGCAGCCAGTTTGTTATAGAACTCGTACTCCGTCTTGCACCCGAAGATGTCAACATAAACCGTAATGAGCTCCGTCGGCGAGACCAAACCGCACACATGCCTCACCAGAGAGGTCTTGCCTAAGCGGCGGGGCGACATGAGTATCACGTTCACTCCATTTCTGAAATCGGTCAGCAGGCGCTCCGTTTCGGCCTTTCTGCCCGTAAAGTTATAGCCTGAAACAGCCACTCCGAAAACAAATTTGCGCTCCATAACTTTCTTGTTTCAAATGATTTACGCCGCAAATATAGGCTTTTATTTTCATTTACACAAGTATGTATCACACAAAGTTGTGTCACACAAGGTTGTGTGACTTGTTTTTCAGCGTATTTAATGGGTGTTTTCAGCGTCGTTATCAACCGCCGGTAAAGGTGTAAAAGGCATGTTTCAGAAATTCTGAACGGCAGTTTCGCCTACCGCGGTTGCCGCAGGCGGGAGGCTTTAATAGTCGTCATCATCGCCCATCAGCAAGTTTAAAAGGTTGTCGGCATCCTTTATGGTGAACGAGAAAGGAAAGGTAAACTTGAGCCCGAAGGCCAGGGCATGGCGGTGGATGCTGCCATGCGAGAGGCTGGTGGCGCTGCTGTCGGTGTAGCGGGAGCGGATATCGGCGTGGGAATTGATGCCCATGCGGTAGCCGTACGTTACCTGCAACGCTACCGATGACAGGATATAGAGGTCTACACCCACCAAGGGAGCCACGCTGAAGCGTGGCAGGCGGATGGTTGCCGTACGCTCGTAGGCCTTGCTGACGGGCGTGGCGCTGCTGGTCATGGTGAGAGTTTGGCGCGTGGAACCGAGGGTGCAGAACGCGTCGAGGCCTATGTAAGGCTGCACCATCCACTCTTTTGGGGCGGGATACCAGCGTCCGCCGAGCATTGCCTGCTGCAAGTTGGCCGAGAGATCCTGCCCCTGATAGTTGAGTTCCTCCTTCTCATAGCCCGCCGTAAGGCTGAAGTGGGAGGCGGGAATGAAGTATTCGGCATGCAGAGAGGTCATGAGTCCCGTCTTCACACCGGGCAACGAAGAGTTAATGGACTGCCCCGTGGTGTGCAGGTCGGTAAGCTTCACGGGGCCCAAAGCACCGTCCAGGGCCCACCGCCGCTCGCTGTCGGCATCCTGTGCCGGGGTCTCGAGAGGTATCAGTAATAAGAAAATGAAAAGAAAGAAAGCCGGTTTCAGCCTTCTGCTGCAGCAAAGGGCGGCCGGCAACGCATGTTGGTTAAAACTTAAACGGCTCATCTTAAAAGGCCGCCACGGCGGCTGTTACACTTCTTTTGTAAAGACATAAATGGCTTGAAACTCATGTTGCATGATGAAAAAGCCCTTTCCGGCCTCGGTTGTCAGGAGGGAAGCAGAACTAATACTAAGTGTATCTCCGCCCTTCTTTCGCAAGAGGCAGAGAGTTGAAAATTTGAAGCAAAAAGACTTCCCCGCCCGTCCGGTAAGACCGGGAGTAGGGCTTTGTTTTTTATTTGTTTGCCGTCAGTGCAGTCCGAAGGCCGTTTTCCAGAGCTTGTAGTTTTCGTGTTCCAGCGGATGAACGTGTCCGTCAGCTCGTATAACCTTATTGATAAACCCGCGGATGCTCTTCAGTATGGCCTGCCTTTCGGGCTCGCTGAAGCCGTCGAGCACCTCTCTTGTGCCGTCAACGATTTCGTTCAGGGTGTATTTCTTGTCCAATGAGGCCTGAATATCGGCCTCCATCTCGGCCGTGATGTCGCCTATCTGCTTGATGCCTGATACGAACTCGTCAATGTATTCTTTCTCTCTGCGCTGATAAATGCCGTCGGCATTGGCGAAGAAGAGTCCCGTCTGCGCCATCAGCTTTACTATTGCGGTGATTTTTTCCATTGTTTTTACTCCTAAGGTTCATGTTTCTTACGGTCATTCCGGTTTCTTGTCGAACGACTTCCCGGCCAGTCCGATGACGCCGATAACGCTCTTCGCCATCTGACTTAGCTTCTCCGAGCTTATTCCGACCTTGCCGAGCGTTTCGCTGATCTTGCCGTCCTGCAGTTTTTCTTTTGCCGATTCAATCATTGAATTGGCCACATCGCTTTTGAGAATGTTTTCCAAGAAGTTCCCCATAATTGCGTTTGATATTAGTTATAATATAATAATGTGTCGCCACAAAGATAGGGAAATAATTTAAAACGGCAAGGAAAAAACAAATTATTTTACTCAAATAATGATGCTGAACGGCCGGATTACGGTTGCAGAAAGCATTCACCACGCTTCCTGAAGGGCTGTACCGGGCGCGGCGATAGCCGTGAGCAGGGCTACAGCTGGCCGTTCTCAACCTGTAGCACGATACGCTCCGTGAGGCGATCTACGCCCTCGGGGTCGTACTGCTTCTTCAGACTGGCGCCGAAGAACCACGCAAACGCCTGGTAAACTCCGGCCCTGGTAGGACCGAGGAAGGCCTGAATGAGATTGTAGGACGACGAGTTACACTCGCGGTAAATGAGCTTGATGAGCAGCTTACCCTGCTGGTAGGTGAGCTTCTTCATGCGGGGCGTGTACTCTTTCTTGATGCTGTATTCCACACGACGCATGTGTTCGTCACGCGCCTTCTTATTGGGCAGCGTCTGCAAATACTCCCCCGTCTCGATGATAATGGCCCTGCACTCCTTGGCAATGGGCAGTACCTTCTTGACATTATACACCAACCGGTTGTATCGGGCACGCTCTGCAGCATTGCTGAACACCGGAACAGGGTACACGTAGAGCGGGTTCAGCTCCACGTACTGTATGGAGTCGGCGCCATAGAGCACCTTTCCCACCTTTACCTTAGGCTCAAAGGTGGGCGTATCCATGTTTATCGGGCGGTCTTCGGGGTTGATGTGGCCCGGCTTGTCGTCCTGGGCAAGCAGCTGCAGGGGGGCCAGCAGCGCCGCGAAAACCAGTATGCAGAACTTTACTTTCATTGCAATGGCAAAGATACAGATAAGTTGTCAGCCGGAGAAAAAATTTCTTTTTTATTTGCGTTATTAAGCATTTAAAGCTATATTTGCGACCAGTCACACACACACAGACCATGAAAAGACTTTTGACGCTGCTCCTGCTGGCAGTCGTGCTGCACGCATCGGCACAGCATACCGAGCCGTGGGAGGAATATCTTGACCAGTTGGGAGAAACCGAAGACGTGGAAACGGAGACCTGGGAAGCCATGTACGACGTGCTGAGCGAGCTGGCCGCAAGGCCCCTGAACATCAATACGGCCACCCGCGAGGACCTGGAACGCCTGCCTTTTCTCACCCCCCGGCAAGTTGAGGACTTATCAGAATACCTTTATAAATATGGCCCCATGCGCTCGTTAGGCGAGCTCTCGATGATTGAGTCGCTCGACCCAACGCGCGTAAAGCTGCTTGGCTGCTTCGTGTTTGCAGGCCAGCCGGCCGGCGGAAGACAACTGCCCACCCTGCAGCAGGTGGCCCACTACGGCCGCCACGAGCTCACCGCAGCCGGCCGGTTGCCCTTCTACACCCGCCACGGCGACGTCAACGGCTACCTGGGTTACAAGTACAAGCACTGGCTGCGGTACGTTTTCAGCTACGGACAGCAGGTGAGAATCGGCCTCACCGGTGCCCAGGATGCGGGCGAACCCTTCTTTGCAGGCCGTAACAAGGCGGGCTACGACTTCTATTCCTTTTACCTCCAGTTGCGCGACATGGGCCGACTAAAGGCGCTGGTGGCCGGAAGATACCGGCTGAAATTCGGCCTCGGCCTTATCCTGAACAACAGTTTCGGCTTCGGAAAGATGGCAACGCTCTCCACGCTGGGCAACAGCAGCGCCTCCCTGCGTGGCCACTCGTCGCGCTCGAGCGCCAACTTCTTGCAGGGAGCAGCGGCAACCGTGCAGGTTGTACCGCACGTGGAGCTTACCGGATTCTTCTCTTACCGCAAGATAGATGCCACGCCCGGAGCCGACAGCAGCACCATTCAGACCATCCTGAAGACCGGATACCACCGCACGCAGACCGAGATGGACCACAAGAACCTGGCCGCGCAGACCCTTGCAGGGGGCAACGTGGCCTGGCGATGGCACGGTCTGCATGCCGGCATCACGGGCTTCTACACCTCGCTCGACCATGAACTGGCGCCCCAGTCCACCCAACGCTTCCGCCGGTACTACGCCCGCGGCAGCCGCTTCTGGAACCTGAGTGCCGACTATGGCTACACTTCGCGCGCCCTGACCCTGAGCGGCGAGACTGCCACCGGCGACTGCGGAGCCCTTGCAACCATCAATCTGTTGAGCTGGCAGCCCTCGTCCCGCCTCTCTCTCCTGGCCCTGCAACGCTTCTACAGCTACCGTTTCTACTCGCTCATGAGCAGGAGTTTCAGCGAGGGAGGTGCCGAGCAGAACGAGAGCGGCATCTACTTGGGAGCCACCTGGCGCCCGGCAAGCCACTGGGAGCTGATGATGTACACCGACTACAGCCACTTTGCATGGCCCCGGTACGGAGCCAACGCTCCCTCGCATGCCTGGGACAACCTGCTCGCCGTTACCTGGCGCAGCGGCAGAACGGCCATCTACGGCCGCTACCGCATAAAACTGAAGCAGCAGGACAATGCTGAAAAGACCGCACTCATATCCGGCACCGAGCAGCGGGGGCGCCTCGCATTCAGCTATGAGGCCGATGGATGGGGACTGAAGACGCAGGCCGACGTGATGAACAGCCACTGGCAGGGCAACAGCCTGGGGTGGATGGCGAGCCAGAACCTGAGCTGGCAGCGCCGCCGGCTGCACCTGTACGGCAGCGTGGGCTACTTTCACACGGCCGATTATGCCTCCCGCATCTACACCTACGAGCGCGGATTGCTCTACGACTTCTCGTTTCCGGCCTTCTCGGGGCATGGCATCCGCTACGCACTCATCGTGCGCACCGACCTCGGCAGCCACGTTATGCTCATGGCCAAGCTCGGCTCAACCGATTACTTCGACCGCGACCACATCTCTTCCGGCTACCAGCAGATTGACCGCTCATCGCAAACCGACCTCGACATCCAGCTCCGTCTCAAGTTCTGAAGTCCGTAGCCGCCTTCCTCCCAATGTCTTTCCGCGGTGCTTTCAACCCGCCGTTGCGGTGCAGGAAGACAGCTTCGGGAACTTTCGACAAGTGTCGCACGATTATTCGACACCTGTCACACCATCGTGCGACACTTGTCGAAAGTTCGTGAAAGCATCCTTTTACACCTTTCTTTCAATCATTCTAAAACCGGAGAGAGAAAGAAACGGAACCTCTCTCCGGCCATTTTACGTAGGTCCGGGCATGTGGCGTTAATAGCCAAGCATGGCTTCGGGGCGTATGCCGAGTATGTGGCATATCTTGCCGGCTAAGCTCAAGCCCGGCTCGCTCTTGCCTTTCACAAAGTCGTTTACGCGCGTTGGGCTTACGCCAATGCGCCGTGCAAGTTCTTTCTGGGTTATTTTTTGCTCGTCGAGGCTTAACTTGATAAGCTCGGCAGGAGTGGGTTTGGCGATGGGGTAATGCAGTTTTTCGTACTCCTCTACGATGTCGCTCATGAGCGTAAGCTCCACACAAAGCGGCGAGTCGGTGGGAGTGCTGTCGTCAACAAGCGGCAGCAGTTCCTCTATTCGTCGCTCGGCCAGTTCGTATTGCTGTTTGGTTATTCCTTCCATTGTCGTTTCCTCCTTTATAAATGAGTAATGTCTTGTATCTTGTCATACTGCTGGTGGGTTCCCACAAAGCGAATGAAGATTCGCTGAATGGTGAACTGAATGACCACGACCAGCCTGTATTTGTTGCCTCGGATGTTGAAAACGTAGTGCTGGTTGCCTACCATGTCGGTGTCGCCGTAGTCTTGTCGGATGTCTCCTAACGAGTGCCAGCTGCTGTGCAAGGCTATGTCGTACCACCGTTCCAGTGCTACACGGGCGTCTTCGCAGCCTTTCTGCTCGTAAAACAGCTTGATTTTCTTATGCGAAATAATTCTCATGATGCGTTCACAAACACTTTCTTTCGGTTACAAAGATAAGTATAAATACCGAAATACAAAATATTCAGGCAGAATAAATCTATATTTCAGAATTTCAAGAGCATTGTAATCGTTCTTTCAACTCATTTCTCCCATCAAGCTACTTTTAACCTGCAGCAACTCTTTATTTCATAAATAATTGCTAACTTTGCACCCTGATATGGGTATGTTGACTTATTTTGTCGAGGCAATATTGATATTTATCCTTGGCTGCACGGTGTATCTGAAATGTAACCAAGGCATGGCCAGGAACGCTCGCGGCCAGCAGACGCGGCGCTTCCTGATAACAACCCTGCTCTCGATACTGCCCTTGGCCGTTACGGGAACATCGTTGCTGCAACCCCGTATGCTGCTTGGCCTGGGCCTGGGTGTGCTGTGGATGGTCACTTATCCGCTGCTCTTTCACCTCACCAACCGCAAGACATCGCCCGATTACGAGAACTACATGGACATTACCTTCGGCATCTACATCTTCGGCTGGCTGTCGGCGCTCAACCTGCTGTGCCCCTGGGGTTGGGTTGTGGCACTTGTTGAGCTGCCGCTGATGCTTGTTCCGCTGTTCCAGATTGTTTACTTCGTGACGTACAGAGTGTGCATTGATGACAACGGAATGAAGCTCATTCAGGAAACAGACGTGAACGAGGTGGTCGAATTCTTCCGTTCTTTTGCGTGGTGGCAGAATGCTCTGGCCGTCCTGCCCGCGGTGTTGCTCACGGCTGCACTGTTCGTTGTGAACGGCCGGAGCGGTGCAAACGTACTCTTAAACACCGACTGGCACGATGCCGAAAGCCTCATCCGGGCCGGCTTAGTGATAGGACTGTTCGTCTTCTTCAGCATCTACACCTTCAAGCCTCACCACGGCGTGTTCGGCCGAACGGGCATAGCCATGCTCTACGCCAACGTGAGGGAGTACGCTGCCAACAACCTCCGCTACATCCGCGAGGCTGCCCTGCGCATGCAGGAACTGCGGGTTGAGCCCCTCGGCAGGCCTTCCGATAAGCCCCACACCATCATGATGGTAATAGGAGAGTCGGCCTCTCGCGACTTCATGAGTGCCTATCATCCCGACATGAAGGAAGACACAACGCCCTGGCTGCGTGCCTCCGCGGCCGACAGCCGCCACTTCCTGCTCTTCCGCAATGCCTACTCGTGCACCATGCAGACCGTTCCCACGCTGGAAAAAGCACTCACCGAACGCAGCCAGTACAACCTGAAGCCGTTCTATGAGTCGTGCTCCATCGTCGACATAGCCCACAAGTTAGGCTACACAGTGCACTGGTACAGCAACCAGGGGCACCTGGGAGCGGCCGATACTCCTATCACCCTGGTGGCCAATACGGCCGAAACGGCCAAATGGACACGGCAGGAAGTAAACCGCGTGCAGTACGACGAGACGCTCATCAGCTTCCTTGATGAGGTTGACCCCACACAAAACAACCTCGTGGTGCTGCACCTCATGGGCAGCCATTTCAACTTCATGAGCCGCTATCCGGCCGCCTTCACCCGCTGGGGGCAGCCCGGCGTGCAGGAGAACGTGACCAACTACAAGAACTCCCTGGCCTATACCGACCACGTGCTGCAGCAGTTCTACGAGTACGCATGCAGCAAGCTGAACCTCGAAGCGATGGTTTACTTCAGCGATCATGCCACCGAACCGGGCCGCAGACGTAAGCCCAACTTCGACAGCTTCCAAATGGTACGCATCCCGTTCTTTGCCTTCGTGAGCGAAGATTACATCGACCATCACCCCGAGCGCTACGCTATGATGGCCCGGAACCAAGACAAATACTTTACCAACGACCTGATATACGACTTCATGTGCGGCCTGTTTGACGTGCGTTCCAACCACTTCGACGAGGCCGAATGCCTGGCCAGCAGCCGTTACCGCTACACGCGCAACATGCTGCTCACCTACGACGGCAAGAAGCACATCAGTCAGGACAACGAAAAAGTGTAATCTCCGCCACTTTCATTCACCCCATTTTTCATTCAGTTATGTCCGCTTTGAAGATGGCGGACAATAGCTTCGGGAACTTTCGACAAGTGTCGCACGATTATTCGACACCTGTCACACCATCGTGCGACAAGTGTCGAAAGTTCCTCCTCACGGTCAACTTCACCCTTCATCCACATCTCCGTTACCCTGGGTAACGGCATTCTTACAGCTTTATTTCGTTCATTATCTCGGCCGGGGCACGCTGCTGCTCCAGCAACTGCTTCATGCGGTCCATGTAGGGTGCCACGTGTTCGAAGAACCGGAGGTAGCCCCGGCACAGGTAGTTGAGGCCGGGATTGCCGTAAGCGTCGGTCACGAAGCGGTTCTTGGGGCACTCGCCGTTGCATGCGAAGCGGTACTTGCACTCCCTGCACTGCCGGGGCAGATGCTTTTGTTTGAGCGTTGCGAAGGCCCGCTGCTTGTCGCCGTACATCATCTCGAGCAGCGTTTGCGAGTTGATGTTGCCCAACCGGTACTCCGGGAACACGAAATGATCGCAGCTGTACACGTCGCCGTTGAACTCCATGGCAGCCGCATGGCCGCATGTTTTGCCCATGGTACAGATGCCGGGGGTCTGCCCGCACCAGTTTGCCAGCGTGGCATCGAAGAGCTGTACGAACACTTCGCCCACGTCGTTGCGCACCCACTCGTCGAAGATAGCACAGCAGAAGCTGCCCCACTGGTCGGGCGTTACGCTGAAATCGGCCATCGGGGCGTCGGCTGCATCTGTGAGGCTGGCCAGATGGCGGCCGTCGGCATGGCTCACGATACGCTCTACGATGGGCGTGAACTGGATGTACTTGCAGCCTATCTGCTTGAAGAAACGGTAGAACTCGAGCGGGTAATCGGCGTTGAAGTCGTTGACCACGGCCATTGCATTCCACTCCACGCCGTGCTTCTGCAGCAGCTTGATGCCCGCCATGACCTGCGTCCACGACGGCTTCCCGCTGCGGCTGCGCCGGTACTCGTCGTGAAACTCCTGCGGACCGTCTATACTCACGCCCACCAGCCAGTTGTTCTCACGGAAGAACTCGCACCACTCATCGGTCAGCAGGGTGCCGTTTGTCTGTATGGCATTGGATATTACGCGGCCGCGGGCGTACTTGCGCTGCAGCTCCAGGGCCCGCTTGTAGAAGGAGAGAGGGCGCATGAGCGTTTCTCCGCCGTGCCAGGTAAAGAGCACCTCGTTCATGGTCTGCGCCTCGATATACTGTTGGGTGAAGCGTTCGAGCAGCCGGTCGCTCATCACGTGGCGCGGCACTTGGTCGTACAGATGGGCTTTCTCGAGATAGTAACAGTACGTGCAAGCCAGGTTGCAGTGGGCCCCGATGGGCTTCAGCATGACGTACATAGGATGCGAAAAGAGGTTGAGGGTGGGCATGTTGGGTGTTGGGTGTTGGGTGATGGGTGGTAGATGAATGGGTTTGTGGGTGTTGGGTGATGGGTGTTAGGTGATGGGTGGAGAGTGATTTTCTTTCCTTCGCCTACTCGATACGCACTTTGGGGCCGGATGGGGAGGGAGTTACGGTGAGGTCTACGGCCGTTATCCAGTTAACGTAATGCAGGCGGATGCGGAGCTGGTTGCCCTGCCAGGCATAGCTGCCGGCCACGAAGAACGGGGGCGTAATGCCGCTGAAGCGGCCTTGGGCGCTGATGGTATAGGCGGGCCAGGCGGTGGTTTGGGTGGTAATCCAGCGGCGGTAGCCCAGGCGCAGGTTAACGGCATGGTCGTTGGCATCGGTGAGCGTGAGCACTATCTCGCTGCTTCGGCGCTCTGCCTGCATGCTCTTGAGCCCGTACTGGTTTGCGGGCAGCGTGTTGGTGCGGTCCAGCAGGCTGTCCTCATGGGTGCCCCGCCTTGCGCCGGAGGGAGTGGGAAGCACGGCGTGCGAGAGCTTCTGTAGTCGCCGCGCATCGCTCCGCGGGGCTGCGGGCAGCGGAGCATCCGTTACGCGGGGCATGAGCAGTCGCCAGAAGAGGTTGCGCTCGCGCTGCCCGTCGTAGTTGGAATACTGCGTGACCACTATCACCATGTCTTCCTTGGGCATCACGAAGATGTACTGCCCGAAGGCTCCGTCGGCCCTGGCGGCGCCCGGATAGGCGCATCGCCACATCTGGTAGCCGTAGCCCTGCTGCCCGTTATCAATCTGCTTCTGCATCATCTCGTGCGTCCACTGCTCGGGTATGAGCTGCCGGCCGTGCCAGTTGCCGTGGTGCATGAGCAGGAGTCCGAACTTTGCCAGCGTCTCGCTCTGGGCATGCAGGCCCCATCCGCCGGTGTTGATGCCCTCCGGACTGAGCTCCCACTGCACCTCCGTTACGCCCAGGGGGCCGAAGAGGCGCTGCCTGAGATACTCCAGCAGCGTGGTGCCCGTTACGCGCTGCACGATGGCAGAGAGCATGTAGGTGCACAGGGAGTCGTACTTGAAGAGCTTGCCCGGCGTGGCAACGGGGCGCGAGAGGAACTGCCGCGTCCAGTCAGCGGCGCCGTTGCGCAGCTGCCAGTCGGGTTCAATGCCCGAAGCCATGACGAGCAGGTCGCGTACCGTCATGCTTGCCAGGTTGGGAGAGATGCTGTCAGGCAGCTCTCTGGGAAAGAACGTGGCCACGCGGTCGGTCAGCCGGAGCCGGTTCTCGCCTATGGCAATGCCCACGGCGGCGCTTACAAAGGTCTTTGAGCAGCTGTACAGCGTGTGCGCATACTCGGGTCGGAAGGGCTCGGGGTACATTTCGGCCACCACCTTGTCGTGCCGCAGCACCATGACGCTGTGTATGCTGGTTCTTGGCAGGGCGAGCAGCGAGTCGAAGAGCTGGGCTACGGCGGCCGTGGGAATGCCCTCGGACTCGGGCGAGGAGCGCCGGAGCTGACCCGTCTGCGCCCATGCGGCGAGACCGGTAAGCACGAATGCGAGACAGATAACGGTTCTTTTCATGTGAGAGAGATGTTTCGATGAGTTGCCCAAAAATACAACTTTATTTCCAATCGGGCAAACTTGACGGCCGTATTTTTGGCTTCCGGGGGTGCAAGAGGTATGCTTCGGGAACTTTCGACAAGTGTCGCACATGAATTCGACACTTGTCACACAATCGTGCGACACTTGTCGAAAGTTCCCGGATGATAGGTTTTGAGTAACGGGTGGCATGCAGCACCACCCTGATGGCGATGCTCCGGGCCCGCCGCATTTGCAAGGCAGAAACCGCGCCCCGCAGCGGCCTCAAGCCCGCTGCAGCGAGGCTGCAACATGGTACCCTGCGTTGTACCAGCGCGGAGCTTGCAACCGGTGGGGGCATTGCGTATCTTTGCAGCGACAACTAAAATTAATTGACCACTAAAAAATTATTCAGGATGAACGAAAAAGAAACCTACGACGTTCTCCTCTCCGAGCATTTCAGGCTCGGAGAGCTTACACGCTCCGCCGCTGCTATACGCTACGGACTGCGCAATGAACCCAATGAAGTGCAGACGGAGCGCCTCCGCCAGCTCTGCCTACGTGTGCTCGAACCGCTGCGCAGGCGCTTCGGCGTGCTGCGTATCACGAGCGGTTTCCGCTCTGCAGAGGTGAACCGGCTGGTAGGTGGCGTGCCCTCATCGCAGCATACCCTGGGCGAGGCGGCCGACATCTTTACGCCTTCGGCCGAAGTGCAGCGCAAGATGAAGGACTTCATCGTGTGCAACCTGCCCTACGACCAGCTCATTGTGTACCACCGACCCAAGACTGGTGCGCGCTGGCTGCACGTGAGCCTGAAGAGCGACCGCGGCAACAACCGCTACCAGCTGCTCTGTTCAGGGCAGACGGAACGGACAACCGAAGGTGGCGGTAAATAAAAAGTGTTAAATTGTTTGCACCGTTTCTTACTTTTCCTTATATTTGTATAGGTGGAGAGGAGTCTCCGGACTCCTCTTCCATCGGGTGTTCAACTTAACATACAACTGATATGGAAAAAGGAGTAATAGGCTTTAATGCAGGCCGAGTTTGGCGCTATCTGAAGGACAGCGGCGAGACCGACATCAACAGATTGTGCCTGGACCTGGGCTTGAGTTTCGAGAATACCGCCCTTGCCGTGGGGTGGCTGGCCCGGGAGAACAAGGTAACGGTGAGGCGGAAGGACGGCAATCTGCTGATAGCAATCCAGGATGTTGAGTTCTCGTTCGGATAACCGTCAGCATGTATCCATGCCCCGCACCTGCCCCGACATGGCGTGAGGAGAAACAAGGGCGACCGCAGGCCAGGCCTGCCGGTACCGGCTGTTTGTGTCCTTGTTGTTTACAGCTGCATGAAAAACACCTGCTGTAGGTTTCTACAGCTTACGAAGAAGAAATAATCGGTGCACCGTCAGTCACGGCGGAAACAGTTGAAGATGGCGGCCAGGCTGCGCATCTGACTGATGAACGGGCTCTGTTCGCGGCTCTGCCGGAGCGCGCTGAACACGAGGTCGTACTGCCGCATGCGCTCTGCGGGTATGAGGGCGAGGGCCAGACTGTCGGCATAGTGCAGGCGGTAGAGGTCGAGCACGAGGTCGAACCCTGTCCAGCTGTCCATCGTCTGCTCGGCATCAGCCGTGCGCGGAGCGATGCGCTGCAGCAGCTGAGCACCGCTGCGGGGCAGCAGCTCACGGCGCAACACCTCCGGAAGGTCGCGCTCTATGAAGCGCACCCGGGTGAGGTCGCGGAACTGCCAGTCGCAAAACTGCTGATAGCTCCTGGACTGCAGGGCCTCGATGCTCCACACCGGGCGGCGTCCGTGGGCCTTTTCGTAGGCGTACTCACGGCGGTAGCGGTCGAAGAAGGCATCGAATCCGGGTACCGAGTCAACCGGTACGGTGCTTACTTGGCAGTCGCCTCCCATGCCGATGGTAACGAGCTTGTAGGCCGGCATGCAGGTTGCCAGCGACGGAATTTGTATGTTGACCAGCCGGCGGCCGTCTTTGGCAGCGTAGGTGGCCTTGTCGTTTACGTGCATGTGGCCTGCAAAGTGCAGGCGCAAGCCAGCTTCGAGGAACGAGTCGGTAACCTCCGGGGCCGGCACACGGTCGATGTCGAAGGCTCCGTTGCCCCAGGCACGGCGGATGATGGGCGAGGCGCCGTCGTTAAAATCGGCCAACGGATAGTGGCTGAAGGCAATGAGCGTCTTGCCGCGGCGGCGTGCTTCGGCCGTAACCCTGCGCACCCACGAGAGCAGGTGGTGCTTGTGGCGCAGCACGTTGTTGTAGCCAACGGACGAATTCTTGTACGTCATGCGGCCGTTAACCAAGCTGTCGGGCAGGTAGACGCCGGCATCAATGGCCATGAGCCACAGCCCCTGCACCGGTTCTGCAAGGTAGCTGGCGTCTATGGCGCGCAGGCTGTCGCAGTAAGTACAAGTCCGATTGGCGATGCTTGCGGCCTCCTGCGCCTTGAACAAGGAGTAGCTGTCGGGTGTATAGGCCGAGAAAGGCGTCTCCCAGTACAGATAATCGGCTCTGGGAAAGAACCCGAACCTGCTGTAACAGCGCATCTGCTCCTCGTAACCCGCGCTGCGCAGGGTGGTGTCGACCTGTACGGGCGGCACGGCTGCGGCACTATAGAGCGACGAATCGCTCACTATGGCGTGCGAACTGCCGTCGGCAGCCAGGAAGTTGGCCTCTTCGGTATCGGTTCCGAAAGGCGACTTGGGGTCGTGGTTGCCTACGGTCATGAAGAAGCTCATGCCGTATCGGCGCTCGTATTCATGCAGTATGCGGGCTGCGGCGTGCTGGTTCACGAGCTGCCCGTTGTCGGTCATGTCGCCCGTCAGCACCACGATGCCGGCCTGGCGGCGGGCAGCATCGTCGAGAGCAGCGCGCAGGGCGAAGATGTTCTCATTGAAGAGACGCGTTGACTGCACCTGTACGTTCATGGTGCGCAGCAGCTCCGGGTGCGAGATAACATCCTGTATGTGGGCGTCGGACATGAAAGCAGCGGTGCGGTTGCGTTCGTACTGCAGCTGTCGGAGTACCTGACGGAAGCGTTCGGGCTGGTCGAGGTTCACCATGTCGGGGTGGCAGTTGATGGCTTCGCGATAGGCTTCGTCGCCGTTCTTCATCATCAGTGCGGCCATGATTTTGATGCCCCGTGCCCGGCAGTAGTTGCGGATGGAGTCGGTGAGGTGGGCCGGCGAAATCTCTATGGCCATGGGTCGGCATACGCGCATCCACTGTTGCAGCTCGGCATAGCTCTCTGCGTTTACCTTTATTTTAAGTTCCGGAGCCAGGCGCACGAACCTGTCCTGCATCTTGCGGCTGCCGAACCAGAAGAAGCTGTTGTGCTGCCAGCCCCTTGAACGTACGAGGCTGATGAGGCGGGGCAGCGAGACGCCGTCCTTGACATCGAAGAACACGTTGGCGCGACCTTTCAGGCTGTCGAGCATGGTGGCAATGGTGGGCACTCTGGTGCCGGCAAAGCGTGGACTGAACCAGCTGCCCGCATCCAGGCGGTCGATGTCGGCAGACCGCATGCGGGCTATCGGTCCGTGGCCGTTAGTGGTGCGGTCGAGGGTTTCGTCGTGCAGGTTGTAGAGCACGCCGTCGCTGCTCTGCCTGACGTCAACCTCTATCCAAGAGGCTCCGTAGTCGAGTGCGGCAAGCGCAGATGCCACGGTATTCTCCGGTGCCAGCGAGTTGGCGCCGCGGTGCACCAGCACTTCGATGGGCTGCTGCGCCGCTGCCGAGGTTAAAAAAAGACACGTTGCAAGCGAAAGAAATAGAGACTTCATGTTGCTGTTGATGAGTGATTGCACAGAAAGTGAGAGGCTCTGCGGGAGCAGCAGCTGTGCATGCAAGTTGCTTCCGTGGCCTCTCTGTTCCTTGCCTGTTGTCTAATACCCAACGTTCTGCTTCCAGTTTGTATTGGTGTTCATCACCTTGGTGGGGACGGGGAATATGCGGCGGAACTTCTCGCCGGCACTCTGCGGGTTGTAGGAGCGCAGTCCCCAGAGCTCTTCAAACTTGCCAAAGCGAATCAGGTCGTTGCGGCGCCAACCCTCGCACACCAGCTCCCGGGCCCGCTCATCGAGCAAGTCGTCGAGCGTGGGGTCTGTATCCATGAGCTGAGCCTTGGCAGCCTGGCGCACTTGGTTGATGAGTGAACGCGGCGTATCGCCGTTAGTAGCCTTGGCGCCGCGCAGGATGGCTTCGGCTTTAAGCAGCAGGATGTCGGCAAAACGGAAGATGGGAACGTCGTTGCACTGGCTTCGGCCGTCGTCGCTGGTGGTGTTGGGGTCCATGTAGAACTTGATGTTGCGGTAACCCATGGAGCGGCCAATCTTGTCGTTGCCGGCGTTCATGGTCAGTTCAGGGTTGCCCAGCTCCGGTCGCAGGGTAACTCCGTTGGTCAGGTTCACCTGCCAGGTAACCTCTGCATCGCCGTCGACACCGCTGTAGAACTGGTCTACGCCCTTCTTGGTAGTTGATACCGTGAATGGTTTGTCGGTGCGTTGGTAGTTGCTCCAGTAGTATTGGGGCCCCTTGAGCCATAGGTCGTTGCGCACGTCTCCGGGCAGATTGAACTTGTTGCAGTACTCGGCGTTGCCGCGTAATACGCCCGCCACGGATGCTGCCATGTTGTGGTCAAACTGTGCGCGGCCGTCTCGGTGGGTCCACCAGCGGGCGTAGTGCATGCCGCGCTGTGTGATGCGGTCGTACGGCATGGCGTAGATGAAGTCCTTTATCTGCGGCCCGTTGGTGGGCAGAAACTTGCTCCAGTAGTCGCCCTCGAGGTTAAATTGGCCC
Source organism: Prevotella sp. kh1p2 (assembly GCF_900111525.1). Classification (NCBI taxonomy): domain Bacteria; kingdom Pseudomonadati; phylum Bacteroidota; class Bacteroidia; order Bacteroidales; family Prevotellaceae; genus Prevotella; species Prevotella sp. kh1p2. The sequence goes on from NZ_FOHY01000002.1 coordinate 280,488, forward strand.
GAGTTGATGATGTCGTCGCAGTATGCAACGGCCTCCTCCAGCTTCGGGTTGGGTGTATCGGGCGTATAGGAAGCCACGTTCTCGGCCGTGTACACATTCCAGTTGAGGTACAGTTTTACCAACAGCGCCTCTGCCATGTAGCGTGTTACCTTGCCGTAGGTCTTCTCGTTCACGTCGGTAGTGAGCTTGTCGAGGCATTCCTTGACCTCGCTCTCAATGAAACGAGTCACTTCGGCACGCGTTGCTCGGTCGGTTTCTTCCTGCCCCATGGCCCTGAGAATGGGCGCGCCGCCGAAGTTGTCCATGAGCAGAAAGTAGTAGAAAGCCCGCATCACGCGGATAGGAGCGGCGTAGGATTCATCCTTCAGCTGTGCCAACACGTTGTTGGCAGTGTTCACTCCGTTCATGGCACCGTTCCACATGGTCTCCAGATAGGGGTGATCGGCATTCCATGAGTGCAGGTCGAGGTCGCGGAAGCGGCCTCCGTCGTAATAATCAGAGCCCAAGGCTACGGCCAGGCACTCGTCTGACGAGATGGACTGCGCGAGCCAGTGGTTCTCGCCAAGGGCGTCGCGGTAGCTGTTGTAGACGCCTCCAGATATGGCATCGACGGCATCCTGCGTCTCGGGAAGCGTGGTGTACTGCGACTTGATGTCGACGTCCAGATTGGTGCAGCCCGCTGCCAGCATGGCAACAGCCGAAAGCAACAGTATGTTGGAATGTTTTTTTCTCATGTCTTTGGATTTAGAAGTTGATGTTTACGCCCAGCAGGAAGGTGCGGGTGCGCGGATAGGTCTGGCGGTTGTCGATGCCCGGCTCTATGCCTCCCAGACCTACCTCGGGGTCAAGGCCCTTGTAAGACGTGATGCAGAAGAGGTTGTTGCACGTTACCTGCAGGCGCAGATTGTTGATGGCGGTGCCGATGCGGCCGAAGTCGTAGGCCAGCGAAAGCGTGGACAGGCGCAGGTAGGAGCCGCTCTCCAGGTAACGGTCAGAGAGATAGTGGGAGTTGATGTCGGTGACTTTGTTCTCTGCCAGGGCCGACTTGAGGATGTTGCGCAGGCCGGCGTCGCCCATGTTTGATAAGCGGGCACGCGTTGCGTTCATGATTTTGTTGCCCAGCACGCCGTGCATGAAGGCCGTAAGTGTCCACCTTCCGTAGTTCAGGGTGTTGTTCCAGCCGTAGGTGAGCTTGGGCTGCGCGCAGCCTAACTTTACCAAGTCTTTGTACTGGGGCTTAGAGGTAGTGTTCCCGGTGGGGTTCCCCTCGTCGTCGTACTCATAGAATACGGACACGCCCTCGTCGTTGTAGCCGGCCCATTTCCATCCGTAGAAGGTGCCAATTGGTTCACCCTCGCTGATGCGTTGGCTCGGCATGCCAGTCTGTCCGTAGCCGCCGAGGTAGGCTTCGTCCATGAAGTTGACGGAGAACTCGGCGCTTGAAATCTTTTCCACCTTATTTTTATTATGCGAGATGTTGAGCGATGTGCTCCACGTAAAGTTGCCGGTACGCACCGGTATGGCGTTGACGGTAAGCTCAACGCCACGGTTACTGATGCGCCCTACGTTGGTTGTGAGCCAGTTGTAGAGGTATTTGGTGGTCGAAACCTGGTAGTCCGCTATCAGGTCATTGGTGGTTTTGTTGTAGAATTCGAGCGTTCCGTTGAGTCGGTTGGCCAGGAATCCGAAGTCAATACCTATGTTGAACATGCCCGTGCGCTCCCACTTCAGGTCGGGATTGGCGTTGCGCGTGGCCCCAATAGTCTGTATGGGCCTGTTGTCGAAGTTAGTAGTCCAGCCGCCGAGGGCGCCGTACACCTGTGTTGCCGTAAAGACATCGAAGCCCAGCGAGTTGCCGCTTACGCCGTAGCCGATGCGGAACTTGAGGTCATCGAACACGCCAAGGCGCTTGATAAAGGGTTCTTCAGAGAGCCGCCATGCCGCCGATACGGAGGGGAAGGTGGCCCACCGGTTGTTGCGGCCGAAAGCCGAAGAGCCGTCGCGGCGCACCGTTGCCTGCAGCAGATACCTGTCGGCATAGGCATAGTTCACGCGGCCGAAGAAGGAAATCATGCGGAGCGTGGAGAGGTAGTAGTTGCCGTAGTCGATGCGGTCCTGGCTGTTGGAGAGCCCGAGGTTATGGAACGTGAGCGTATCGTCAAAGAAGTGAGAGCCCGTAGCCTGAAAACCGTCGTTGTCGTTGCCCTCTTCCCACGAGTAGCCAAGCATGGCTCCCAGCTTGTGAACCTTGCCTATGGTCTTGTTGTAGTTAAAGAACAGCTCCACGGTCTTGTGGTCGTTCTCCACGCTTGCACGCCTTGCGTAGCCCTGGGCGCCTGCTTTGATGTAGGAACCGGAGCTGTAGTAGGTGTTGTAAGTGTAGTGTTGGTTCTGGTAGGAGAGGTTGAGGTTGAAGTTGAGTCCGTCGATGATGTCTACCGTTGCCTTGGCCACAGCCTGCATGCTCTTCACTTTGGTCTCGTTGATGCTCTCCCTGTACAGTCCCACCGGGTTGTAATACTGCGAGCGCGAGGGGCGTTCGAACCACTTGCCGGCAGCATCCTTCACGGGCGATATGGGCAGGAAGTAGGTCATGGCATCGTAAACGCTCATGGCATCGCCCAGATGCGGCACGTCGTTCTGCTTGGTGAGGCTGCCGTTGAGGTTAAAGGAGAGCGTGAGCCTGTTGGCCAGCGCCTTGGTCTCCACGAAGGCTCGGCCCAGGTACCGCTTGCTGTCGGTGCCGCGTATCACGCCATTGTTGCTGAATACATTGAAGCTGGCGCTGTACGAAGTGCGTGCCGAGCCGCCCGAGATGGCGAGGTTATGGTTCTGCGAGAGGCCCGTGCGCTGCACCTCCTCCTGCCAGTCGGTATCCACGTTGCCCTCGTCGTTGGGGTCAATGGCAAGTTTGTTTTCGTTCATGAAGTTGCGGTATTCGGTCCCGCTGAGCATCTCGTAGCGCTTGGCTACGTTGTCCACGGCCACGTAGGCGCTGTAGTTAACGGTGGCGTGGTCGCCCTTACGGCCTTTCTTCGTTGTCACTATGATGACGCCGTTGGCGGCCTTGGAGCCGTAGATGGCCGTGGCCGAGGCATCGCGCAGCACGTCTATGCTCTCTATGTCGTCAGGTGAAACAACCGAGAGCGGCACTCCCGGAATGCCGTCTACCACGTAGTACGGCTCCTGCGCCGCACCGGTACGGAAGGTGGAGGCGCCGCGCAGCGTTATCGACGGGGTGCCGTTGGGGTTGCTGCTCTGCGTGATGGTGAGGCCGGAGACCTTGCCCTCCAGCAGCTGGGCGGGCGAGGAGTAAACGCCCACGTTCATGTCCTTGGCCTTGACGGTGGTGATGGAGCTCGTAACATCCCTGCGTGACATGCTGCCGTAGCCCACAACCACGACCTCGTCGAGCGACTTGGCGTCTTCCTCGAGCATGATGCTGACCCTCGTCCGGCCGTCGGCGGTGAGCTTGCGGGTAACGAAGCCGAGCGACGAAACCTCTATCACCTGGCCCCGGGTTACGCGGAGGGTGAAGTTGCCCTCGGCATCGGTAATGGCTCCTGTCTTGTTGTCGGCCTTTACAACGGCGCCTGTTACGGGCTCGCCGTCGCGGGTCGTTACGTTGCCCTGCAGCTGGTACGCATCATCCTGCTGGGTTACAAGGCTGCCTCCGCCTGCACCGAGGGCGCTGAAGCTCAAGACCGGCGATAGAAAGAGACATGCGGCGAGCAAGAGAATGTAGCGCCTGCCGTCTGCACAGATGGTTGTGTCCTGTTTCATAAGTTTTTATTTGGTTATTTAAATTCCTGTCTTTACATTTAAGTTTCATGGCATCAGGGAGTTTGCGCACGTGCGGCCGCAAACTTGTGTAGACTCTTTGGCTGCAAAGATAAACATTTTTCTGGCACTTAATCATAAATTACAAGTTTTTTAATCTTTTTGTATTATTTTCTTAACACGTTGCCCCGACGTTCTCAAGAGGAACAGTCCGCAGGTTTGACCATGACTGCCCCGTTAGCCGAGAGAGCGAAACACCTGCCCGAGGCCATGCCTGCGTCAGGGGCCGAAACCTCTGCCTGGCACTGTTAAAACCTGCTGTTTATCCTTACAATACAGTAAGAAAAGGCGGCGCGGGTTTTCTCCGGAGCCGCCTGTGGGTCAAAATAAGGCAGAAATCAGATATGTTATAAATGGTTGATAATCAACATTTTGTGTTTTTATCCGTATTTTCGGGGTTCCTGAAGGTATGCTTCAAGAGGCTTGAAGGATGCGTTCAACAAAGCCGGAACATATCTTCAGGCAGGCAGAACGTACCGTCTGCCGCCGCCGGAGGTATGCTTCAAGGTTCATGAAGCATGTTTCAGGTGCTGCAAGTGGGTAAAAACGGGCGGCCGAAGAGCCGTTCTCGGTGCCGGAACTGTGCCGTTTTTACTTTTCCGGTTGGTATAAAATGTGTTAAAAATTGGCAAGTTTCCTGACAAAACCGACGGCCTGCCACAGCGCTGCCTGCCGCCGGTGAAGGCGCTGATGGGCAAACTTTCAGTCGGCTTCGCCGAGCTTTTCCCATATCTTAAGGAAGGTGGGGTGGTCTACCTTCTTGTCGTAATTCACCTTGATGCCGGCATCGCGCAGCACGTCGAAGGCCTGGTCGCTTATTACGTCGGCATAAACCTCGACCACGCCGCCGGCCGCCATGGCCTTTGCTGCTGTGCGGCCCACGGCCTTGTCGGCCAGTTTGGCGCCGAAGAGCAGCTCGGGTTCGTCGTTCAGAATGTTGTAGAGTGTCCTTACGCCACGTCCGTTGAAGGTGTTGATGTTTCCTTCGTGCAGCACTACAAGCGAGCATTGCTCGGTGTGCAGCGTGTCAATGAGTTCGTTCATCATGGTCTTGTCCTCCATGTGTTTGTTGTAAAGATAAGCGCAAACGTGCCCTGCGGCCGTCCGGCTGGTGTCATCTCGGCTTCCGACGCGTGTGTATGGGGTCGGTGGCTTGTGCAAATATAGGCATTAATTTTGAACCTTCATGTAAATAAATAAGTAAATTTTGCAAAAACAAACGGGAACCTTCCGATTCCCGTTTCTCGTTTGCAGTCAGCCGTTTTGGGCCAACAGGCGGCACAACTGGCGCATGCCGGCGCTGGCTCCCTGCTGTATGTGGGTTACGTTCCGGTAGCCGCCGGCCATCACGGGTTCGGGGTCTATGAGGTACACGGGGCACTGCGGCGGGGCGTACTGTATGAGCCCGGCTGCCGGATAAACGTTGAGCGAGGTGCCGATGATGACGAACACGTCGGCCTGCTGGGCCTCGCGGGCGGCCGGTTCAATCATGGGAACGCTCTCGCCGAAGAAGACGATGAAGGGCCTCAGCAGGCTCCCGTCGCCGGCTTTGGTTCCCGGGGCCACCTGACAGTTGTCTTCGGGCAGGCTGACGATGAACTCCGGGTTGTAAGGGTCGCGGCTGGAGCACACCTTGGCGAGCTCGCCGTGCAGGTGGATGACGTGCGACGAGCCGGCGCGTTCGTGCAGGTCGTCCACGTTCTGCGTAATAACAGTAACCTCATAGTCCTTCTCCAGGCTGCTGATGAGGCGGTGTCCCTCGTTGGGTTGGGCTCGGTAGAGCTTCTGCCGCAGCATGTTGTAGAAGTTGGTAACCAGCACCGGGTCGGCTTCCCACCCCTCGTGAGAGGCCACCTGCTGCACGGGATAGTTCTCCCAGAGGCCGTCGTTGCCGCGAAAAGTCTTGAATCCGCTCTCTACCGACATGCCTGCTCCGGTAAGAAATACGATTTTCTTCATAAGCACAGAATATTAACTAACTACAAATTTAGTATTTTTTTCGGAATAAATCGTATTCAGTCAGAATAAAATAGTACCTTTGCACATTATTTATATTAAGCAAGCAAACAGACAGACATGGACAAAGTAAGTTACGCTTTGGGACTTGGCATCGGCCGCCAGCTGGTTGACATGGGTGCCAGGCAACTGAACATCGACGATTTCGCGCAGGCTATCAAGGACGTGATCATGGGCTCCAAGCTGCAGCTCGATGAGCAGGAAGCGCAGACATTGGTACAGAATTTCTTCCAGGAGCAGGAACAGAAGCAGCGCGCTGCTGCTGCCGAGCGCTTCTCGGCCAATAAGGAAACGGGCGAAAACTACCTGGCCCGGAATGCCGGTAAGGACGGTATAGTGACCTTACCCAGCGGACTGCAGTACAAAGTGCTCAAGGAGGGCAACGGCAAAAAGCCCAAGGCAACCGACCAGGTGCGCTGTCACTACGAGGGAATGCTGGTAGACGGCACGCTCTTCGACAGCAGTATCCAGCGCGGCGAGCCTGCCGTGTTCGGCCTCAACCAGGTAATTGCCGGCTGGACCGAGGGCCTGCAGCTCATGCAGGAGGGCGCCAAGTACCGCTTCTTCATCCCCTACAGCCTCGGCTACGGCGAGCGCGGAGCCGGCCAGCAGATACCTCCGTTCTCGGCGCTCATCTTCGACGTCGAACTGCTGGAAGTGCTCTGAAACGCTGATTTAGAAATTTCAAAAAAGCAATTATACAACAATGAAAAAACTGACTTTCGTAGCCGCTCTGGCTATTGCAGCCGCCACCCTCACGGGTTGCGGACATTCAACCCCCAAGGCTAACCTCAAGAGCGATGTAGACTCTATGAGCTACGCCATGGGCATGTCCCAGTCGCAGGGACTCAAAGATTTCTTAGTGGGCCGCATGGGCATCGACACGACGTACATGGACCAGTTCCTCAAGGGCCTGAACGACGGTGCAAACGCCGGCGACGACAAGGGCAAGGCTGCCTACTACGCCGGTATCCAGATTGGACAGCAGATATCAAACCAGATGGTGAAGGGTATCAACCGCGAGGTTTTCGGCGATGACTCGACCAAAACCATCAGTCTGAAGAACTTCATGGCCGGCTTCGTGGCCGGTACTACCGGCAAGAAGGGCCTCTACAGCATGGAACAGGCACAGCAGGTGGCACAGGCCAAGATGACCGATATCCGCCAGAAGAACCTGCTCAAGCAGTATGGACCCAACAAGGAGGCCGGCGAGAAGTTCCTCGCTGCCAACAAGCAGAAGCCCGGAGTGGTAACACTGAAGTCGGGAGTGCAGTACAAGGTCATCAAGGAAGGTAACGGTCCTATCCCCAAGGACACCTCACTGGTGAAGGTACATTATGAGGGCCGCACCCTCGACGGCAAGGTAATAGACAGCAGCTACAAGCGTGGCGAGCCCGTGACCCTGCACGCCAACCAGGTTATCAAGGGCTGGACCGAGGCCCTGGTGCACATGCCCGTGGGCTCTGCCTGGGAGGTTTACATCCCGCAGGAGATGGCTTACGGCGAGCAGCTGCAGAACAACATCAAGCCTTACTCTGCCCTTATCTTCAAGATTGAGCTGCTTTCTATCGAGAAATAAGCATATGGCAAGATAAATAGTCAGGTCCCTTCCCATCTCCGGGGAGGGACTTTATAATCATAGCTTCTAACATGAAAAAGGTGATTTTGCTTGCACTCGTCATCTTGGCGAGTGCCTCTTTGAGCCCGGCTATGGCCGAGAAGAAAAACAAGAAGAAGAAAACGACGGCGCAGCCCGTTGAGGCCGTGGTGCTTGCCACGCCCTCCGATACTGTTAGCTACGCCGTGGGAAAGGCCTCTACACGCGGCCTGATGAACTACCTGAAGCAGGAGTACGGCGTCGATACGGCCTACATGGCCAACTTCGTGCAGGGCTACAACGAGGCGTTGCAGCGCATGAACGACCCCGAATACAAAGCTTACAACGCCGGGGTGCAGATAGCCCGCATGGCTGCCGAGCGCATTCTGCCCGGTGCCAAGGCCGACTTTGAGAACACCAAGGACTCCATCGCGGCCCGTCCTTTTCATCAGGGATTCCTCGCCGGGGTAACAGATGACAACACGTTCTTCGCCCAGTCGGAGGCCGAAAGTTTCTACGAAGCCCGTCGCACGGCCGACATTGAGGCCCGCAACGCCGCCTACAAGACCGAAAACGAGCGCTGGCTGGCCGACAACAAGACCAAGGAGGGCGTCAAGACCACTGCCAGCGGACTGCAGTACAAGGTCATCAGCGCCGGCAACGGTGCCATTCCGAAGGCTACCGACAAGGTAACGGTGAAGTACGAGGGCAAACTCATCGACGGCACCGTATTCGACAGCAGCTACAAACGCAACCCGCAGACCAGCTCGTTCCGCTGCGACCAGGTTATCAAAGGCTGGACCGAGGCCCTCACCATGATGCCCACGGGCAGCAAGTGGGAGCTCTACATCCCGCAGGAACTGGCCTACGGCAGCCGCCAGGCCGGCCAGATAAAGCCCTACTCGGCACTTGTGTTCACCGTAGAGCTGGTGAGCATTGAGCAGGAGAAGCCTGCCGAAGCTCCCGCCAAGGCCGACAAGAGCCAAGCGGAGGCCCCTGCCAAGAAGACTGCCTCACGTCGGCAACGCTAACCTGGCATAACGGCAGCAACCCCGCACGTAACAGGCAAAAAGCTGACAAAATGCACGGAAAACCGAAAATTCCGTGCATTTTGTTGTTTATATCACATTAATTGCCTATTTTTGTTGACACATTGTAAACTCCACTCATCATCAACAAAAAGCTTAGTAATGGACAGAATAGACAATTTAGACAAGAAGATACTCAGCATTCTCTCCCAGAATGCACGTATTCCTTTCAAGGACGTGGCAGCCGAATGCGGCGTTTCGCGTGCCGCCATCCACCAACGCGTGCAGCATCTGGTCGAAAACGGCGTCATCACAGGCAGCGGATTCGACATCAATCCCAAGAGTCTGGGCTACTCCACCTGCACCTACGTGGGGCTCAACCTGGAGCGCGGAAGCCTGTATAAGAACGTAGTGGAACGGCTGATGAGCATTCCCGAGATTGTGGAATGCCACTTCACGACCGGCCCCTACACCATGCTCATCAAGCTCTATGCCCACGACAACGAGCAGCTCATGGACCTGCTGAACGGTCAGCTGCAGTCCATTCCGGGCGTTGTGAGCACCGAGACGCTCATCTCTCTGGAGCAAAGCATCAAGCGGGAGATACCCGTCAAAACAGAGCAAAAGTAAAAGCATGAACGATTTTGACCTGCAGTCGCATCTCGACTCCGTCTATGCGACCTTCCCCGAAGCCAGTAACCGCCCGGTCATTGGCATTACTTCCAACTACACCAACGGCGATGCAGCCCTGCGCGACCGCTATTATACGCAGGTGGTAGCGGCCGGCGGCACGCCCGTTATCATCCCTCCGGTGGCCGACAAGGATGTTATCATCGGCACGCTCGACCGCATCGACGGCCTGCTCCTTACCGGCGGAGGCGATTATAACCCGCTCTGGGCGGGCGAGGAGCCGTTGCCACAGCTGCACGGCATCAACTCCGAGCGCGATTTACCCGAACTTTTACTCACCCGCCTGGCCTTTAACCGCCAGATACCCATGCTGGGCATCTGCCGCGGCATACAGACCCTGGCCCTTGCCCTGGGCGGTACGCTCATGCAGGACATAGCCCAAGGCATGCCCGCAGCAGCCCGCCTGCTCAAGCACAGCCAAGATGCCGACCGCCAGGAGCCTACCCATAGCGTGAGCATAGAGCCCGACTCCATCCTGCACGGGATATATGGAGCCGAGCGATTGTACGTGAATTCCTTCCACCATCAGGCCGTTCAAGACCCCGGCAAGCGCTTCCGCGTAACGGCGCAGGCCCCCGACGGCGTTACCGAAGCTATCGAGAGCACCGAGTTCAAGGCTGTTCTGGGCGTGCAGTGGCATCCGGAATGGCTGCAGCAGGAGGGCCTCAAGCTCTTTGAATGGCTCGTCGGCGAGGCCGGAAACTTCTCCGTAGCCAAGCGCCTGCACCATCGGGTGCTCACACTCGATACTCATTGCGACACGCCCATGTTCTTTCCGCAGGGCGTGAACTTCGCTCAGCGAGACCCCCGCATACTGGTTGACCTGCACAAGATGGCCGACGGCAGGCAGGATGCCGTAACCATGGTGGCCTATCTGCCGCAACCCAAGCCCGGGGAGCCGTTCGCAGAAAAGATTGACATCGCCGGACTGCAGAAGTACAACCCGCAGCAAGCGGAACTGCTCAGCCACATCACGCCCACGGCTTATGCCGACTTCATCTTCGACAAGATAGAGGCAACCGTGCACGAGCATGCCGCCAGCGTGGCCATAGCCCGCACTCCGGCCCAGCTATACGAGAACAAACGGCACGGACGCAAGTCTGTCATGCTCGGCATAGAGAACGGTCTGGCCCTTGGCAGCGACCTCTCAAACATCAGCCACTTTGCCCAAAGGGGCGTGGTGTACATCACCCTGTGCCACAACGGCGACAACCAGATCTGCGACTCCGCACGGGGCAGCGGCACGCATGGCGGAGTTTCCGCCTTCGGAGAGCAGGTTATCCGCGAGATGAACGCCCAAGGCATCATGGTGGACCTGTCTCACGGAGCCGAACGCAGCTTCTACGATGCCCTCGACATCAGCCAGTTGCCCATCGTGTGCAGCCACTCCAACTGCCGCGCACTGTGCAACGTGCCCCGCAACCTTACCGACCAGCAGCTCCGGGCCTTGGCCCTTAAGGGCGGCGTGGCCCACACCACGCTCTACGCCGGATTCCTGCGGCAGGCCGGAGAGGCCGACATACGCGACGCGGTGGCCCACCTGGAGCACGCCATCAGCGTGATGGGAATAGAACATGTGGGGCTGGGAACCGACTTCGACGGCGACGGCGGCATCCGCGGACTTGCCGACTCGTCGGAACTCATCAACTTTACCATCTGCCTGCTGCGCCGCAAGTACAGCGAGCAAGACATCGCCCGCATCTGGGGAGGCAACTGGCTCAGGGTGATGACACAAGTCCAAAACGCAAGAAAATGAAGAAACGTACCATCCTAATCATCGCTATCATGGCTGCTGTTGCCCTCATCCTGTTCATCGTCTTCAAGGGAGTGCTGTTCCCGCAGATGGCTTCGCCCGACGCCGACGAGGTCGACGCCGAGGAGAAAGTGGAACCCGCAGGCCCCGCCTTCAATGCCGACAGCGCCTACGCCTTTACCCAGGCACAGTGCAACTTCGGCTACCGCGACATGAATTCGGCCGCACACGACCGCTGTGCCGACTGGATTGAAGCCCGGTTCCGCCAGTATGGATGCCAAGTGAAGACCCAGCGCGCCGACCTCAAAGGCTACGACGGCACCATCCTGCACAGCCGTAACATCATCGCGTCCTTCAACCCCGGCGCCACCACCCGCATCCTCCTCTGCGCCCACTGGGACTCACGGCCGTGGGCCGACAACGACCCCGACTCGCTCAACTGGCGCAAACCCGTCCTTGCGGCCAACGATGGAGCCAGCGGCGTGGCCGTGATGCTGGAGATAGCCCGTCTGCTCTCGGCCAGCCGCAGCGCCGTACCTGCCCACTCCGCGCAGGGAAGTGCCGCCTCCGCAGCCGCCCCGCAGGCCACCCCGGAGGCAGGGAAGTGGGGCGAGGAGCTCTCGTTCGGCGTCGATTTCGTGTGCTTTGATGCCGAAGACTGGGGAACTCCGCAGTGGGCCGGCGTGGCAGACGATGCCAGCTCATGGGCCCTGGGCGCCCAGTACTGGGCACAGAACGCCGCCGGCTACGAGGCCCGTTACGGCATTCTGCTCGACATGGTAGGCGGCCAGGGAGCCAAGTTCTACCAGGAAGGAATGTCGAAACGCTACGCCCCCGAAATCGTGAAGAAGGTTTGGCGGGCCGCCCGAAAGGCCGGATACGGCAGCTATTTCCCCCGCTCTGAGGGCGGTTACATCACCGACGACCATGTTCCGGTGAACGAGATAGCCCGCATTCCCACCATCGACATCATCCCCTATTACCCCAACTGCCCGCAAAGCAGCTTCGGGCCCACGTGGCACACGCTGGCCGACGACATGGAGCACATTGACAAGAACACCCTCAAGGCCGTTGGCCAGACCGTTATCCAGGTGCTCTTCACCGAGGAGTAGCGCTGCCCCTGACGACTGTCCCCGTTGCTTTAGGGCCGCTTGTTCTGTTTGATAGCCCCTTTATTCCAACCCCGCGTATTTGCAATCAGCCGCCCCAAAGGCTGCAAATACGCGGGTGTTTTTATGCTTTTCAGATGCCGATGGCCGGCAGTCTGCGCTTTGCAGTTCTGCAGTTTGAGATTTGTAGTTCATCAGTTTGCTTTTTGCAGTTCATCAGTTTGCTTTTTGCAGTTCTGCAGTTTGAGATTTGCAGTTCATCAGTCTGCGCCCCCATTGTTTGCTCGCGTTTCGCTGGAGCTGTCCTTCAAGCTCCTTGAACGATAGCTTCAAGCCTCTTGAAGATGCCGTTCAAGAGGCTTGAAAGCCACCTCCTGCTCTTCTGCTCATAACTTGTTGATTTTTAACAGCTTATGAGCAGAGTCGCAAAAGGACTTTTCCTGCCGCAATCATCCCCTCCTAACCTCCCCTTTCTAAAGGGAGGAAAGGCTGCTGATAGTTTTTAAAGACAGCGTAACAGCGTAATTTTTCTGCTGTAGTTGCGGTGTAAAGACAGAGTAACAAAGTATTATTTCTGCTGTAGTTGCGGTGTAAAGACAGAGTAACAAAGTATTGTTTTACTGCTGCGGGGGTGTTTATACGTTAGGAAAGAATAAGCAACAATGTGCAGAAAAGCTAACTGGTATCCTCCCCTTGGAAAGGGGAGGCGGAGGAGGGGATGACCACTTGGCAGGCAGTTGGCAATCTTCAGGCAGGCAGTTGGTAATTTCCTGGTGCAATCATCCCCTCCTAACCTCCCCTTTCTAAGGGGAGGAAAGGCTGCTGACAGTTTTTAAAGACAGCGTAACAGCGTAATTTTTCTGCTGTAGTTGCGGTGTAGAGACAGAGTAACAAAGTATTTTTTCTGCTGTTGTTGCGGTGTAAAGACAGAGTAACAAAGTATTTTTTCTGCTGTTGTTGCGGTGTAAAGACAGAGTAACAAAGTATTGTTTTACTGCTGCGTGGGTGTTTATACGTTAGGAAAGAATGAGCAACAATGTGCTGCAAGGCTAACTGGTATCCTCCCCTTGGAAAGGGGAGGCGGAGGAGGGGATGACCACTTGGCAGGCAGTTGGCAATCTGCCGGCAGGCTGTTGGTAATTTCCTGGTGCAATCATCCCCTCCTAACCTCCCCTTTCTAAGGGGAGGATACAGGTTTGCCTTGTGGGTATTCATTGCTGTTTTTCCATCTATCACTTTCCCGTTTTATAAATCGAACAACAGAAAAATTACTCTGTTACTCTGTCTTTAAAAAGGAGTTACTCTGTCTTTCACCCGCATCAGCAAGCCAGCAGGAAACTGCATGCAGCAAAAAAATTACTCTGTTACTCTGTCTTTAAAAAGGAGTTACTCTGTCTTTACACCGCATCAGCAAGCCAGCAGGAAACTGCAAGCAGCGAAAAAATTACTTTGTTACTCTGTCTTTAAAAAGGAGCTACTCTGTCTTTAAAAAGCATCTGCTCCGCCCCTCGCCCGCAGCAGCAAACATGCTGCTTGCCGGCGGGCCAAGCAAAGGAGCGGATAAAGTTTCCTGTTTTGAGCCTTTATCTCATTTATTTTTCGTAATTTTGCCACATCTATCTCTGCGCACGCGCGGAGAACACATACCGACAAGCGCTTATAAATAAAATTCAAGAGACATAAATGGAATACAATTTCAGGGAAATTGAAAAGAAATGGCAGCGCCGGTGGGTGGAGAACAACACCTACCGGGTGACCGAAGACAAGGAGAAAAAGAAGTTCTACGTGCTCAACATGTTCCCTTATCCCTCGGGAGCAGGGCTGCATGTGGGCCATCCGCTGGGCTACATAGCCTCCGATATCTATGCCCGCTACAAGCGGCTGCAGGGCTTCAACGTGCTCAACCCCATGGGCTACGACGCCTACGGGCTGCCGGCAGAGCAGTATGCCATACAGACCGGGCAGCATCCGGCTGTCACTACGGAGCAGAACATCAACCACTACAGGGAGCAGCTGGACAAAATCGGCTTCTCGTTCGACTGGGATCGGGAGGTGCGCACCTGCGACCCAGGCTACTATCACTGGACGCAGTGGGCGTTTGAAAAGATGTTCAACTCCTACTACGACAACCGACTGCAGAAGGCGGAGCCCATCGAGAAGCTGGTCCGCCACTTCGATGATGAGGGTACACTGGACCTGGACGTGGCGCAGAGTGAGGAACTCCAGTTCTCTGCACGCGACTGGCACAGCATGAACGAGCATGAACAGCAGAAGGCGCTCATGAACTACCGCATTGCCTACCTGGGCGAAACGATGGTTAACTGGTGCGCCGGGCTGGGCACGGTGCTGGCCAACGACGAGGTGGTTGACGGCGTGAGCGTGCGCGGGGGCTATCCGGTGGTGCAGAAGAAGATGCGCCAGTGGTGCCTCAGAGTGAGTGCTTACGCACAGCGACTGCTCGACGGGCTGGACACGATAGACTGGACCGACTCGCTGAAAGAGACCCAGCGCAACTGGATAGGGCGGTCGGAAGGGGCCGAGATAGAGTTCAAGGTAGCCCCTCATCGCCCCTCATCCAACACCCAACATCCATCATCCGCCACCCAGAACTCCTTCACCATCTTCACCACAAGGGCCGATACCATGTTCGGAGTCACGTTTATGGTGCTGGCGCCCGAGAGCGAGCTGGTGGCCAGACTTACCACCGCGGAGCAGCAACAGGCCGTTGACGAGTACCTGGCCTACGTGAAGAAGCGCACCGAACGCGAGCGCATAGCCGACCGCAAGGTAACGGGCGTGTTCTCGGGTTCGTACGCCATCAATCCGTTTACGGGCGAGGAGATTCCTGTGTGGATATCGGAGTACGTACTGGCAGGCTATGGCACGGGCGCCATCATGGCCGTTCCGGCTCACGACAGCCGCGACTATGCCTTCGCGCGGCACTTCAACCTGCCCATCGTTCCGCTCGTCGAGGGCGCCGATGTGTCGGAAGCAAGCTACGACGCCAAGGAAGGCATCGTTTGCAACAGCCCCCAGGAGGGCAAGCAGTCGGCCTTCTCGCTCAACGGCCTTACCGTAAAGGAGGCCATCGAGGCCACCAAGCGCTACGTGAGCGAGCACCATCTGGGCCGCGTGAAGGTGAACTACCGCCTGCGCGACGCCATCTTCTCGCGCCAGCGCTACTGGGGAGAGCCGTTCCCGGTTTACTATAAGGACGACATGCCTTATATGATACCGGAGCAGTATCTGCCCCTGGAACTGCCCGAGATTGACAAGTACGAGCCCACCGAAACGGGCGAACCGCCGCTGGGTCATGCCAAACGGTGGGCCTGGGACACGCAGCAGAACAAGGTGGTTGACAAGAGCCTGGTCGATAACCGCACCGTGTTCCCCATCGAGCTGTACACCATGCCGGGCTTCGCAGGCTCCAGCGCCTACTATCTGCGCTACATGGACCCGCACAACAACGAGGCTCTGGTGAGCCGTGAGGCCGACGAATACTGGCAGAACGTGGACCTGTACGTGGGCGGAACGGAGCATGCAACGGGCCACCTCATCTACAGCAGGTTCTGGAACAAGTTCCTTCACGACTACGGTTACAGCTGCCGCGAGGAGCCGTTCCAGAAGCTCGTGAACCAGGGAATGATACAGGGACGCTCCAACTTCGTGTATCGCGTGAACGAAAACGGCGATGCAGCGGCCTCGAAGGAGAGCCCGCTCTTCGTAAGTTTCGGCCTCAAGGACCGGTACGACACCACTCCCATACACGTGGATGTGAACATCGTGCATGCCGACGTGCTGGATATAGACGCCTTTCGCGCCTGGCGGCCGGAGTACCGGCAGGCCCGCTTCATCTTTGAGGACGGCAGCCAGTCGTCTCCCTCATCGTCACCGGACCCCTCATCACCCAACACCCATCACCCAACACCCATCACCCAACACCCATCACCCCTCCCAGTCTACAAGTGCGGATGGGCCATCGAGAAGATGAGCAAGTCGATGTTCAACGTCGTGAACCCTGATATGATAGTGGAAAACTACGGTGCCGACACGCTCCGGTTGTACGAGATGTTCCTCGGTCCGGTAGAACAGAGCAAGCCGTGGGATACCAACGGCATTGACGGTTGCCACCGTTTCCTCCGCAAACTGTGGAACCTGTTCTACGACAACCATAGCGACAAGCTCATCGTAAACGACGAGGAGCCGGCCCGGGAGTCGCTCAAGAGCGTGCACAAGCTCATCAAGAAGGTTACCGGAGATATCGAGCAGTTCTCCTACAACACCAGCATCTCGGCCTTCATGATAGCCGTCAACGAGCTTGGTCAGCAGCAGTGCCACAACCGCAGGCTGCTGCAAGACCTCGTGGTGCTGCTTGCACCCTTCGCGCCTCACATATCCGAGGAGCTTTGGGAGGCTCTGGGACAGGCCGGAAACGTCTGCGATGCCGCCTGGCCCACATGGAATGAAGCCTTGCTCGTGGAGAACGAGATGCAACTCACGGTGAGTTTCAACGGCAAGGCACGCTATCAGAAAACCTTCTCGGCCGATGCTGCCAACGAGGAGATACAGCAGGCCGTTCTCGAAGACGAGAAGAGCCGCAAGTATCTCGAAGGAAAAAGCGTCGTGAAAGTTATCGTTGTACCTAAGCGAATTGTAAATGTAGTCGTCAAATGACCATCAACCACCGCATCATCTGGAACGAGACAAAGGATTATATATTCATAACCCTCGGCTTGCTCCTGTACACTTTCGGCTGGACAGTGTTCCTTCTGCCCTATGAAATCGTAACAGGCGGCGTTACGGGCATGTCGGCAATCATCTACTATGCCACCGGCTTCAAGATTGAGAACACCTACCTCATCATCAATGTGTCGTTACTTGTGGTGGCGCTCAGGATACTTGGCTTCAAATTCATGGTCAAGACAATCTATGCCATCACAGCTCTGTACTTCATGCTCAAGTTCGCACAGATGCTTATGCCTCTCGATGAACACGGCAACTTCGTGCAGATACTGGGCCACAACCAGGACTTCATGTCGCTGCTCATTGGCTGTTGCATTACCGGAACGTCGCTGGCCATCGTGTTCCTGAACAACGGCAGCACCGGCGGTACCGACATCATAGCCGCTTGTGTGAACAAGTACAGGAACATGTCGCTGGGCCAGGTGCTCATGACTGTTGACTTCATCATCATCGGGTCGTGCTTTCTCTTCCCGCAGTTCGGCGACTTCCTCGGCCGTGCTCACAAGGTGGTGTTCGGTTTCTGCACGATGGTAATCGAGAACTTCATGCTCGATTACGTGATGAACCGCCGCCGGGAGTCGGTTCAGTTCATGATTTTCTCCGACAAATACCAAGAGATTGCCAACGCCATCGGCACGCAGATGGAGCACGGAGTGACCATTCTCGATGGCCACGGATGGTACACCGGGCGCGAGATGAAGGTGCTCTGTATCCTTGCCAAGAAGAATGAAAGCGTCAACATCTTCCGACTCATCAAGATGATAGACCCCAACGCATTCGTCAGTCAGTCGAGTGTAATCGGCGTGTACGGCGAAGGCTTCGACCCAATCAAGGTGAGCGTGCCCAAGAAGAAGCAGCTTTCCAACCCCCAGCAGCCATCACCCAACACCCAACCCCCATCACCCAACCCCCCGAAATGAAGATAGTTTTTGCCACAAACAATGCCCACAAGCTCGATGAAATCAGGGAGATACTGGGCCCGGAGTTTGAGATAGCGTCGCTGAACGACATCGGCTGCCACGAGGATATTCCCGAAACGGGCGACACACTCGAAGCAAACGCCATGCAGAAAGCCCGCTACGTGGCCCGTAAATACCGCCTCTCGTGCTTTGCCGATGACACCGGACTGGAGGTGGAGGCCTTAGGAGGCGAGCCGGGCGTACACTCCGCCCGCTATGCCGAGGGCACCGACCACGACAGCGAGGCCAACATGCAGAAGCTGCTGCGCCGATTGGGCGATGCCGACAACCGCCGGGCGCGCTTCCGCACCGTAATAGCATACCTCCCGCTCACGGCCTCCGGCACTGCCGAAGGCGAGCCCCTGCTCTTCGAGGGCACCGTAAACGGCCGCATAGACCGCGCTAAACACGGCACCGGCGGCTTCGGTTACGACCCGCTCTTCATACCCGACGGCTACGAACACAGCTTCGCCGAGCTCGGCATGGAGGTGAAGAACCGCATCTCGCACCGTGCCCGGGCCGTGCAGAAACTGGTCGATTACCTGAAAACCCGTCAATAACCGCAAACTATGAGGAAGTTTCTGCTGCTCACACTCGGGCTTATCGCCACTGCCGCCACGCTGCAGGCGCAGGTCGGCAGCTGGCGTGCCTACCCCGCCTATCACGACATCACGGCCGTTGAAAAAGGCGGGAACACGCTCTACGTGCTCGCCTCGGGAGGCCTCTACACCTACAACACGGTCGACCGCAGCGTGCAGACGTACGACAAGACCAACGCCCTGAGCGGCACGGGCATCAGCTTCATCGCCTGGTGTCAGGCCGCCCGGCGGCTCGTCATCGTGTACGAAGACCAGAACATCGACCTCATGGACGACCGCGGTCAGGTCATCAACCTGCCCGACTACTACCTCAAGTCGATGACGGAGGACAAGACAGTGAACGACGTCCACATCAGCGGCACCGCCGCCTACCTCTCCACCAACTTCGGAATACTGAAGATTGACGTGGCACGGGCAGAGGTGAGCGACACCTACAACCTCGCCTTTCCCGTTGCCTACTGCCGTACAGAGGGCGGCAACATCTACGCCGCCTCGCCTGCTGCCGGCCTCTACGCCGCCCCCCTCACGTCGAACCTGCCCGACAAGGCCAGCTGGACGCGCCGCGGCGACTACACCCCGCAGCACAAAACCATTGACCCCGCACTGCTTGCCGAGGCACAGCAGGCCCGTGCCGACGGCCCCAAGTACAACTACTTCGGGTTCCTGCGCTTCGAGAACGGAACGCTCTACACCTCGTGCGGCCCCTTCGTCGACACCAACGACCGCAACCTGCCGGGCTGCGTACAGACACTCACCGGCCACAACTGGACCATTTACGAGGACAACCTGCAGCAGCAAACGGGCTACACCTATGCAGACGTGGCCTGTACTGCCGTTGACCCGAAGGACAAGACGCACGTTTTCGCCGCCGGGCGGAGCGGACTCTACGAGTTCCGCGACGGCCGCTTCGTGAAAGCCTACACCAATACAAACAGCCCGCTGCAGACGGCCTGGTCCGTTGCCGACCGCACCAACCGCAACTACGTCATTGTGCAGGGACTGCAGTTCACCCCCGACGGCAGCCTCTGGTGCCTCAACAGCATGAGCACCTCGGCACCCTTGCTGCGCCTGGATGCCGGCGGAGAGTGGACCGAATACCCCCACCCGGAGCTGATGTACAGCACCCAGCGCGCCCTGGAGAACCTTACGGGCATGACGACCGACAGCCGCGGCCTGCTGTGGTTCGTCAACAACCACTACCGCATGCCCGCTCTCATGGCCTACCAGCCCGAGACCGACAAGCTCAATGCCTACAAGAACTTTGTTAACCAGGACGGAACACGCGTGCAGGTAGGCTACGTACGCTGCGCAGCCGAAGACCGCGAAGGCAACATCTGGGCCGGAACAGACCACGGGCCGCTGCTGCTCCGCGCGGCCGATATAACCACCGATGCCCCCGTGTTCTATCAGGTAAAGGTGCCGCGCAACGACAACACCAACCTGGCCGACTATCTTCTGGACGGCGTAGACATCACGTCAGTGGCCATAGACGGTGCCAACCGCAAGTGGTTCGGCACCAACGGCAGCGGCGTTTACCTCATCAGCGCCGACAATCTCACCCAGTTGCAGCACTTCACCACGCAAAACAGCCCGCTGCTGTCCGACTTCGTGGAGAGCATAGCTATCGACAGCCAGTCGGGCGAAGTGTTCTTCGGCACCGAAAAGGGGCTTTGTTCCTACATGGGCGACGCCACCGCCACCGCCGACCACATGGACAAGGACAGCGTGTACGCCTATCCCAACCCCGTGCGGCCCGACTACACGGGTCTTATCACCATCACCGGATTGTCTTACAACGCCGATGTAAAGATTGTGACCTCCGGCGGCACGCTCGTTGCCGAGGGCCGCAGCAACGGCGGAACCTATACTTGGGACGGCCTCGACCGCCGTGGCCGCCGCGTGGCCAGCGGCGTGTACATGGTCCTAACGGCCACAGCCGAGGGCGACAAAGGCACCGTCTGCAAGATAGCTGTCGTGCGATAAGCCCTCCGCCTGCTGCGTTTCCACCCTTTGGCAGTAACCGGCAGGATAGTGATAGCAACAGAACAAACCGGTAACCTACCCTTGGAAAGGGGAGGTGGAGGAGGGATGAGGGAGCCTACCCCGGCCCTCCCGAAAGGAGGAAGTCCAGCTCCGCACCAGTGTTGAGTAAGTTATTAACAATCAGCAAGTTACAAGATAGCGTGCAGATGGTGGCTATCAAGCCCCTTGAAAGGCATCTTCAAGGCGCTTGAACGGCACCATCAAGAGCCTTGAAAGGCACCTTTTTTATCCCTGGCTTGTAACTTGTTGATTAATGGAGCTTTGCTCCCTCCCTTTTGGAGGGCCGGGGTAGGCTCCCCACTTCACTCCTAACCTCCTCTTTCCGAGGAGAGGCAAGGCTGCTGAAAATTTCCTGTTGATTAGCTGCTGATGATTGAAGACAGCGTAACAGAATGGTTTTTTCGCTGCTGCTGCGGTTTGAAGACAGAGTAACAGAGTATTCTTTTAGCTGTTGCTGGGGTTTAAAGACAGAGTACAAGGGTAACTAATCAATGAAAAAGAAGAAATATCGAAATTGATGTAAACTAACTGATAATGAGGAGGAAATACACGAATTGGCATAATACTGCTCTATTTGTAAAGGGCAGAAACATGCAGATTTAGGCAGAAGTTCAGTTACCAGAGTGTTACCTTGTTTTGATGTTGGTAACGATGGAGAAGAAATAGGTAACTGAATTATTATCGTTCGTGTGGCTGTTGCTTCGGTCGGCAGTTTTCTGCATAAGTGAGGAACGCTTTAATTCGGGTAATTTTGCCCACAAATATTAAAGCGTATGAAAACAGAGAAAATGAAGGTGTTGCTCTACCTTAAAAAGAGCGGTATAGGCAAATCAGGTAAAGCCCCGATTATGGGGCGGATAACACTTGGAAGGAGTATTGCGCAGTTCAGTTGTAAACTTTCCTGCAACCCCGACTTGTGGAATTCACGTGAGAGCAGGATGGACGGCAAGAGCCGTGAGGCGGTGGAGATTAATGGGAGATTGGAGAATTTGTTGCTTTCCATTCAATCTGCCTATCAGTCTTTGATTGCCAAAGGACAGCCATTTGATGCAACTAATGTGAAAGAACGGTTTCAAGGCAGCGTACAGGCAAGATGTATGCTTATCGAGAGGCTGGATATGCTCATCAAGGAGAAAGAAAGCCATATCGGTATAGACATCAAGGAAGAGTCTGTGTCTGCCTATCATTCCACTCGGAAACGGTTGCAAGAGTTCATTCAGAAGAAATACCATGTTTCGGATTTAGCATTCTCGCAGTTGACAGAAAACTTTATCTATGAGTTGCAGGCGTTCTGTCTCGGTGAGCTTGGTCATCAGCAAAGCACATTTTTCAGAGTTGCGGCAGATTTGAAGACCGTCTGCAGGCTGGCTTATCGCGAGGGGTTGACTGATACGCTTCTGTTTGATAAGGCTCATATAGAACGCGGAGACAAGAAAACACCCAAAGCTCTTGACAAAGAGGCATTGGATAAACTCAAAGCACTCCGCTTTGATGAATTGGAAGAGGAAATGGAAACAGCTCGTGATGTATTTCTCTTCGCCTGTTATACCGGTGCAGCCTATTGTGATTTGATGGAGTTAAGCAAGAAGCATCTTGTCCGTGATGATAAGGGTAGCCTTTGGTTAAAGTTCAACCGACAGAAGACAGGTGTACTTTGCCGTATCAAGTTGTTGCCGGAAACTGTTCGGTTAATTGAGAAAATGCACAGCGATGAAAGGGAAACACTGCTGCCTTTCATCAAATATCCCACTTATCAGTCCTGTCTCAAAGCCTTGCGATTACGGGCAGGTATTTCTTTTCCATTTACATCGCATACTGCAAGGCACACCTTTGCCACGCTTATCACATTGGAGCAGGGCGTTCCTATTGAAACAGTCAGCAAGATGCTTGGACATACGAACGTAAGTATGACCGAACGTTATGCAAAGGTAACACCACAGAAACTCTTTGAGGAGTTTAACCGTTTCCTTTCTTTCACAGAAGATTTACGTTTAACCATTTAACCAAGATTTTTTATGAGAAGTACATTCAAGATATTGTTTTACATCAACAGACAGAAAATAAAGGCAGACGGCAAGACCGCCATTCTCTGCCGTATCACCATAGACGGAAAGAGCACCGCCATTACCACAGACGAGGAATGCAAATCCTCCGAGTGGAACAGCAGGAAAGGACTGACAACCGATAAGAAGACCAATCAAAGAATCGGCGAGTTCAGAGAACTTGTAGAGAAGACCTATCAGGATATTCTGATAAATGACGGGGTGGTAAGTGTGGAACTGCTTAAAAACCGTTTGCAGGGAATAGCCACCATGCCGACAACGCTTCTTGCCATTAGTAAAGCCGAACTGCAATCCGTTAAAGAGTGCGTGGGCAAATCAAAAGCTGAGGGAACCTATCAGAATCTTCTTTATTCAGATAAGTTACTTACGGAGTTTGTAAAGGATAAGGGAATGACGGATATAGTCATAGCCACTATAACGGAAGACTTGTTTGAAGAATACCGTTTCTATCTGAAAAAGCGAGGTTTGGCAACAGCTACCATGAATCGTTACCTTTGCTGGTTGAGTAGGCTGATGTATCGTGTGGTCAGTCAAAGGCTCATTCGCTGTAATCCTTTTGAGAAAGCCAAGTATGAGAAAGCGGAACAGAAGATACGCTTTCTGCAAAAGAGCGATGTTGCCAAACTCATGGCATTGAGAGTAATTGATAAGGAAGCAGAACAAGCAAGACGGATGTTTATCTTCTCATGCTTTACGGGCTTGGCTATTGCTGATATGGAACATTTGCAATTTGGACACATTCAAACGGCAGCCGACGGACAGAAATATATCCGAAAAGAAAGGCAGAAGACAAAGGTGGAGTTTATTGTGCCCCTGCACCCGATAGCTGAGGCCATCATCAAACAATGTAAGGAAGAGCAACCCAGCATGAAAGAAATGCAGACGGTGAAAGACAAAGACAACAGCTTTATCTTCCGAACTAATTGCAGCCGTAGCGTGATGAGTGCAAAGCTAAGCATTGTGGGCAAGGCTTGCGGTATCAGAGAGCGGTTGTCCTACCACATGGCAAGGCACACGTTCGGCACGATGAGTTTAAGTGCAGGGATACCTATCGAAAGCATTGCCAAGATGATGGGGCACGCCTCTATATCCAGTACTCAAATCTACGCACAGGTGACGGACAATAAGATTTCGGAGGACATGGACAGGTTGATAAGGAAACATCAGACAAAAGAAACGAAGGAGGAAACCGTATGAATGTCAATCACCATCAAACAAAAAGAGAGCGAAGCTATTTCGAGTGGGGCGATAATATGCAAATCACTCGCAAAGGCAAAGGCGAAATAGCAATGACAGAGAGTGAACTGGTGGATTTCTTTAGTGTAACATGGAGGAAGCTCAATTATCGTCTGCAACTTCTACTAAAAGTCTCTCCCCTGCAACCCGACGAAAGGGATACAGGGGAGCAGGAAGTCTACGTGAACGGACGGCTGCGAGGTTATGCCTTGCTTTATCCGCTTACTATCATCATCGCTTTGTCTTATCAATTGGACAGCATGGAAGCCCATTTGTTCAGAAAACACCTCTGTCGAGAGCTACAACGCCCTTTACCTGTAGTGGAGCAGATATACCTACACTGCAGTGACAGTATCAATTGATATACTTTTCTCTTTCACCGATATTATCCTACTACATTACTACAAGAAGGGATAATACAGTGAAAGAGAAAGGGTTGGTATTGTAGTCAGAAAGTAGGAATGGTTATTACTACCGTCTAACTACACACAACTATGTTTTTGAGGCCTTCAAGTATACCGAAAGCCTTATAAGTAGTTATTCTCCAAGTAGTCTATCAACAGTAGAGATACGCATCTGTTTTATTGCATAACATTCCTTTTGCCCGTATTTCCTGACCCTCTGATTTCTTCGTGATAAAGATAATTCACTATCGAGGGATGTCCTTTGGGACTTCGTTCGTAAGGCAATTCATTATCCACATACTTACATTGAGCCTCCTGCGCCATTTTCGCAGCCTCTTGCTCCAATTGCTTCCAATATGTTCGGTCTTTATGCAAATAGATTTCTTCATAAAGTGGGAACAAATGGGGATAGTATGATTTGATATAACCCATAATGTTGGCCTTAAAACCACCCCGCAGATTGAGGTTCTCAAGCCAAAAGAGGTCGCAAATATCTTTCACTTCATGAAAAATAGCTTTGAAATTGGTGATGCCAGGGAAGATGGGCGACACAAAACAAATGGTTCGGATGCCCGCCTCGTAGACCTTTCGCATGGCTGCGATGCGCCGCTCTATGCTCACAGCCTTGTCCATGTCGGCACGAAATGTCTCTTCAAGCGTGTTGACTGACCACGATACGGTGACTTTCTTCATTTGCCGGAGCAGGTCAAGGTCGCGCAACACGAGGTCGCTCTTTGTACAAATGAGTATTTCTGCATCGCTGTCTTTGAGCTCTTCAAGCAGTTTACGTGTCCTGCGGAACGTTGCTTCTTCGGGATTATACCCATCGGTCACTGATCCAATAACCACGCGTTGTCCGGCATATTTCTTCGGATTCTTGATTGCAGGCCAATGCTTCACGTCTAAGAAAGCGCCCCATTCTTCTTTATGTCCTGTGAAGCGCTTCATGAATGAGGCGTAACAATACTTGCAAGCATGGGTGCACCCCACGTATGGATTCACCGAATAGCCACCAACAGGGAGGTTGGACTTGGTCATGATGCCACGCACCTCTTTCGTTCCAATGAGTGTTTTTGCCATATATCTTCCTTTATTCTTTATAAATCCTCTACCGTTTCACCGTCTTCAGGAATAAAGACGCGGTCTAAAATTCCTGCCACTTCCGCACGCTTTCTCACCATTTCACGCGTCACGCTATTATGGTTCACGCCTTCAAGATGCGTCACAAATAACTTTGCATCAGGTGCAGCTACAGCAACTTTTACCACATCTTCATCGTTCATAATAACGCGTCCACCCAAACGAAAGCCATTGCCACCAGCATTAAGGGTGATAACCTCGGGGCGAAAACGCTTCAAATTGCGCTTCACACCAGCATACCAGATAGTATCTCCGGCGTGATAGAGCGTCTTTTCTTGTGGATGAGTGAATACATAACCCGCTGTATGTCCGGCAGGATACTTCATGATGAAATTACCATGCTGGCTCTCAGCCTTTTGTATGCTCACTTCCCCAACCCTTGTATTGTCACCGACAACTTCCACATGATTAAATCCATGCGACATTACCACCTGCCGATCGTTTTCGTCTTGCACAAAAAATCGCATATCTTTAGGTATAATTTCATAAGCCGCCTCATCGATATGGTCATCGTGCAAATGGGTAAGCAACACCGTATCTACACCTTTTAGCATCTCTTCTACAGGAAAAGGTAGTTCATGAAGTGGGTTGCGCAGGTGTTGATTTCTACTAAAGGGGAAAGGAGGCATGCAGCCTTTCTTTCCCAACATGGGGTCGATCAGAATTTTCTTTCCCCCATATTCAACGATTATCGTTGCGTTTCTTACTTGCTGAATATTCATTGTTTATTAAAATTAAAGTTTAACATTGGCTTCCAGCATAATACCATCCTTCAGAGGTTCATCATCATCAGAGAACGAATTTGCCTTATATTGTACGCAAAGCACGAGCATTTCGCTGCTGCCTGTGTTCTTGAAAGCACGTTTGCCGTTGGGCGCAATTCTCACGATGCTTCCTTCTGAAACGGGAAATCGTTTGCCGTCTACATCGAAAATTCCGTCACCTTTAAGAATGAAATAAAGCTCTTCGTGGGTTTTATGGGTATGGCGTGTGCCATAATCCTGCCCAGCTGCAAGACTTTGGAAAGACAATTCTGCGCCTGTTGCTTGTAGTGCATGTCCGGCAAACATCTTTCCTGGGATAGAGAAATTGCCCATAGCCAACTCATATTCCTTAATTTCATTCAACTTACCTACGTTCACCGTGGTGAAGTTCTCACCTTTTTCTACATTTTTAATTTCTTTCATAATGCTATTTGTTTTGATTACGAGTGCAAAGGTAGTGCATAAAACAAAGACACATTCTACCATTAATAATATATGCTCTACCATTTTGATAAGCCATTAATTATTCGTACATTTGTTGCATGAAATTAGAGAATCACCCCCAAGAACTTACACAAGTTCCTTTCTGTAAAACGGAATGTGGTGTAGACTTCAACATCAATACCGATACGCACGAGCGTTTGCGGGGCGTATTGATGGAGTATCCGTCTTTCAAAACCAACTTCTTCGAGTTGTTTTTCTTCAGGAAAGCATCCGGGTGGCTGCGTTATGGCTTTCAACATATCGCGTTGAAAGACAATACGGTGCTGATACTTTCGCCGCACATCCATCAGGAGTGGCACATTGATGAAAGCCAAACGGATTATCGTTTCCTTATTTTCCGTGATGATTTTCTTTCAACCTATCTTGCCGATCCTTTCTTTACTTATCGTTTGCTTTATTGCTACCAAACAGATTTCCCACCCTATCTGTCGGCTACAGCTATGGAACAACAAGAATACGAGCGTTTGCTTGTGCGGATAAAAGAAGAACTCAACCATCCTCTTGCCGACAGCTATCACATCATCGTATCCTTGCTTCATTATCTGCTCATGACCCTTAATCGTAGGTATTCTGTTCAATACCATCTGCCTTTTGATGCCCCCAAGAACCACCATGCCTTTGAGTTCAAACAACTCTTAGAGAAGCATATTCGCCAATACCAGCAAGTGGCCGACTATGCAGCCATGCTGAACATCAGCCGCATCACATTGAATGCTTCTGTACAGGCACAATATGGGCAAACGGCCGTACATCTGCTGAAACAACGTCTGCTTGCAGAAATCAAGAATGAAATACTATTCACTGACAAAACTACCAGTGAATTGGCATACAAATTCAATTTCTCGGAGCCGGGACATTTAATGCGTTTCTTCAAAAAACAAACAGGACAGACGGTTACGGAGTTTAAAGAAGAATATAAAGGACAACAGTTTACCGCAGAATAGAAAAATGATTAAACGAAGAACTTACCAATAAACGAACGGCACTTGAAACAGATATATCTCTGCTCAAGTGCCGTTATCCATTCACCAATATACGCTTATTGCCTTTATCCTGTCTGACTACCCTGATAATTCTCCTCCAGCATCTTCTCCAAGTCCGAAGCCTTGTAGAGTATCTTTCCTGCAAACTGCGTGTAGGGAATAATCTTCCTGTCTCGGTAGTCCTGCAAGGTACGGGGACTGATATACAGTCGCTCGCACACTTCCTTGCCCGTTAGGAAAAGTTCGCCTGCAAAGAGTGGCTTGTGTGTATCCGCCACTTCTACTATTCGTTTACCTACACCTCTCAACGCTGAGACGACCAACTGCATCTCGTCCGACTCCATGTTCAAGTCTCTTGCTGTTTCCATCATATCTGTCTGTTTTTAGGTTTGTTCGATTTCGTAAGAAGCAATGTTTCCACATCTTCACGCTTGTAATAGCACTTGTGCCCGATTTGCGTAAACGGCAGCACACCCGTATCACGATAATGCTGCAAGGTGCGCTTGCTGATGTTCAGCAGCCGGCACACATCGCCGTTGTGCAGCCAGTCCGTATGCTTGCTTTTCTCTCCGAATGCCTTGTGGCAACTCTCGGCAAGGCTCAAGATTTCATCTCGAAGCTTTGTCCAATTGGTTTCTGTAATGATGTAATAGTTCATAATTTTATATTGTTATTGTTTGTTGTTTCAAATCTTTCCAGTTTTCATCGGCAAAGATAATGGCGTGCGTACACCTCTCAAAGCCGTGGGGAACAGCAGGGAAGTATCGGGAACTATCAGGAAAAGAGCAATCCGTTTCATCGGTTCGCATTTGCGTTTTCCTGCCCCGTCTTTTTTCTTTTATTGCAAAGACAATCCAAGCGAGTGCAGAGGAAAGTTCACTTATCCTTTGCCGAGCGCAGCTTGTCTTATGCAAAATTAATATCGGGCATTTCTTATTCCATCACTTTTCATTCAAGTGGCAGCTTGTGGCACTATGACAAGGACAAAAGAGACAGATTGATACTTTTGCCACTATACAAATAAGGCTAATAAGACAATCAAAGCAAAAGAGTGCATCTGAGAGCAAACAACGACATCCGTATTTCTGCTAACCTATCTTTCCTGTCATCCATTTTTTGCTTAATGAGGCTATAAATACCCTTCTTGACAGCCTGTTCTCCTAAGAATTTTGCAGCGGACGAGCGCAACATTATGCAAGAAGGCTCTGAATGCTTGGAAGTTACGCATTCTCACCCTAACTTCACTCTTGGAAACCAATTCAAGGGAATAATGAAAAAGAACGCAGATGCAGGCAACATAGACAACAGAAGAAATCCTCATCGCAGGGGTAGCTCATCCAAGAACGCAGAGATAGAAAACTACCTCTCCACACACTACGAGTTCAGATACAATACAGTATTGGGTAGAACCGAATACCGAAGTAGGAACAGCGGCATATTTACAAAAGTCGGTCGTTATGAAATCAATACGCTCCGCAGGGAACTTGATTGCGATGAAGGCATCGTAACTTCTTCCGATAATCTCTACTCTATCATCGAGAGCAGTTTTTCTCCGCGCATCAATCCTGTGCAGGAGTATTTAAAAGGGTTGCCATTGATAGATATAGGCGATAGCAGTAGCTGTGATGATGCCGGTTGCAGGGATAGTAATGTGTCTTCTTTTTCACCGAAAGCGATTCCCAATTTGGCAAGCTGCGTGGTTGTCCGTAATTCTAACAAATGGTTGCCGTATCTTACCAAATGGCTTGTGGCGGTCGTCGCCAATGCGATGGACGACCGTGAGTGTCGTAACCATACCTGCCTTGTACTGACAGGTGAGCAGGGTAAGTTCAAGACAACGTTTCTCGATTTGCTCTGTCCCCCAGCACTGCACGGTTACAGTTACACAGGAAAAATATATCCGCAGGAAAAGGACACACTTACCTATATCGGTCAGAACCTTATCGTAAACATAGATGACCAGCTCAAAGCCCTCAATAAGCGGGACGAGAACGAACTGAAGAACCTTATCACCTGTCCGATGGTCAAGTACCGTATGCCGTATGATAAGTATGTAGAGGAGCATCCCCACTTGGCAAGCTTTGTGGCATCGGTGAACGGCAACGATTTTCTTACCGACCCGACAGGCAGCAGAAGGTTTCTGCCCTTTGAAGTTCTATCCATAGACATAGAGAAAGCCAAGCGTATTTCAATGGACAATGTCTATGCTGAAGCCAAAACCCTATTAAAGTCAGGTTTCCGCTATTGGTTTGATGATGAAGAGATTGCCGAACTATACAGAGAGAGTGAGGACTTTCAGGTACAAACCGCTGAGATGGAACTTTTGCTGCGTTGCTTTGAAAAGCCAACGGAGGATGAAAACTATTCGTTAATGACTACTACGGAGATACTCACCTATTTGGGTATTTATACTCACCAACCACTTGTTGCCAAGCGTATGGGCGAAGCCTTGAAGAAAGCAGGATACATAAAGGTGAGCAAACGAAGAAACGGTGGTAGCCCCATATATGTCTACAAGATTAGGAAAATCTTGCCATGCCCGCTCCTTCAAACTTGTAGTAGCCAAATGTAGTAGAATGTGTAGTATCGTTCTATACTACCCAGCATTACTGATTATCAATCACTTATCACAGAATAGTATGTAGTAAGAAGAAAGATGAAAAAGTTTGGAGGGGAAAAACTTTGGAAACGGTAAAACCATAAAACAGACAAGCATAAATAATTATCATTCAACCCATTAAATTATCAAAACAATGAAAGAAGAAGATTTATCAGCTATCAAGCGATATTCCATCGTGGAATATCTCGAAAGGAAAGGTATCAAGCCTGCCCGCAAAACACCGACCTATGCTGTGTATCGCTCACCATTGAGGGAAGAAGTGCATCCGAGTTTCAAGGTGGACAGGGAAAAGAACCTTTGGATAGACTATGCCGAAAGCAGAGGCGGAAGCATCATCGACCTTTGTATGCGTTTGGAAGGCTGCACGCTCTCGGAAGCCATCTGCCGTTTGGGACAGAACGCTTTAGAGCATACAGCGTACAGCTTCAATTCTCCAAAGAGAGAAACACCCATCAGTTCAAATCAAAGAGAGCATGTAACGGCAAGCGGAACAAGGAGACTGATATGCCTATCAGACACCTTGCCGCCGCATTTGCAGGAGTACCTCAAAAAGGAACGCTGCATTGATTTGGAAAAGGCAACACCCTTTCTTAAATGTATCAGTTACGAGATAAGGGGAAGAAGATATGAAGCTATCGGCTTTGCCAATTCTTCGGATGGCTATGAGCTTCGTGATGATAAGACTTTCAAGGGAACGATTGCTCCTAAAGACATCACCCCTATATTTGAGGACAAGGCACAACCTGTCTGTTTGTTCGAGGGATTTATGGACTTTCTCTCTTTTCTTTCAATGAAAGGGGAAGTAACCAACCAATGCCTTGTGATGAATTCCGTGAGTAATGTTGTAAGAAGTATTCACTACCTGAATAAAAGAAATATAACCTCTGTTCGTGCTTTTCTTGATAATGACGATGCAGGGCGAAAGACAGTGCAGGAATTTGTAAACACAGGTTTTAAGGTAGAAGATATGGCAGTGTATTATAGAGACTTCAAAGACCTCAACGATTTTCACGCCAGCCGTGTCCGTGAGCAACAGAAAAAGTTGGAGAAAACTCCAAATACAAGCAACAAAATAAAACAAGTCAAACTTAAAATAAGATAGAGTGATGAAAAAGGAAAGAAGAAATATGGAAGAAATAGATCGTTTCATAGGAAAAACTTTTGGTATGAGCCAAGCTGAAAATTCAAGTGAACAAACTGTCGCTGAATTCCGGGCAGAGGGAATGAAAAATATTCAAGAGCAAAAACAACAAGAAACAGGACATGCCATAGAGCATGCCACGCCATCCGAGCCTGTACTGCATACAGAGCATGCAACTATTCAACGACGCATCAGTGCCAAGATGAGAAAAGAGACACTTGACGCATACAGGCAGGCGTTCCTTGTTCCAACAAAGCTAAGTGAGAGAAAGGCGGTCTATCTGAGCAGGGAAACACAGGAACGTGCGGACTTCATTGTCCGTAGATTGGGAGATAAAGGAGCCAATGTCTCGAGCTTCATCGAAAACCTTGTGCGTATCCATTTGGAGGAATACGGTGAGGATATAGAAAAATGGAGGAAGCTGTAAACAACAGAAAAACGGTCAAGGACTATCGAGTAAAAGGATGTCCCTTTCACTCAAAATCCTCGACCGTTTTAGGGTAGTACCAACAATAGATTTTTACTGAACACATTGAACGGTGGGAATGCCACGAACACAGTTAATCTTCTGAATGCATAGCATTCATTTTTGGACGACAAAACGCTTTATGCGTAAACGTTTCGTTAGCTGACATTGCAAGACGTCAGTTTGTACCCACAAACTGCGCCCAGCTCCCCTCGTTAGATTGTCGGGGAGATAAGACCGTAATCACTCCGTTCTCATCGGTCAGCATTCAAGAATTAAGAGACAATGAATCATCTATAATGATTAACTTTCAAAGAAACTTATATGAACAGATATAATAAAAAGATTGCCAAATGGCAGCAACAGAATAAGGAAGAGCAGAAGATGAATAAGACAGAGTTCATCAAGGTTAGATGCACCTTAGAGGAAAAGCAACGTATTAAGTCAAAGGCGGAAAGTGCGGGGCGTAAGTTCTCAGACTACTGCCGTGAGATACTCCTAAATGGAGAGGTGGCAGCCGTTCCCAAGATGACCGACAATGAAAGGGAAGCCATTTGTATACTTCAGCATACAGGACGGTTCTATGGGCAGATTTCTAATCTCATCAAGGTTAAGGATGAAAGGTGGGTACATATCACTAAGAACCTTTCGCTATGTGCCAAAGAAGCATTTAAGCGATTTTACGACCCGCATTTTCGTGTGGACGACGAAATATATAAGGTCTTAAATATGTCGAGAGATGATAGGAAAATGTAAGGCGATAGCGCATGGCAGCACGGCTTTGGATTATATTTTCAGAGAGGGAAAGCTCGGTAATCGGCTTGCTTTCCACAATCTTTGCAGCAGAGAACCGAAAGCAATCTATGAGGAAATGAAAGTGGTCAGCGATTATAACAGTCGTTGCAGAAACAAGTTCCTCCGCATTGAAATCGGTATAGCACCTCAGGATGAGAAGAAACTACCCGTATCTGAACTCATGCGGATAGCCCATCTGTTTGCCAAACAAATGGGACTTAACAACCACCAATGGGTAGCAGTAACGCACAAGGACACCGATAACAGGCATATCCATATCATTGCCAATCGTATCAGCCTTTATGGAGAAGTCTATGATACCACCTTTGTGAGCAATAGGGCAGCGAGAGTGGCGGAGGAAATAAGCAGAGAGGAAAACTTGACTATCGCAAAGGAGGTCAAAACAGACAAAAAATACCAAAAGGAAAAATCTAACCCAACGAGAGAGCAAACAAAGAAAGAGGTGCAACAAATCTGTTATGCCCTGCTTGACAAGTACAAAGGAACAGGCATCACGGGACACTCCATGTTCCTCTATGAGCTGAATAAGAACGGCATCGCCATAGATCGCATGAAGAACAAGCAAGGTAATGTCTATGGCTTAAAGTTCTCATGCGCAGGGCAATCCTTCAAGGCTTCCGAAATTGGTAGGGAGTTCGGCTACCATTCCTTGCAGAAAAACTTTGAAACAACAAACAAGGAAGAATCAAGGAAACCACATCTAACAGTACAAGAGCCGACAGAAAGGAAAGAACAACCTGATAAAGGTTACCAACTTGTACCTCCAAGCTGTTCCTCTATCTCACGAGCCAATGACACACCACAAGTGCAGAACTCCATTGGTGCAGTGGCAGACACCATCGTTGGTGCAGCCGATGAACTGATGGAAGGGTTAGGCGATTTGATTACACCAACCGCACAGGGCAATGACTATGCCGAAGCTGCGTGGCAGCGCAAACTCAGAAACCAAGCGAACAGAAAGAAGAAAAGAGGAAGAGGTATATAACCCACAGCCAAACAGCCAGTCAAAAGTGCAGAAAGTGCAGAAACAGGAATACTTCATCAAAAACGCTTGTTATTCGGTAACAAAGTATTATCTTTGCAAACAGAATAACAAGCGTTCTTTGTTAGGTAGAATACAGCGACTTGAAGTAGTTCGCTCGTTTCCAAATCGTTACCTATTTACTTTTACCAACAAGGTAACTTCTTTATTTTCAATTAGATACATTTTAACAATTATCTTACAGGGTATTCTTTTAGCTGCTGCTGCGGTTTGAAGACAGAGTAACAGAGTAATTTTTTAGCTGTTGCTGGGGTTTAAAGACAGAGTAAAAATGTAATTTTTCTGCTGCTGGGAGGTTGACTGTTGGGAACGATAGATAAGTAACAATGAGCGGAAAGGCTAACTGGTATCCTCCCCTTGGAAAGGGGAGGCGGAGGAGGGGATGACCATATAGCAGGCTGTTGATAATCTGCAGGCAGGCTGTTGGTTGTCAGCAGGCAGGCTGTTGGTAATTTCTTGGTGCAATCATCCCCTCCTAACCTCCCCTTTCCAAGGGGAGGATACAGGTTTGTTTTGTGGGCATTATCAACTGTTTCTTCGTTTTTTATCTGCCCATTCCTTACCTCGCACAGCTAAAAGAATAATTTGTTACGCTGTCTTTCACCCGCAGCAGCAAACGTACAGCAAGCCATCAGCAGCAGAAAGAATACGCTGTTACTCTGTCTTTTAACCCCAGCAACAGCTAAAAGAATACTCTGTTACTCTGTCTTTCACCCGCAGCAGCAAAGCAGTAGCAAGCAATCAGCAGCAGAAAAAATACGCTGTTACTCTGTCTTTTAACCCCATCTGCGGCAGAAAAACTATCATGTTACGCTGTATTCAAACAGTAGCAGCAAGCCGGAAGCAGGGAAACGGAGGGCCGAAGAGGCTAACAAAGTTATGGCAAATGTACGGTTATATCAGTTATTTTCTATAACTTTGTAACCGAAACCATTATCACAAAACCTATCTTTTATATGCGTTTACTTAAATCTTTATGCTCAACCTTGATGCTGTTCTCGGCCTTGCAGGCCTCTGCAGTGCAGAATCCGGTTGATTACGTGAACCCGCTGGTGGGCTCCCATTCTACCTTCGAGCTCTCTACCGGCAACACCTATCCCGCCATCGCCATGCCTTGGGGCATGAACTTTTGGGTTCCCCAGACGGGCAAGAACGGCGACGGATGGCAGTACACCTACAATGCAAACAAGATAAGGGGCTTTAAGCAGACCCACCAACCAAGCCCCTGGATTAACGACTACGGCATGTTCTCGCTGCTGCCCGAGACGGGCAAGCCCGTGTTTGACGAGGAGAAGCGCGCCAGCTGGTTCTCGCACAAGGCCGAGAAGGCAACTCCGTACTACTACAGGGCCTATCTGGCCGACTATGATGTGGTGACCGAGCTCACGCCAACGGACCGTGCAGCCATGTTCCGCTTCACCTTTCCGGAGAGCGAACACTCGTATGTAGTGGTCGACGGCTATGACCACGGCTCGTACATAAAGGTCATCCCGGGCCAAAACAAAATCATCGGCTACTCTACACGCAACCACGGAGGCGTGCCGGATAACTTCAGGAACTACTTTGTCATCGAGTTCGACAAGCCTTTCACCTATACCGCATCGGTTAACGGAGGCACCATCAGCGAGGGTACTGCCGAGGTGCAGTGCGACCATGCGGGTGCCATCATCGGCTTCAGGACGCGCCGCGGCGAGCAGGTTCATGCCCGCGTGGCCTCATCGTTCATATCACCGGAGCAGGCGGAGCTCAACCTCAAGGAGCTGGGTAACGACAACTTCGACCGCATTTGCGCCAAGGGACGCCAGCGATGGAACGAGACGCTGGGCCGCATAGAGGTGAACGACGACAATGTTGACAACCTGCGCACCTTCTACAGCTGCTTTTACCGCTCGGTGCTCTTCCCCCGCAGCTTCTACGAGATAAGCTCCGACGGCACTCCCAGGCACTACAGCCCCTACAATGGCAAGGTTCTGCCGGGCTACATGTTCACCGACACGGGTTTCTGGGACACCTTCCGATGCCTCTTCCCGTTCGTTAACCTCGTTTATCCCGACATGGCCAAGAAGATGCAAGACGGCCTGGCAAACGATTACCGCGAAAGTGGATTCCTGCCGGAGTGGGCAAGTCCGGGCCACAGAGACTGCATGGTGGGCAACAACTCGGCATCGGTAGTGGCCTCGGCCTACCTGAGCGGCGTTCGTTCCGACGACATCGAGACCCTCTGGCAGGCCGTGGTTCACGGCGCAAACGCCAGCCATCCCACCGTTGGTTCTACCGGCCGAAAGGGCTACGAGTACTACAACAAGCTGGGATACGTGCCCTACGACGTGAAGATAAACGAGAACGTGGCCCGCACACTGGAGTATGCGTACGACGACTGGTGCATCTACAAGCTCGGCAAGGCACTGGGCAAGAAGGACAAGGACATACGCATCTTCGCCCGCCGCGCCATGAACTACAAGAACGTTTTTGACCAGGAGACCCGCCTCATGCGTGGAAGAAACCGGGACGGGAGCTTCCAGAGCCCCTTTAATCCATTGAAGTGGGGCGACGCCTTCACCGAAGGAAACAGCTGGCACTATAGCTGGAGCGTTTTTCATGACCCGCAGGGACTCATCAACCTCATGGGAGGAAGGGGCGTGTTCAACCAGATGCTCGACTCGGTGTTCAGCGTTCCGCCCGTTTTTGACGCCAGTTACTACGGCCAGGTGATACATGAGATACGCGAAATGCAAATCATGAACATGGGCAACTACGCCCACGGAAACCAGCCGATACAGCACATGATTTACTTGTATGGCTACAGCGGACAGCCCTGGAAGACGCAGTACTGGATCAGAGAGGTAATGGACAAGCTCTACAACGCCAACTTCGACGGCTACTGTGGCGATGAGGACAACGGCCAGACATCGGCCTGGTACGTCTTCTCGGCACTGGGTTTCTACCCCGTATGCCCCGGTTCGGGCCAGTATGTGCTCGGTACGCCGTACTTCAAGAACGTTGTGCTGCACCTTGAGAACGGCAAGACGCTGACCATCAACGCCGAGAACAACAGCCCGCAGAACCGTTACATCGGCCAGATGACCGTGAACGGGCAGCCTTACGGCAAGAACTATCTCGACCACAAGACCCTCCTGCAGGGCGGCGTCATCAACTACAGCATGTCCGCCACACCCAACAAGAGCCGCGGAACGGCAGAAGCCGACTTCCCCTACTCGTTCAGCAACGAGGCAGGCAGCAAGCTCAGGTAGCCCGGCTCCTGCCTTACAAGCAAAGGAAGCAGGAGAACGCAGCCGCCTTCTCCTGCTTCCTTTGCTCCTTTCTAACCACCTAAATCTCAATTCCATGCCTTCAACTTTCCTCAAAATCAGCTGCTTCCTGCTCACTCTCTCGCTGCCCTCGATGGCCCAGAGCGAGAAAACAACCTTCCAGACGGGTGCCCACTGGAAGCCCGCCACCGACATACGGGCCGACGTGGTGATGGTTTACGGCACCACCGACCACCCTGGCCAGACCTTTGAACAGCGCCTGCAGTCGTGGCGCAACCACGGTTACCGCACGCACTTCATGACGGGCATAGCCTGGGGAGAGTACCAGGACTACTTTACCGGACGGTGGGACGGCCGCCTGCACCTGGACGAAGGCCAGAAAGAAGCTGGCGGCGACACCATCTGGCACGGCCGGATGGTGCCCTACATCGTTCCGACCAAGAACTATCTCGACTACTTCAAGCAGCGCCACATCAAGCGGGTGATAGACGCGGGGGTGGACGCCATCTTCCTCGAAGAGCCCGAGTTCTGGGCCCGGGCGGGCTACAGCGAGGCTTTCAAGCGCGAGTGGAACGACTTCTACGGATTTCCCTGGCGGCCCCAGCACGCCTCGGCAGAGAACACGTACCTCTCCAACAAGCTCAAGTACCACCTCTACTACCGCGCCCTGAACGAGGCTTTTACCTACGCCAAGCAGTACGGCAGCTCGAAGGGAATGCACGTGCGCTGCTACGTTCCCACCCACTCGCTGCTCAACTATGCCCAATGGCAGATTGTAAGTCCGGAGGCCTCGCTGGCCTCACTCAACTGTGTAGACGGCTACATAGCCCAGGTTTGGACCGGCACATCGCGCGAGCCGAACTACTACAACGGCACGGCAAGCGAACGGGTGTTCGAGACCGCCTTCCTCGAATACGGCTGCATGGAGTCCATGACGAGGCCAACGGGGCGCAAGGTGTTCTTCCTCACCGACCCCATAGAGGACCGCGCACGCGACTGGCAGGACTACCGGCAGAACTACCAGGCCACCTTCACGGCCCAGCTGCTTTATCCGCAGACGGCCAACTACGAGGTTATGCCCTGGCCCGACCGCATTTACGAGGGCATGTACCGCGTCTCGGCCCGGAGCGAAGAGCGCGCTCACATACCCCGCTTCTACTCCACGCAGATGCAGGTCATGATAAACACGCTCAACGACATGCCGCTTTCACAGAACCGGGTGAGCGGAAGTCAGGGCGTGGCCGTGCTGATGGCCAACTCTCTCATGTTCCAACGGTCGCCCCGACCCGTAGAGGGATACGACGACCCGCAGCTCTCCAACTTCTACGGCGAGGCCCTGCCGCTGCTCAAGCGGGGCGTGCCGGTGAGCGTGGTGCACATGGAGAACACTGGCCGGGCCGACACCTGGCAGGGCGTAAAGGTGCTGCTCATGTCGTACGCCAACATGAAACCCCTCACGTCCGATGCCCACCGCCACATTGCCGAGTGGGTTAGCAGGGGCGGAGTGCTGGTTTACAGCGGGCGCGATGACGACCCTTACCAGCGCGTGAGCGAATGGTGGAACCAGGGTGCAAACCACTTCAAGGCCCCGGCCGACCATCTCTTCGCCCTCATGAACATACCCGCAGCGGCGCCCGAGGGTGCCTACGCCTACGGCCGGGGCAAGGTGTACGTGCTGCGTAGCGACCCAAAGGAGTACGTGCTGCAGGCCGGCGGCGACAAGAAACTGGTGGAAACGGTTGCCCGCGCCTACGAGACAGACGCCCGTGCCGACCGCCTCAGCTTCAAAAACTCGTTCTACCTGGAGCGCGGCTGCTACACACTGGCCAGCGTGCTCACCGAGAGCGAGGCCGGAACAGAGCCGCTCAGGCTCAAGGGAACTTACATCGACCTCTTCGACAGTCGGCTGCCGGTGCTCCGCGAGAAGGTGGTAGAGCCCGGCAGGCAGGCCTTCCTCTACGACGTGAGCCGCGTGGCAGAGAAGCAGAAGCCACAGGTGCTGGCCGCTGCCAGCCGTCAGTACGGCGAGCGCCGCACAGCACGCAGCTACCGTTTCACGGCCCGCAGTCCGCAAAACACTACCAACGCCATGCGCATACTGCTGCCCGCACGGCCCCGTAACATATCAGTGAGCACAGCCGGCGGCAGCCGCTGGCAGTTCCGGCAGAACTGGGATGCCCGTTCGCACACCCTCTTCCTCGGCTTCGAGAACCGTCCCGGAGGCGTTGATGTGCAGCTTTCATGGTAGCAGTTGGCTCCTCCGGGCCGTACTGCAAGCCACCATTAAGGGTACAAAAACAATGATATGGGAACTTTCGACAAGTGTCGCACGATCGTGCGACACTTGTCACACTCATGTGCGACAGGTGTCGAAAGTTCCTGAACACTATCTTCAACACCCTCAACTCTCACATCCCATCACGCAGAGAATCATCTCATCACCGCCCGGAACCCAACACCTAAACCCCATTACCCACTCATTTATCAATATTGACTTTTCGTTTACCAATATTGGAACAAACGTACGCCGTTCCAAAAGTTTTTCTTTAATTTGCAAACTGTTATGAGTGAGCAACGCAGCAACACAGTGTTGTCCGTCACGGGATCGGACAGTATCGGCGAATCTGGTGCACAGGCAGACATCCGAATCATTGCTTCCATCGGCGGGCAGCCGCTTTCAGCCATCACATCGGTCACGATGCAGAACACAGTAGGCATCCAGCAGTTCTACGACTTGCCGGCTACCATCGTGTCGGGGCAGATGGAAGCCGTGCTTAACGATGTGCAGCCCGACGTGGTAAAGATAGGCATGGTGAGGCGAATCGACGTGGTTGAAGCCATTTGCCGGTCGCTCGAGCGCTACCGTCCGCGATGGGTGGTGTTCCATCCCGTCATCTTCTCCTCCCGTGGAGAACAACTTATGGACGAGCAGGTAGCCCAAACGGTGCGCCGGCAGCTCCTTCCGCTCTGCACGCTCATTGTACTCAAGCGCACGGATGCTCACTACCTGCTGGGCTGCCAGCC
The DNA here is from genome assembly GCF_900111525.1 of Prevotella sp. kh1p2. Lineage (NCBI taxonomy): Bacteria > Pseudomonadati > Bacteroidota > Bacteroidia > Bacteroidales > Prevotellaceae > Prevotella > Prevotella sp. kh1p2. The sequence goes on from NZ_FOHY01000002.1 coordinate 320,337, forward strand.
CGATAACGACCCACACCTGCTGTTTCTCGACAACGCCTACCCTGCCCACCACGGGCTGGGTAACGGCTTCTCGTCGGCCATAGCGGCCTATCTGAGCCTGGGATACACCATGAGCCAGGCCGTGAGTGAGGCTCGCACGTACGTTGCACAGCACCTGCGCCCGGCCCGCAGGCTGAAAGGCCGCAGCCACGAGCTGTACGGCGAGTTCATGGAACAGATGGAGGCACACTTCCGAAGCCGCAGTGACGTGCAGTTCTATGCCGACTCACTCAACGTGAGCAGCCGCTATCTGGGCCAGGTAACACGGCGAGTAAGCGGCCGGTCGCCCAAGAGCATCATAGACAGCAGGCTGACCGAAGAAATCAAGAACAGGCTGCTCACCACGCCCCACACGGTTCAGGAGACGGCTTTCGCACTCGGTTTCTCGTCTCAGGCACAGCTTTCGCGCTTCTTCCGCAAGATGACCGGGCTCTCGCCGAGCCAATTTAAGAAGGCCGGAGAAGGCACCGGCGGCAGCGTACAACAGCAGATAAGAATAAGAAAATAAACCATCAGAGATAAGAAAATGACCAACCAACGACAAGAACTCAACCGCAACCTGGCCCAGATGCTCAAGGGCGGAGTGATAATGGACGTAACCACACCCGAGCAGGCACGCATAGCAGAAGAGGCGGGAGCCTGCGCCGTAATGGCACTGGAACGCATTCCGGCCGACATACGCGCTGCAGGAGGCGTGTCGCGCATGAGCGATCCCAAGATGATACGCGCCATACAGGACGCCGTAACCATACCCGTAATGGCCAAATGCCGCATCGGCCACTTCGCCGAAGCTCAGATACTGCAGGCCATCGAGATAGACTACATTGACGAGAGCGAGGTTCTCTCGCCCGCCGATGACGTCTACCACATCGACAAAACGCAGTTCGACGTGCCCTTCGTGTGCGGCGCCCGCAACCTCGGCGAGGCCCTGCGCCGCATTGCCGAGGGTGCTACGATGATACGTACAAAGGGCGAACCGGGCACGGGCGACGTGGTGCAGGCCGTGCGCCACATGCGGATGATGCAGAGCGAGATGCGCCGCGTGGCCGCGATGAGTGCCGACGAACTCTACGAAACGGCCAAACAGCTGCAGGCGCCGCTCGACTTGGTGCGCTACGTTCACGACAACGGACACCTGCCGGTGGTAAACTTTGCCGCCGGAGGAGTGGCCACTCCGGCCGACGCTGCACTCATGATGCAGCTCGGAGCCGAAGGTGTATTCGTTGGCAGCGGCATCTTCAAGAGCGGCAATCCGCGCAAGCGCGCCGCCGCCATCGTGCAGGCAGTAACCAATTACACCGACGCCAAGCTGCTGGCCGAGCTGAGTGAAGACCTCGGCGAGGCAATGGTAGGCATCAACGAGCAGGAAATCAACCTGCTCATGGCCGAAAGGGGACAATGATGCGGGTGGCAGTTCTGGCGCTGCAAGGTGCCTTTGCGGAACACCGCAGGGCGCTCGCAGAGATAGGGGTAGATAGCTTCGAGGTGCGCAATGCGGCTGATTGGCGGCAGCCCAAGGATGCGCTCATCCTGCCCGGAGGCGAGAGCACCGTGCAACTCAAGCTGCTGCACGACCTCGACCTCTACGAATCCGTGCGGCAGGATGTCGCGGCCGGACTGCCCACCTTGGGCACCTGCGCCGGCCTCATCTTGCTGGCCAGGGAGGTGGAGCATGAGAGCGCCGCCCGTCTGGGCACCATGGACATCGTCGTGAAGCGCAATGCGTACGGCCGCCAGTTGGGCAGTTTCCATACCGAAGCCGATTTCCAAGGCCTCGGCCGCGTGCCGATGACTTTCATCCGGGCGCCCTACATCGAGCGCGTAGGCCCCGGGGCAGAGGCTCTGGCAACGGTCGGCGGGCATATCGTAGCTGCCCGTCAGGGAGCTCAAATCGTCACTGCGTTCCACCCCGAGCTCGACTCCGACCGCCGCATCTATCATCTCCTCCTCGACTGCTGTAGGGGTGAGACAGAGTAGGTTATTCTTAAAGACAGAGTAACAGAGTAATTTTCTGCTGCTTATTGCTTGTTTTTGGGTGGCTACTGTGGGTTAAAGACAAAGTAACAGAGTAAGATTTGGTAGCCGAAAATTACTTTGTTACTCTGTCTTTTTTATGTCTTCACTGTGCAGCAAATTATCACTGCCCGTCTTGGAGGTGCCTTTCAAGCTCCTTGAACGATACCTTTTAGCCCCTTGGAGATGCCTTTCAAGGCTCTTGAAAGGCATCTTTTACAATGCCGTTTGTAATTTACTGAATTTCAATAGTTTGCAAATAGGGTCTAAAAAGGCTATTTCCTGCCTCCGTCATCCCCTCCTAACCTCCCCTTTCTAAGGGGAGGATACGCTGGCGCCTG
>NZ_FOHY01000020.1:0-59650 GCF_900111525.1 Prevotella sp. kh1p2
AAAACCTGACAACTATATTTCCACATAAGAAATTTATTGTCAACCTAAAGAACATTTAACTACAAAAACTGTCAACTAAATCCAGGACAGGACACTTCCGGGTTCCAGAAGACATGCTTCGGGAAGTTTCGACAAGTGTCACACAATCGTTCGACAGGTGTCACACGATTGTTCGACAGGTGTCGAAACTTCTTCCCGATAGTCTGCAAGCCCGCCTGAACAGGTTTCCGGCAACCCCAGCCGGAGCATCCGGCACCGCCGGAAACCGCGCGGAGCAGAACGCAAACAGCCTTTTAGCCGCGGAATTCATTCCGGATTTGCGAAAAAAATCATAACTTTGTGGCGCGGTCGGACTATCAACCGCGCCACATTTTTCTGTTTCACCATTCAATACATGCACATGCGAAAACTACTACTCACGCTCTTCACGCTGGCCGCCGCGCTCACCGCAGGCGCCGAGGACAGGGTTCTCGTGGTTACGTTCAGCGACAACGCCACCCACACCTTTGCCCTCTCCACACAGCCTACCGTCGTGATGGCGGCCGACAAGATGACCATCACGGCCGGTGCCGAGACGCTGGAATACGACCTCTACAAAGTAAAGACCTTTACCTTTACCACTGCCAGCGGCATTGACGGGATTGAGTCGGCCGGCGGCTTCACCCGTCAGGGCAACAGCCTGGTCATTCCCGGCGCCGGCGCCACTGTCAGGATATTCGCCGTCAACGGCACGGCAGTGCCCGCAGTAACCTCTCACACGGCCCAAGCCACCGTCGTCAGCCTCGACGCCCTGCCGCAGGGCATCTACATTGTCAACGCCAACGGCAAATCTGTAAAAATCGTCAAGAAATGAAAAAACTAATCTTCACCCTCTTTGCAGCGCTCATTTCGCTGAACGTAACCGCGCAGGCGGCTACCGACACCTACACCGTCAACACCAAGGACGGTCAATCAAAGACGCTCAAAATCAACCAATTCCCGAAGCTCCAGTTCAATGCCGACGCCACATTCGGCAACTACATGCAGGGCATGGAGGACTTCGGACAGATTGATAAGTGGAAAGTAGACGAGGTGAGCAACGTCATCTTCAACGTTTACCACGAGAGCGACGTGAGCAACATCACCCTGGCCGACAAGGCGGCGCTGGACAACACCAAGCGCCTTTACAAGTATCTGAAGATGAACTACGGCAGTAAAATCTTCTCGGCCGTGATGGCCAACGTAAACTGGAACCACCAGGAGGCCGACAAGATTCAGCAGGCAACGGGCAAGTATCCCGCCATCAACTGCTACGACTTCATCCAGATATACGTTCCGAAGAACAACTGGATAAACTACGACGACATCACTCCCGTAACCGAATGGGCGGGGGCAGGCGGCATCGTGTCGCTGATGTGGCACTTCAACGTGCCCACCGCCGAGGGCGTAGTGCCCGGAACAGACGGCTCGGGCGTTACCTGCTCGACCGACAAGACCACCTTCAAGGCCTCCAATGCCCTCAGGAGCGGCACGTGGGAGTACCGGTGGTTCTACCAGCAGATGGACAAGGTGGCCGCTGTTCTGCAGAAGTTGCAGGATGCGGGCATTGTAGCACTCTGGCGACCTTTCCACGAAGGGGCCGGCAACAGCATGCACAAGACGCCTGCCAGCTGGGCTACAGCCTGGTTCTGGTGGGGTGCCGACGGTGCCGAAACCTACAAGAGCCTCTGGCGAACCATGTTCAACTACTTCCAGGAGAAGGGCATCCACAACCTGATATGGACCTGGACGACACAGAACTACAACGGCGACAGCAGCCAGTACAATGACGACAGCGACTTCTACCCGGGCAACGAGTACGTTGACATCATCGGCCGCGACCTCTACGGCACTGCGGCCAAGGCCAACCAAACAGAGTTCCAAGAAATCTCCTCACGCCATGAAGGCAAGATGGTGGCGCTGGCCGAGTGCGGAAGAAATGGCCAGACGCCCTTTGCCAACATATCCGACGTGTGGCAGAGTGGTGCCAAGTGGCTCTACTTCATGCCCTGGTACGGCGAAAGCATGCCCGACAACAGCTGGTGGAAGGATGCCATGAGCCAGAGTTACGTCATCACCCGAGACCAGGTAAACCTCCAGGCAACCACCAACAACGAGAGTGCCAAGGACGCCGTACGCAACATGGGGCTGGGCTGGAGCCTCGGTAACACCCTCGACGCCAACGGCATCGGCAAGGGCAAAACCATCAGTCAGTACGAAACCTGCTGGGGTCAGCCCGTCACGACACAGGCCATGATGAACTTCCTCAAGCAGGGCGGGCTCAACTGCGTGCGCGTTCCCGTAACCTGGTACGAGCACATGGACGCCGACGGAAACGTGGACGAAGCCTGGATGAACCGTGTACAGGAGGTGGTAGACTACGTTATCAACGCCGGCATGTACTGCATTCTCAACGTACACCACGACACGGCAGCCGGCGCGGGTGCCTGGATAAAGGCCGATGCCGGCAACTATACGGCCAACAAGGCACGCTTTGAGAAACTCTGGACGCAGATAGCCAACCGCTTTGCAGGTTACGACCAGCATCTGCTCTTCGAGGGTTACAACGAGATGCTCGATGCCGACAACACCTGGAACGCACCCAAGAACGCCGGCAGCTATGCACCGCTGAACAGCTACGCGCAGAGCTTCGTGAACGCAGTACGGACCACGGGAGGCAACAACTCCACCCGAAACCTGATTGTGAACACCTACGCCGGAGCCCACGGTACAGAGGTTCTCAACAACTTCAAGGTACCTGCGGACAAGACCGAAGGCCACCTTGCCGTCCAGGTTCACACCTACGACCCCTACAACTGGATTAAAACCTACGGCGAATGGAACACCACCTGCAGCAATACCATTAAGGAGATGTTCTCCGAACTCAACCGTCGCTTCGTGAGCCAGGGCGTGCCCGTCATCATCGGTGAGTACGGAACTCACGGCGACGGCGTACAGGTAGAAGGCTCATCGACCGACAAGCTGAAGCAGGCTGCTGCCGACCAGGCCACCGACATGATACGCCAGGCCAAGCCGCTGGGCATCGCCACCATCTACTGGTCGAGCATTTTCTACGGCTCGGACCGCACAGTACCCAAGTGGACACTGCCCACCGTGGTCGCTGCCATGAAGCAGGCATACAACGAATGACAATGAACAGCAAACTCACATACATGGCCGGTGCTGCCATAGTCGCCCTGCTCGTAGCCTCGTGCGGCGGCAAGAAGAAGTCGTACGACGAGCTGGGCGACAGCGGCCGCACCGTTCGGACGGAGAACTTAGAGGCCAACCTGCCCCGCTTTGTGGGCAAGGGCGTGCTCATCGGGCAGCAGTACGGCACCCTGCGCGGCATCGGCTGGCAGGGCGACAGCGCCCGCAGCGACTTCCGCAGCATCTGTAACGACCGGCCGGCCGTCAACGCCTACGAGCTGTGCGGTATCGAGCGCGGCCTCAAAACCAATGCCGACAGCATCCCCTTCAGCCTCATCAGCAAGGATGCCGTCGGCTTTTTCCGTCACGGCGGGCTCATCCTGATGACCTGGACGGCCCCCAATCCCAACGGCAACGAGCAGTTGCTGCACGGCTGGGTGCGCAAGCTGGCAGCCTATCTCGGCTCGTTGCACGACGGCTACGGCATCAAGGCACCCGTCGTTCTCTTTCCTTTTCCGCTCTCGCCGGGTACCTGGTACGCCCGTCTCTCGCCCCAGGAGTACCGCCGCCTGTACCGGCAGACGGTGCAATGGCTGCGCGACGAACAGGTTACCAACGTGCTCTTCGGCTATTCCGAGAGCTTTGACGGCCGGCCGGAACATTTCGGCAGCCGGCTGCCCGTTGACGAAACGCAGGTTATCAACTTTACTTTCATGCAGCCGCAGGCACAGGCCAACGAGGCTGCCTACCGCCGGGTGATGGAGCGCATGGTGCCCGCAGTGGTGCGACTGGCGCAAGAATACAACAAGGTAGCAGGCATTACCACGGGCATAGAGGGGCTGCCGGACTCCACCTACTTCTCCTCCACCCTGCTGCCTCTGCTGCAGCAGAACCGCCTCTCGTACCTCCTGCTGGGCAGCAACCACGGAGAATACGCGCAGAAGCACTTCTTCGCGCCCTGGCCGGGGGCCGACAACAGCCTCATCAAGAGCTTCATGACGCTCTACAACGACCCCTCCACCATCTTCCTGAGCAGCCTCAACGGGCTCTATCTGAAGCAAACAGAAAACTGAAAACAACGGAAATGAACCGGATAAAGACAATTCTCATGGCAGCCGTGGCCCTCTTCACGGCCTCCACGGCACAGGCCAAGGTGCGCCTCCCGCACCTTATCAGCGACAACATGGTGCTGCAGCAGCAGACAGAAGCCCGCCTCTGGGGCTGGGACAAGCCCGGCACAACGGTCAGGGTAACGGTATCCTGGAACGCCCAGACGTACCAGACGCGCACCGACAAGAACGGCCGGTGGCAGGTAAAGGTAACAACGCCCAAGGCTTCTTACACCCCCCTGTCCATCGTCTTTGATGATGGAGAGGCCCTGACGGTGAAGAACATCCTGGCCGGAGAGGTGTGGGTGTGCGGCGGACAGAGCAACATGGAGATGCCGGTGCGCGGCTTCTGGGGCTGTCCGGTCGAAGGTTTCAACGCCACCGTGGCCGAGTCGGCCGCCCACAAGGGCATCCGTTACGCCAAGATACCGAGCACCATGAGCATGAAACCGCTCGACGACGCCCCCTGCCAGTGGCTGAAGGCCGGCCCGCAGCACGTGGCCGACTGCAGCGCTACGGGCTACTTCTTCGCCCGAATGCTCAACCGGGCGCTCGACTTGCCCGTGGGGCTCATCCTGGCCAATAAGGGCGGCAGCCGTGTTGAGAGCTGGCTGGACCGCGAGAACCTGAAAGCGCACACGCAGGAGCCGCTCGACACGGGCGCCATCGTGAAGAAGTACAGCCAGGAGTGGACCCGTCCGCTGGTCTGGGGCAACGGAACATTCCATCCGGTGCTCAACTACACCGTCAAGGGCATCCTCTTCTATCAGGGCTGCTCCAACGTAGGCGACCCTGCGGGACAGTACACCGAGCGGCTGAAACTGCTCGTCGAGCAGTGGCGCCGCGACTTTGCACAGGGCCAGCTGCCGTTCTACTTCGTGCAGATAGCGCCCTACGAGAACGGCGACGTGAACGGAGACTGGGGCCCGAAGCTGCGCGAGCAGCAGTTTGAGGCTGCCAAGGTGATAGCCAACAGCGGCATTGTGTGCACGCAGGATTTGGTCTATCCCTACGAGTACAGCCAGATACACCCCGCGCAGAAGCGGCAAGTGGGCGAGCGGCTGGCCTTCATGGCGCTGCAGAAACAGTACGGCATGGAGCAGCTGATGTGCGAGAGCCCGTCGTTCGGGAGCATGAAGACCGTGGGCGGTACGTGCTACATCACGCTCAACAACCTGTATGACGGCCTCTCGCCCCTGCAGGGCATCGAGGGTTTTGAAGTGGCCGGAGCCGACAGGGTGTTCCATCCGGCCACGGCGCGCTATACCCACGAGCAGGGCGTTATCGTGACCTGCAAGGACGTACCGGCACCTGTGGCCGTGCGATACTGCTTCCGCAACTTCCAACTTGGTAACGCCCGCAACCAGGCGGGCTTGCCTCTGTTCCCCTTCCGGACCGATAACTGGTAAGCCATGAGCCACCCTCTGCACAAGTTCTGCTACTGTCCGGTGTGCGGTAGCAGCCGCTTCAAGATACAAAACGGCAAGAGCAAGCGCTGCGCCGACTGCGGTTTCGAGTACTTCATGAACCCCAGCGCCGCCAATGCCGCCTTCATACTGAACGACCGGGGGCAGCTGCTGGCCGTGCGCCGGCGCCGCTCTCCCGCCCGCGGAACGCTCGACCTGCCGGGCGGCTTCTGCGACATAGGCGAAACGCTGGAGCAGGGCGTGTGCCGCGAAGTCATGGAGGAAACCGGCCTCGAGATAACTTCGGCCACGTATCTCTTCAGCATTCCGAACCGCTACAGCTACAGCGGGATGACCATTCCCACGCTCGACGCCTTCTTCCGCTGCCGGGTCAGCAACGCCGATGAGGCCCACCCCATGGACGATGCAGGCGAGTGCGTGTGGCTGAACCCGGCCGACATAGCCCCTGGGGACTTCGGCCTGGAGTCCGTCCGCAAGGCCGTAACGCGCTTTCTGCATGAAAACGGGAACGACCGGACTTGAGCTTATCAAGTCCGGTTGTTCGTTGTTTCGGCTTCACGGATGCGGAGCCGGAGCCGCCCTGCAGGCCTGCTGCTAAGGCCCATGTACAGGGCGGTTTGCCTACATGTGTGCTTCAAGCCCCTTGATGGTGCCTTTCAAGGGGCTTGAACATGCCCTTCAGTCGCCTTGAAAGACACGTGCATGAAATCCGCTCCTGCCGGGCAGGGTTTTCGGGTGGTGTCTCCGTCCTTGCCGGTCGTTGGCTGCAGGGTCGCCGCCGGCCATGCTCCGGCCCGCTGTCCGCACGCTCCCGTGGCGTTGCTGCAAGGCCTCCGGGCCGCCGGAGACGGGCAACGGAGCCGTTACCGAAAACTTGTTAAAAACTTAAAAAAACAGAAAATAACCCTATATAATAATGTATATGCAAAAGTTTTGTTTACTTTTGCGCTCCAAATAGATTACCATTACAGGATATGCAAGACAATTTAGTGATAGTAGAGAGCCCTGCCAAGGCCAAGACCATTGAGAAGTTTCTCGGCAAGGACTACAAGGTGATGTCCAGCTACGGGCACATCCGCGACCTCAAGAAGCGCGAACTGAGCATCAACGAGCAGACGATGGAGCCCACGTACGAGATTCCCGACGAGAAGAAGAAGCTCGTGAGCGAGCTCAAGAAGAACGTGAAGGCCGCCCGCAAGATATGGCTCGCCTCCGATGAGGACCGCGAGGGAGAGGCCATCTCCTGGCACCTGTGCGAGGTGCTGGGGCTGGACGAAGAGAAGACCAGCCGCATCGTGTTCCACGAAATCACCAAGCCGGCCATTCTGGAGGCCATCCGGAACCCGCGCCATCTGGACATGAACCTGGTCAATGCGCAGCAGGCACGCCGCGTGCTCGACCGCCTCGTGGGCTTCAAGCTCTCGCCCGTGCTGTGGCGAAAGGTAAAACCGGCGCTCAGCGCAGGCCGTGTGCAGAGCGTGGCCGTCAGACTCATCGTTGAGAGAGAACGCGAGATACAGGCCTTCAAGTCAGAACCGTACTACCGCGTGAACGCCATCTTCGGCCTCACCCATGCCGACGGCTCGGCCTCGGAGGTAAAAGCCGAGCTCGACAAGCGCTTCCGTACGCACGAGGAGGCCACCTCCTTCCTCGAGAAATGCAAGGACGCACGCTTCAGCGTGGACGCAATAACGAAGAAACCGCTCAAGCGCGTGCCCGCTCCTCCGTTCACCACGTCAACCCTCCAGCAGGAGGCAGCCCGCAAACTGGGCTTTACGGTAACGCAGACCATGATGGTGGCGCAGCATCTTTACGAGAACGGACGCATCACCTACATGCGTACGGACAGCGTGAACCTCTCTTCACTGGCCATCAACACCAGCAAGGACGAGATTATCAAGCTCTACGGCAAGCCTTACAGCAAGCCCCGCAACTTCCACACCCACTCCAAGGGCGCCCAGGAAGCACACGAGGCCATACGCCCAACGTACATGAGCGAGACCAAGATAGAGGGCACCATGCAGGAGCGGAGGCTCTACGACCTCATCTGGAAGCGCACGGCAGCCAGCCAGATGGCCGACGCGCAGATTGAGAAAACTACCGTTACCATCGACATAGAGGGTGCCGACGAGAAGTTCATAGCCAACGGCGAGGTGGTTGTTTTCGACGGTTTCCAGAAGGTTTACCATGAGTCGACCGACGAGGAGGAGACCAACGCCCCCGACGAGTTTGCCCACACGCTGCCCTCCATGAACGTAGGCGACGAGCTGACCCGCCGCGAGATTGCCTCTACCGAGCGCTTCTCGCAGAGCCCCATACGCTATACGGAGGCCAGCCTGGTAAAGAAGCTGGAGGAACTCGGCATCGGTCGGCCGTCTACCTACGCCCCAACCATCAGCACGATACAGCAACGGGAGTACGTGCAAAAGGGCGACAAGAAGGGCGAAGAGCGCCGCTACACCGTCGATACGCTCAAAGGCATCAAGATAACTGCCAAGGAGAAGAAGGAAACGGTGGGCAACGAGAAGGGCAAGTTGCTGCCTACCGACATCGGCATCGTGGTGAACGACTTCCTGATGGAGCACTTCCCCGAGATTATGGACTATAACTTTACGGCCCGCGTAGAGAGCCAGTTCGACCGCATAGCAGAGGGTAAAGAGGAGTGGACGCACATGATGAAGGGCTTCGACAAGAGCTTCGAGCCGGTGGTAGACGAGGTCATGTCGGCCCGCTCGGAACACAAGGCCGGCGAACGCGAGCTGGGCATCGACCCCGAGAGCGGCAGGCCGGTGTTCGTGAAGATAGGCCGCTTTGGCCCGGTGGTGCAGATTGGCTCGGCCGATGACAAGGAGAAGCCGCGCTTCTCGCAGATTCCGGCCGAGAAGAGCATCGAGACCATCACCCTGGCCGAGGCCCTGGAGCTGTTCCAGTTGCCCCGTACCATCGGCGAGTTCGAAGGCAGCAAGGTGGTGATAGGTGCCGGACGCTTCGGCCCCTACGTGCTTCACGACAAGAAATACGTGAGCCTGCCCAAGACCGAAGACCCCATGACGGTAACGCTGGAGACAGCTGTAGCCCTGCTGGAGAAGAAACGCGAGCAGGAGAAACAGCGCCACCTGAAGTCGTTCAGCGAAGATGCAAAGCTGGAAGTGCTCAACGGTCGCTACGGCCCTTACATCGCCTACGACGGCAAGAACTACCGTATGCCCAAGGCGCTGCATGACAAGGCCGCCGAGCTAAGCTACGAGCAGTGCATGGAAATAGTGAACGGAACGGCGAAAAAGAAATAAACAAGCGGCCTCTCCCCACCCTCCTCAAGAGGGAGGGGGAGCGGAACATCATGATGACTGACAACGATTTGCTTTCGCACAACACGGCAGGAGAAAGGCCGCAGCCGCCCCGCATCATCCTCATCGGCTACATGGGGGCGGGCAAAACCACCATCGGGCACGCGCTGTCCAAGGAACTCGGCATGCCTTTCTACGACCTCGACTGGTACATAGAGACGCGTATGCACCGCTCGGTGAAGCAGATTTTCGACGAAAAAGGTGAAGAGGGGTTCCGCCGTATAGAGCATAACATGCTGCACGAGGTGGCCGAATTCGAGGGCGTTATCATCAGTTGCGGCGGCGGCACGCCCTGTTTCTTCGACAACATCGACTACCTCAACCTCCAGGGAGCAACCGTTTATCTGAAGGCTTCGCCACAAGTGCTCTGCCAGCACCTCAAGATGGGGCGCACCGTCAGGCCGCTGCTGCTGGGCAAGACGCAGCAGGAGATGGAGCAATTCGTCAGCGAACAGCTGCTCGCCCGCGAGCCCTATTACCTGAAAGCACGCCATGTAATCAACGTGGACCTGCTGGACCACTACGACAAAATTAAGGTTACGGTAGGCCAAATCAAGACATTATTAGGCCTGTAAATACGGCACAACACATCAACAACGGGCTCCCAGGGCCCGCAAACCCAAACAACAACATGAAGAAATGGACAACTGAGGACTCCAAGGAGCTCTATAACATCAACGGATGGGGCACCTCTTACTTTGGCATCAACGACAAGGGCAACGTCTACGTGACGCCTTGCAAGGACAAAACGCAGGTAGACTTGCGCGAAGTCATGGACGAGCTGGCGCTGCGCGACATATCATCGCCGGTGCTGCTGCGCTTTCCCGACATTCTCGATAACCGCATCGAGAAAACCGCCAGCTGCTTTCAGCGGGCCAAGGAAGAGTACAACTACAAGGGCGAAAACTTCATTATCTACCCCGTTAAGGTAAACCAGATGCAGCCGGTGGTGGAAGAAATCATCAGTCATGGCCGCAAGTTCAACCTCGGACTCGAAGCAGGATCGAAGCCGGAGCTGCACGCCGTGATAGCCGTTCAGTGCCAGAGCGACTCGCTCATCGTATGTAACGGCTACAAGGACCAGAGCTACATCGAGCTGGCTCTGCTGGCTCAGAAGATGGGAAAGCGCATCTTCATCGTGGTGGAGAAACTCAACGAGCTCGAAATCATTGCCCGCGCAGCCAAGAAACTCAACGTAATGCCGAACCTGGGCATCAGGATCAAGCTCGCATCAAGCGGCTCCGGCAAGTGGGAAGAGAGCGGAGGAGACGCCTCGAAGTTCGGTCTAACCTCCTCGGAACTGCTCGAAGCGCTCAAAATACTCGACGAGAAAGGGCTGCATGACTGCCTGCGGCTCATCCACTTCCACATAGGAAGCCAGATAACCAAGATACGCCGCATCCAGACTGCACTGCGTGAAGCCGCCCAGTTCTACATAAACCTGCACAAGATGGGCTACAACGTCGACTTCGTTGACTGCGGCGGAGGCCTCGGAGTGGACTATGACGGCACGCGTTCCTCGAACTCCGAGAGCTCTGTCAACTACTCCATACAGGAGTATGTCAACGATTGTGTGTACACGTTCGTGGAAGCCGCCGACAAAAACGGCATCCAGCACCCCAACATCATCACCGAGAGCGGACGCTCGCTGGCCGCCCATCACTCCGTGCTTGTTATCGATGTGCTCGAGACAGCCAGCCTACCGGAGATGCCGGAGGAGTTCGAAGCCAAGGAGACCGACCACCAGCTGGTGAAGGACCTCTACGAGATATGGTGCAACCTGAACCCCCGCACCATGCTTGAAGACTGGCACGACGCCGAACAGATACGCGATGAAGTGCTGGAACTCTTCGCTCACGGCATCGTTGACCTGAAGACCAGGGCCGAGATAGAGAGCATGTACTGGAGCGTGTGCCACGAGATAAACACGCTGGCCAAGTCGATGAAGCACGTGCCCGATGAGCTTCGCAACCTCGACAAGCTGCTTGCAGACAAGTACTTCTGCAACTTCTCGCTCTTCCAGAGCCTCCCCGACTCGTGGGCCATTGACCAGCTGTTCCCCATCATGCCCATACAGCGCCTCAACGAGCGCCCAACACGCAACGCCACTCTGCAGGACATAACCTGCGACTCCGACGGAAAGATAGCCAACTTCGTGGCCGACGGCCGCGTGTCTCACGTGCTGTCGGTTCACCCCTTGCGCAGGAACGAGCCCTACTACCTGGGTGTTTTCCTCGTGGGAGCTTACCAGGAGATACTCGGCGACATGCACAATCTCTTCGGAGACACCAACGCCGTGCACATCAGTGTGGACAACGGACGGTACAGCATCGACCAGATATTCGACGGCGAGACCGTAGAGGAGGTGCTCGACTACGTGCAGTACAACCCCAAGAAGCTCGTCCGCCAGCTCGAACAGTGGGTTACCAAGAGCGTAAAGCAGGGCAAGATATCGCTCGACGAGGGCAAGGAATTCCTCTCCAACTACCGCTCCGGCCTCTACGGCTACACGTACTTGGAGTAGGAAAGCAAGAAGTTAAGGAAGATAATGTAAGAAGTTAAAGAAGATAATGTAAGAAGTTAAAGAAGTTAAAGCAAGAAGTTAAGGAAGATAAAGCAAGAAGTTAAAGAAGATAAAGCAAGAAGTTAAGGAAGATAATGTAAGAAGTTAAAGAAGTTAAAGCCAATGGACTGGAGTTCAGAGGGCCAACAGAACGAAGCTCAGAGGGCCGACTTACGGCTTTAACTTCTCTATCTACCTTAACTTCTTTAACTTCTTAAAAAGCTCTTCCAAAACAACCAAGCCTCCCGCTAACGGCTTCTAACTTCCTTAACTTCTTCTATCTACTTTAACTTCCAAAACGAGTAAGCTGAACAAAGCTGCCATTCAAGCCGCTTGAAGCTATCGGCCAAGGGCCTTGAAGGTATCCTTCAGGAGGCTTGAAAGGCACCTCCAAAAAACCGGGTTGCCACAAGCAAGAGCAATACTCTGGTACTCAAAGGCTTACGAAGCATCTGGATGAAATTTCGCGAACGTACGTTTTACAGCAAGATATGAAACCAAAACTCACCATCGTAAAGGTAGGCGGCGCCATCGTTGAAGACGAGGCGCAACTCGACCGTCTGCTCTCTGACTTCTCGGCCATTGCGGGCAACAAGCTGTTGGTGCACGGGGGAGGCCGCCGGGCCACCAAGGTGGCAGCCGCGCTCGGCATAGAAAACCGGATGGTAGGCGGCCGCCGCATTACCGACAGCAACATGCTGGAGGTGGTGACGATGGTCTACGGCGGGCTGGTTAACAAGAACATTGTGGCCCGCCTGCAGGCTCGCGGCGTGAACGCGCTCGGACTCACGGGCGCCGACATGGACGTCATACGCTCCCATCGCCGCCCGCCCGTGGTCATGACGCTGCCCGGTCAAGGTGCAGGGGGAACCGCGGAGAAGACCGAAGTGGACTTCGGCTTCGCGGGCGATGTGGACAACGTGGACGCCGACCGCCTCGGCCAGCTCATCTCCTCGGGCGTAGCACCCGTCATGGCACCCCTCACCCACGACGGCGCAGGCCACCTGCTCAACACCAATGCCGACACCATAGCCGCCGAAACGGCCAAAGCCCTGGCCGCCCAATACGACGTTACGCTCATCTACACCTTCGAGAAGAAAGGCGTGCTGGCCAACCCGGCCGACGCCGAGAGCGTGATACCCGTCATCAACCGGGCCGACTTCAACCGCCACGTAGCCAACGGCACCATCGCCGGCGGCATGATACCGAAGATAGAAAACGCGCTGGCAGCCGTCGACGCCGGCGTAAGCAGCGTTATCATCACACTGGCCACGGCCATCGACGGGCGGCATGGCACGGTTATCAGAAGCTGAAGAAAGCCGCGTGTTAACGACAGTTAAATACGGCGAAAATCAGTAACCGGTTTGTAACTAATCCATTCTTGGTTCGTCATTTAATCAGAGAGAAGATGAAAGATATCAGTTTCCGTAACGATGTGTTGCCGCTGAAGAATGTTCTTTATCGGTTGGCGCTGCGTATCACTCTCAACAGAGAAGAGGCAGAAGACATCGTGCAGGACACGCTGATAAAGGTCTGGAACAAGCGGGAGGACTGGAACGAGATAGAATCTATTGAGGCTTTTAGCCTCACCATCTGCCGAAATCTGGCCCTGGACAGGCTCAAGAAGGCGGAAAACCAAAACGATTCGCTCGACGAAACACCCACAGAACGGGCCGACCAGGCATCTAATCCCTACGAGGAAATGATACAGAAAGACCGCATCTCACTGGTCAGAAGACTCGTAGACGGGCTCCCCGAAAAGCAGCGGAGCTGCATGCAGCTCCGCGATTTCGAAGGAAAACCCTACAAAGAAATCGCAACCATACTGGGCATTAGCGAAGAGCAAGTGAAAGTAAACATCTTCCGCGCCCGGCAAACGATTAAGCAACGGTTTAAAGAATACGACGATTATGGACTATAAATACATCAAACAACTCCTGCAGCGCTACTGGCAAGGCGATACATCGCTTGAAGAAGAGGAGATACTCCGCATGTTCTTCAGCCAGAAAGACGTGCCGGCAGAGCTTCGCTCCTACCGGGAGCTCTTCGCATACCAGCAGAGCGAGGTCAAAGAAGATGTACTGGACGAGGCTTTCGACGCCAGGATAACGGCCCTCATAGAGGAACCTGCGCCCGTAAAGGCACGCCTCGTAACCCTGCCGCAGCGGCTCCGGCCACTGTTCAAGGCAGCTGCCGTGGTGGCCATCCTGCTCACCCTGGGCAACGCCATGCAGGTTCCGTTCGGCCAGGATGCCGACCCTTACGCCAATGCCGGCAGCAACGAATACAACAAGGTGCAGCATGGCACCTCCGTGGCAATGGGCGATTCATCTGTTATCGACACGCTCCAGCAGAGCAGCATCCAGCCCACAGCCACGCCGACAATCATCAAGTAGATATTTCTATGCTTTCTCTATAAAATCATGTTTAGTAAAACAAAAAAGAAACTGTGAAGTTTCAATTCTCTCAAATTTTTCATAACATACTAACGTAGGAAAGGGACTGCCGCTCGAACGAGAGCTTTGCAGTCCCTGTTTTTTATGCACCGCCGTGTCGAGGACAGAGTAACAAAACTGTATTTTGGCTGCTGCGAAGGGTGAAAGACAGAGTAATAAAACTGCGTATTGCTGCCTAAGGCGCAACCGCCATTCATTTCTACGCTGGTTGAAGATGCCTTTCACGCCTCTTGAACGATACCTTCAAGCCCCCTGGAGGTGCCCTTCAAGGGGCTTGAAAGGCACCTTTTGTTTTCCCGTTCGTAATTTGTTGGTTTTTAATAGTTTACGGGCTGCAGTTTAAAAAGGTTTTTCCTGTTGCCCTCATCCCCTCCTAACCTCCCCTTTCTAAGGGGAGGAAAAGCTGCTGGTGCTGATTTTTGACAGAGTAACAGAGTAGTTTTTGTACTGCTGAAGGTTTCCTGCCGGGGCCTGCTGCAGGTGAAAGACAGAATAACAGAGTAGTTTTTTTTGCTGCTTGAGTTATCAAACGGGCGGGAGACTGATGAAAGAACGGACTGCAATACCAACGGGTCAAACCAGTATCCTCCCCTTAGAAAGGGGAGGTTAGGAGGGGATGATTTGCCCTGCTTCTTTGCTCATAGCTGCTATTTGGTCATCCCCTCCTCCGCCTCCCCTTTCCAAGGGGAGGATACCAGTTAGCCTTTCCGCTCACCGTTCCTTATTCATCGCTGCCAACAAACAACCTCCCAGCAACGGAAAAATTACTCTGTTACTTTGTCTTTCAAACACAGAAGCAGCGAAAGAACTAATCTGTTACTCAATCTTTAACCACAACCCACTCTGCCTAAGGCATCAATACTTGAAGCTGCTGCCGCCCAGGAACTCGCGCAGCAGGCTCGTGGGGGGCAGCTGCTTGTAGGGAACGGGACGGAAATAACGGAGGAAACGCAGCAGCCTATAGGCCTCGCTGTACTCCTCACAGCTCTCGGGCACCTGCTCCAAGAGCGGCTCCACCTGCTGTTTGATTACCGCCAGCTCGTACAGCATGGCGCTGTTGAACATGGCGTCGGCATTCTCCTGGAAGGGGAAAATCCACTTCTCTTCGCCTGCCCGCACCGAAGGCCAGCGCCTGATGGTTTCCTGCGCGCTCACGCCACGGTACTTGTAGTCGCGGATGATGCGGCGCAGCAGGCGGTTGTCGGTCGTGGGAATGTAGTTGTGATCATCCAACAGGATGGTTGTAAGGGCCGAGATGTAGACACGATACTTCTGCTCCTCGGGTATCTGAGCGGTGAGTTCGGGGTTCAGGGCGTGGATGCCTTCCACCACGAGCACGTTGTTGGGGTTCATCTTCAGCTTCTTTCCGCTCTGTTCGCTCTGTCCTGTCTGGAAGTTGTATTTGGGCAGTTCCACCTCTTCTCCTGCGAAGAGCGCCTTGAACTGGGTGTTGATGAGCGGGATGTTGAGGGCGTGCAGGCTCTCGTAGTCGTACTCGCCGTTGGCGTCTTTTGGCGTGTGCTCGCGGTCAACGAAGTAATCGTCGAGCGAAATCTGCAGCGGTTTGATGCCGTTGGCAAGCAGTTGGACGGACAGACGCTTGCAGGTTGTGGTCTTGCCCGACGACGACGGGCCTGCCAGCAGCACCAGGCGGACATCGCGGCGGGCAGCAATCTCGTCGGCAATGCGTGATATCTTCTTCTCCTGCAGTGCCTCGCTGACGTTCACCACCTCCGAGGCATGGCCCTCGGCAACGGCTGCATTCAGGTCGCCCACAGTGCGCAGGCCCACTATCTCCTGCAGCCTGTGGTGCTCCTTGAACACCTCGAACATCTTTTCCTGCTGCGGCATGGGGCTCAGCTCCGAAGGTTCGGAGAGCGAAGGGATACGCAGCAGCAGCCCCTCATGATAGGGTTCGAGCCCAAAGAGGTACAGGTCGCGGGTGTTGGTGAGCAGCGCTCCGTAGAAGTAATCTACGAAGTCGTCGAGCTGATAATAGACGGTGTAGAGCGTGCCGATGCTCTCCAGGAGCCTCACCTTGGCCTCGTCGCCCTTTTCGGTGAACATCTTGACGGCCTCCTCCGTGGGCACCTCGTGGCGCGTAATGGGTATGCCGGCCTCTATAATCTCCTGCATGCGGCGGCGGATGGCATCCACGTCGGCCACCGTAACGGGCCGGCCAATCTGCAGGTTCACGTAGTAGCCCTTGCTCACGGGAATGTCTATCACCACCTCGGCACCGGAGTAGAGGTCGTGTATGGCCTTGCAGCACACGAAGAAGAGCGTGCGCGTGTAGGCGCGAGAGCCCGAGCCGGTGTGCATGTCGAGAAATTCTACGTCCTTGTTGTGGTAAAGGCGGAAGTGCAGTCCCTCCACTACATGGTTCACTTTGGCCGAGATGGGGCCGTAGGACATCTTGAGATTCAGTGCGTCATAGACCTCTGCAAGCGTGCTGCCCACAGCAACTTCCTGCGTCTGGCCGTTGTTTTTACATCTTACTTTAAGTACTTGCTTCATTTGTTTATGTTGTTTCTGGTTTCTGCTTCGCTACGCCAGCCCGCCTGCTGCCGTGCTGCAGCAGGGTCGCCCGGCGTCTCTGCGCCTTGGCTCGGGTAAAGGTAGCAATAAAAATCGAGACCGGCCAAGAGACTGGTCATAATTGCAGGCCCGTTTGTTTTTTTTATCAATTGCCCCTGTCCGTAAGCACGGCCGGCGGCGGAGCTATCGTTCAAGGACGCCGAAGGACAGGTTCAAGGGGCTTGAAGGTATCGTTTAAGAGCCTTGAACGATACCTCTGCCAAAACCGCCCTGTACAAGGGCCGCGCCGGCAGCTGTGCAGGCGGCATGCCGAAGGGGCGGAACGGCTGCCGCACAAACGCCGACCGGGCAAGCTGCCGGCAGGCTGCACTGCCGCCGGAGAAAAGCTGCGGCAAAGCTGCCGGATGTAAAAAAATACGGTGGCAAAGGCAACCGTACAGCTAATTTTTCGTATCTTTGTAACGAAATTGAATTATCCATTTCAATAGCTACTATATGACAACAAGTAATTATCTTGTTATTCTGCTCAAAATCCTCGGCTCCCTGGCCCTTCTCATCTACGGTATGAAGGTGATGAGCGAGGCACTCCAGAAGATGGCCGGCTCGCAATTGCGACACATCTTGGGAGCCATGACAACCAATCGTTTTACAGGCATGCTTACGGGTACGTTCATTACGTGCGCCGTGCAGAGCTCATCGGCCACCACGGTCATGACGGTGAGCTTCGTCAACGCCGGCCTGCTCACCCTGGGACAGGCCATCTCGGTCATCATGGGAGCCAACATCGGAACCACGCTCACGGCCTGGATTATGTCGTTAGGCTACAACGTAGACCTCACGATGGCGGTGTTTCCGGCCTTCTTCGTGGGCATCATGCTCATTTACAGCAAGCGGCGGCGCTACATAGGCGACTTTCTCTTCGGCATCGCCTTCCTCTTCTTCGCCCTCGTACTGCTCAGTACGGCCGGCAAGGAGCTTGACCTGGAGCACAATCCGGAGGCCGTACACTTCTTTTCCAGCTTCGATACGGGCAGCCATTTCACCATTCTCGTCTTCCTGCTCATAGGCACCCTCATCACGTGCGTGGTGCAGAGCTCGGCTGCGGTGATGGCTATCACCATCATGCTGTGCTCCACGGGCGTGCTGCCCATCTACCTCGGCATAGCCCTGGTGATGGGAGAAAACATCGGAACCACGGCCACCGCCAACCTTGCTGCCCTGGGAGCCAACACCCAGGCACGGCGGGCAGCCTTTGCCCACCTGCTGTTCAACGTGTTTGGCGTTACGTGGGTCATGCTGCTCTTCTATCCGTTTGTCAACATGGTGTGCAGCCTCGTGGGCTACGACCCGGCCGGCTCGGCCTCCGCAGCACAGAAGGCAGTGCAGCTGCCCATCGTGTTGGCCGCCTTCCACACCTGCTTCAACGTCACCAACACCTTCGTTCTCATCTGGTTCATCCCGCAGATGGAGAAAGCAGTGTGCTGGATTATCAAGTCCAAGGACAGCAAGGAAGACGAGGACTTCCGCCTGCGCTTCATCCAGGTGGGCATCATGAAGACGCCGGAACTCAGCGTCTTCGAGGCCCAGAAGGAGATAGAAAGCTTCGCGGAGCGCATACAACGCATGTTCGGCATGGTGCGCGAGCTGCTCGGCATCAAGAATGCAGAGGCCTTCGGCAAGCTCTATGAGCGCATTGAGAAGTACGAGGGCATCAGCGACAACATGGAGATAGAGATTGCCAAGTACCTGGATCAGGTGAGCAACGCACACCTGAGCGACGACACGAAGGGCAAGATACGCGTCATGCTGCGCGAAATCAGCGAGATTGAAAGCATAGGCGACAGCTGCTACAACATCGCCCGCACGCTCCACCGCAAGCTCACAAACAAGGAGGAGTTCACAGAGGGGCAGTACGACAACATACACCAGATGTTTGAACTCACTGATGATGCGCTGACCCAGATGAACACCTTGCTCACCGGTCACCGCGAGAAGATGGACGCGCAGCGCTCGCTCAACATCGAGAACGAAATAAACAGCTTCCGCGACCAGCTCAAGACGGAGAACATCAACGACGTAGACAACCACCAGTACACCTACGGCATAGGCACCATGTACATGGACATCATCCAGGAATGCGAAAAGTTAGGCGACTACGTGATTAACGTCGTGGAGGCTCGCATGGGCCTCAAGCAGAACGTGTAGCCTGCTGCAGCGGGCCTCCTTCGGTTGTAGGACAGGGTAGAAGGGCTTTATTTTCGCTGCTTCTGTGCTTTGGAGACAGAGTAACAGAGTAGTTTTTCGTTGCTTCTGCGTTTGAAAGACAGAGTAACAGAGTAGTTTTTTTGCTGCTGGGAGGTTGACTGTTGGCAGCAATGAATAAGGAACGGTGAGCGGAAAGGCTAACTGGTATCCTCCCCTTGGAAAGGGGAGGCGGAGGAGGGGATGACCAAATAGCTGCTATGAGCAAAGAAGCAAGGCAAATCATCCCCTCCTAACCTCCCCTTTCCAAGGGGAGGATACAGGTTTGACCTGTGGATATTGTAGTCTGTTCTTTCATCAGTCTCCCGCCCGTTTGATAACTCAAGCAGCCAAAAAACTACTCTGTTACTCTGCCTTTCACCCGCAGCAGGAACCCGGCAGGAAACCCTCAGCAGCAAAAAAACACTCTGTTACTCTGTCTGAAATCAGCACCAGCAGCTTTTCCTCCCCTTAGAAAGGGGAGGATAGGAGGGGATGATAGCAGCAGGAAAAACCTTTTCCCGATGATGCCTGTAAACTATTAAAAACCAATCAATTGCGAACGGGAAAACAAATGGTGCCTTTCAACCCTCTTGAAGGACATCTTCAAGCTCCCTGAAAGATACATCCAAGCCTCTTGAAGCATAGCTCCGGGAAAGGCGCGAGCCTGCTCCCTGCCACGAGCCGCTGACTTACGCCCTGCAGGAAAACATGATTAAGGTTGCTGTTTCCAGCCCTAAAAGACCCTGAAAAGAAAGTCCGGACAAAGAGCAAAGTCAGTTCCGGAAAGAATACTCCTTTGATTTAACACTCCGCGCCAGCTGCGCATACACCGCTGGTTTTCACATATCGCAGCGTCAGAATATGTTAACACAAGCCTATTTGTTAACTTTTATTAACCACGAACGCGAACAATGTGCCCGATATTTGCCTATATTTGTAAAATAGAAAGAGATTAATCAGCCTATTACACTAACCTATCAAATAAAACAAACATGATGAAAACTATATCCATTTTTAAACTCACATTACTCTCCCTGCTCCTCATACTGGGCTTTACCGCATGCAGCGAAGATGAAGAGGAGCAGCGAAGAGATGACCCTTACGACCTTCGTTTGCCAGACATACAATGTATGTACTATGCTAACTCGGGATACTTCGAGGCGAAAGTTATTGAAACAGATGCTGACTGGACCCATGTTGTCATTACAGAAACACCTAAAGGCGAGAGCCTATGGAAATGGAAGCCTAAAAAAATGAAGTTTGAAACTTTCCAAATGAAGCAGAACATGACAAAAGGCATGACCATCAGGTTTGTCTTAATGGCACGATACGATAACAAAGACATTGAGGAAGAAGAAGATTTAGGCATCGTTAGGCCATACACTGGCATTAATCAGGACAAAAGCAAGTGGGCTGTCTATCCGTACACAGGACTGTTCACAGGAGATTTTATTTACCATCCCGGACAGACATCAATATTCATCAGTTTAGAAACCTATGAAGGAAGACGGCTAAAAGGTGAGTATTATATTACTGTAAGTCCTGTTCCTGATGAATTAGCAGCTTTGTCTGACTCGGAAAAGGCTCGGTTCCACATATTGGAGAGCAAACTGGATCTCACTTTATACGACATGTCGTTTTACGAGGATGCAAAGATAAAGATAGAAGATTAATGCTTGGCATGCCCATTAGTTAAACAACTATTAGAACTTTTACACAATGAAAACAATATCCATTCACAAACTCACATTGCTCTCCCTGTTGTTGGGATGCTTTGCCAGTTGCAGTAGCGACGAGGAAGAATATCAACAGAACCCTACTTATGACCTGATACTATCGCCTGCAAAATGTGTGTTTTACGACAAGCCAGGCTATTTTGAAGCTAAAGTTATGGAAACTGATGCCGACTGGACGCATGTATTCATTACCAATACTCCCGAGGGTGAGAACTTCATACCGTGGAAACCAAAAAAGATGAGGTTCCAAACCTACCAAATGAACCAAGAGCTCAAAAAGGGAATGAGCATTAAGTTTGTATTGAAAGGCAGGGAATTTTATGGTGAACCGGGTGATAAGGATGTTAATTATTCACCTGAAGAAGCCTTAAGTATTATAGAACCTTGCACGCCAAACAATCAGGACCGGAGTAAATGGTCTGACCATCCGCTTACGGGAGTATATACCGGACTTGTGAGTACTTTTTTCATGCCTCATTTTTATTACATTATGATAAAAACGTACGAAGGCAAAGAGTTCCCAATGATATTTGATGCTAATTATAACATTAAGGTTGACCCGGAAACGATAGAGAAAACTGCTCCAGATGCTTTACTGAAGTTCCGAATACTACAAACCAAGCGATCGGAAGTTCCGGATTTGGACAACGTCTATTATGAGGATGCAAAGATACAAATAGAATAAGAGGGTTAGCACCTTATTGGTTAAACTTCAACAGCCATGTCCCGCAGTTGCAGGGCATGGCTGTTGGCGTGTTGGGGCGTTAGGCGGCGGGGTTACATCTCCAGCACATACTTACGCGCCAGCATGCAGGCCCCCACCACGCCGGCCCGTTCCTTGAGTTTGGAGATGCAGAGATGGGTGTCTTTGTTGACCAAGTTGAGCGAATACTTGAGGATGGAGGTGCGGATGGAGTGCATGAGGAAGTCGCCCGTTAACGACATGGTGCCGCCGATGATGACCAACTCGGGGTTAAAGAGGTTGATAAGGCTGGCCACATGCTCGCCCAAATAGAGCCCGATGCCTTCGAGAGCATCGAGACAGAGCGGGTCCTCGCGCTCGGTGGCCTCGATAACATCGTCGAAGGTGATTTCGTCGAGCGGTTTAGCCGAGAGTACGGAGGTCTCGCCGGCGGCGATGCGTTCCTTTACCACGCGGCAGAAGGCACTGCCCGATGCTTCTGTCTCCAGGCATCCTTTCTTGCCGCAGTGGCAGAGGATGCCGTTGTCGAAGGCATGGATGTGGCCGAACTCTCCGGCGAAGCCCGACTTGCCCTTGTAGAGTTGTCCGTCGATGATGATGCCCACGCCCAGTCCCCAGCTCAAGTTCACGAAGAGTACGTTCTTCTCGCCCCTGACGCAGCCCTGCATGTACTCGCCGAAGGCCATGGCACGCGTGTCGTTGTCTATGCTCACGGGATAGCCGAGCTTCTCCTCCATGAGCTTGGTGAGGGGCAGCTCGGAGAAGTTGAACATGCTGTAGCTGTAGCCGGTGTCGGGGTTTACGCGTCCGGAGATATTGATGCCGATGTCAAGTATCTTGCGGGTATCTATGCTTAGGTTCGCAACGAACTCCCGGATGTGCCGGCAGAGCTCGTCGAGCGATGCTTCGGTGTTCTGCGGTTCGTAGGGGGCGTTGTTCAGGAGTTCGACGAGGTCGCCTCGGAAGTTCATCAGTCCGATGTTGAGTCCTTGCTGCTTGATGTCTACGCCGATGAAGTAACCCGAGTCGGGGTTCAGTCCATAGAGATTGGGCTTACGCCCTTCGGCAGTTTCCAGCTTTCCGTATTCGTTGACAAAGCCCTCCTCGGTCATCTCGTTGATGAGCTTGGACACTGTCGGCACGCTCAACCCCAGTTCCTTGGCCAGGTCGGTGTTGGTGGAGTTGCCGTCGAGTATGAAGCACTCAAGGATTCTGTTCTTGAGTGAGTCGTTCTTATTATCCTTGTCGTTGCTAAAGATAGTTGCCATAGTTGTTGTTTTGATTATGAGTTTATGAAGTTAAGGAAGCTAAGGAAGACAAAGAAGTTAAAAGCCGCAAGCCGTGTTGCCGAACCGGTGAGCCCTGCTCCACAAGGCCATCGGCTTTAACTTCTCTGTGAGCGAAGCGAACGGATAACTTCTTGAGTGCTTATCTTCTTGAGCCACTTGCTTTCGTCCAGTATCTCTCTATATCCTCCAGCGACATGCCGGCCGTCTCGGGTACCAGCTTCCACATGATGAGCATGTAGGGCACGCACATCACGGCAAAGAGCAGGAACGTGCCGGCAGGCGACAGATGCTCCAGCATCCAGGGCGTAAGCTGGCCGATGAGGTAGGTGCCTATCCACAGGGCAAAGCCTGCCACCGACATAGCCAGGCCGCGCACACGGTTGGGATACATCTCCGAAAGCAACACCCACACCACCGCACTGATGGAGACGGCGCAGCAGAACACGTAGAGCAGGAAGAAGGTAAGCATGAACGCAGGCGGAAATGCCGACGGCCACAGGAAGTAGACGGCGATGAGCAGGAGCGAGACTATCATGCCCGACACGCCGTAGTAGATGAGCTTGTGGCGTCCCACCTTATCTATAATACTCATGGCCAGCACGGTGGTGAGCGTATTTACTACGCCTACCAGCACCTGACAGAAGAGAGGGTCGTCCATGCCTGCATCGCGGAAGATGGACGGGCCGTAGTAGAGCACCGCATTTACGCCCATGAACTGGCCGAGAATGGCTATACACACGCCAATGACTACTGCCCTGAAGATGCCCGGCTGCAGCAGTTCGCGCCACTCCGATTTCACTTCGCCGGAGACGGTTGACCTGGTATCCTGCAGCTGCTGGCTCACGGCTGCGCTGTTGGTGTAAATCTTGCCGAGTATGCCGGCAGCCTTGTCATCTTTTCCACGCACCACAAGCCAGCGCGGACTCTCTGGTATGAGGAAGATGATAACGAAGAACATGAGCGCCGGCAGCGTCTCCATGCCCAGCATGCCGCGCCACACCTCGGTCACGAATACGAGTTGCGCCCACGGGACAGCAAACGAGGCAGAATGTGACACGCCCAACAACAGGTAGTTGACGGCATACGCCATCAGGAACCCCACGGTAACGGCAAGCTGATAGAGCGACACCAGGCGGCCGCGATAGCGGGGTACGGCAATCTCTGATATGTACATGGGGGCCACGATGGAGACGATGCCAATGCCCACGCCACCGATGAAGCGGTAAATGACGAGCCACGTGAAGCTGCCACTGAAGGCGCATCCGGCAGCCGAAACGGTGAACAGCACGGCCGAAATGAGCATCGTAGGGCGACGCCCCAGCCGGTCGCTCATCATGCCGGCGCAGGCCACGCCCATAATTGAACCTATCAGGGCACAGCCCACATACCACCCCTGCTGCAAGGTGTCGAGGCCGAACTGCGTGGCCACTTGGTCTACAGTGCCCGATATTACTGCCGTATCGTAGCCAAACAGCAACCCTCCCACGGCTGCAACCACCGAGAGAAAAATCACGTAACCTAACTTAGTGTCGTTTAATTCATGATACATAGTGTACGGTTGTTTTTCATTCATAACGTAGAATAACGGAGTTGATTGTCCCTGCGGGCTTTAAAAAAAGTATTCCTTATACCTTTCGTACAGGTGGTGAGCCTGCACATAGGCCGACTGCGGACTCATGAAGTGGGAAAACTCGAAGGTAATGGCCTTGTCGTAATGGCAACGCTTGGCCGCCTCGAGCTTCAGGCGAAGCTTGTCGAACTTTATGGGCAGAAAGCGGATGGGCATGTCACGGTCGAAAGTCTCGGCGTTGGTCCAGCATTGCATGCCGTAACGGTCGGCCAGCTTCTTGTTCACCGAGAAGAAAGCATCCAGCTCGTCGTAGTCTATATGGCCATCCTGGAAAGCGCAGGCATCCACAACATCGTGTATGCCATCGAATATCTCGTTCCACTCCCGCTCGTGTTGCTGCACGCTCACGGCCTGCTCCTTGGTGAGCGAACCGGTGCCCTCGACAGCTTTCTTGCCGTCAATCCACGGCGAGATGAACACGGGCAGGCCGCCCGAAACATCCTTGCACTGGCGCCCCATGGCGTGGAAGGTCTCGATGGCGCCCTTGGTCTGGCGGCTTATCTCCGTGGAGATGTACCATCCCTTGAAGCTCTTGTGATGGCCGTAGGTTTTCCACACCTCGTCAATCACGTACTTGTTGTCTTCCGTCTCCCAGCTCATGTCGCCCGTGTCCCAGTAATGGCCCGAGTCGTAGAGACCGAAGTAGAACTTCATGTTGTACTTGTCGGCCAGCCGCAGGTACATGTCGATGAGGTCAACCGACGGCATGTAGCATCCCCGCTTCTTTATTAAATAAGGTGAAGGATAGGTGATGAACTTACGATAACCTGACCGGATGACGATAACAGTGTCGATACCGATGGCCTTCATGTATTGGAAGTCCTGGTCCCATTCACGCTCACCCCAGTTCTGATGCGGGATGTCGTGCGAAATCTCATCCAGAAAGGTTCCCGTAATACGCAGCCCGTTGTTCTTTTTAACAATGAGGTGCGACTTCTGTCCGGTTTCTTCCACCGGCACCTGACCGTGCGGCATGCCTTCTCCAAGCAGCCTGTTCTCGGCTTCCTCGGCTCTCAGAACCGACGGTCCCAACACGGCTGCAGCTCCAGCTAAGGCAGCCTTCTTAATAAAACTTCTTCTGCTTACCATTTTAGTTGATATTGATAACTTTTTAATTATTAAGTTGCAAAACGGTTGCAATTTACAAATAATTTAATAAATAAACGAAGATTTATTGAAAATATATTGGAACTTATCCTTAAAAAATCTATATTTGCACTCGAATACTTAGTTTAAGAGCAAGTTTCTCAATGTTTAACTGATAATTGAAAATTTATCCATGAAGGATTACAAGACATCTTGGCAGAATTCTCTGCTTAGCAAGACATTTCTGATAAGCCTCATGGCTCTGTTCTTTGTGCTTCTTCCGGCGCAATCACAGAACAGCGTGAGCGGAACGGTCAGAGATGGTTCAGGTGAGACATTGCCAGGCGTAAGCGTTTTGGTGAAAGGACATCCGCAAAGCGGAGCCATCACCGATGCAAACGGTAGGTACAATGTCGAAGTGGGGCACAATGGAGTGCTCGTGTTCTCTTACATCGGTATGCAGAGTCAGGAGGTTAAAGTCGGTGGGCGCAGCCACATTGACATCACCCTGAAAGACGACGCATCCACTCTGAATGATGTAGTTGTTGTAGGCTACGGCACAGCCAAGAAAGCCTCACTGACCGGAGCCGTGTCGGCCATCAGGGGCGACGCGCTGCTCGAAGGCCCTTCTACCAACGTATCAAGCGTATTAGGAGGAAAGCTGCCGGGTCTTTCATCCGTGCAGGTATCGGGCGAGCCGGGCGATGACCAAGCCAGTCTGCGCATTCGCGGTTCCCAGTACGAAGCACTCTACATCGTCGACGGCATGCCTCGTTCTATCAACGACATCGACCCCAACGACATTGAAAGCATCTCGGTATTAAAGGACGGTGCTGCCGCTGCTGTCTATGGACTCAACGCCGCAGGAGGAGTTGTCATCGTTACCACGAAGAAAGGTCGCGAAGGCAAGGCTCAGATATCTTACAGCGGACAGTATGGAATCTCCGTCAATGCCAACTTCCCGACTTTTATGAACGGGCCCGAATATGCCGACTACTATAACATGGCCGACATGATGGACAAACTGGCCAGTGGCACTATATCCAAACGTGAAGACTATGTACCCATATATACAAAAGCCAACGTAGAGGCCATGCTCAACGGCGACTCCGCCGACGGCTGGGACAACGTGGACTATATAGGGAAAGTCTTCGGAACCGGCACCAACATCAAGCACAACGTAAGCCTGCAGGGAGGCACACCCGACATGCACTACTATCTCGGAGCAGGCTACTTCAACCAGAAAGGCAACGTTGATAACTTCGATTACCGCCGTTACAACATGCGTGTAAACCTGGACTCCAAAGTCGGCAAAGACTGGAAAGTGAGCTTCGGAGCCGCCGGAACCACCGGACGCCGCAGCACGCCCGGCTATAATTCGGGTGGTGCCGATGACGGCAGCGGTGGTGGTGGCGAGGTAGGATGGCTCTCCATCGGGCACCAAGCCATAATGATGCACCCTTTCCTGCCCCAACGGTACAACGGTCTCTACACCGCCACCATTCCAAACAACGCTGCAGTAGCCTACAGTCCACTGGCAGCTGTTTACGAGTCGGGCTACAAGAAGACACGCAGCTTTGAGCTCAACTCCAACTTGAGCGTGGAATACGCTGCCCCTTGGCTTCAGGGATTGACATTTAAAGTCACCGCATCATACGACTATCTGTCGTCAAAGAACAAAAACCTCGACACGCCCTACCAGACTTATTCCATGAATGCCCAAGGCGGCTACACGCTCAATGAAGACCCCCGAAACGCTTCTTCTACGCTCAACCACGTCGGCGAAGGGCAATACACCACCGAGCAACTCATCGGACAGTTCAGTGTGGAATATGCTCGCCGCTTTGCTGAAAAACACAACGTAGATGCCATGTTGCTGGTAGAAGGGCGCGACTACAAATCGAGTACGATGGCTGCCTATGCCGACCACGTACCTTTTGCCGAGCTTCCGGAGCTCTCCTTCGGTACAGCGCTGAAAGAAAATCCCGTCGACGGCTACAGCGGACATACCCGCACGGCCGGTTACGTGTTCCGACTGAAATACGACTACGCCGACACCTATCTGGCTGAGTTCAGCGGCCGATACGACGGTTCCTACAACTTCAACGGCAACGTATCCAGCAAACGGTGGGGATTCTTCCCCTCTTTTTCGGCAGCTTGGCGTATTTCGAACGAGCCGTTCATGCAGTCAACGCGTTCCTGGCTCGACGACCTCAAGCTCAGAGGCTCCATCGGTCTTTTGGGTAACGACGGAGTACCGGCCTTCTCATTCCTCTCCACCTACAGCATTGGGGGCAACCGCATCTTCGACGGCACCGCTTACCGCACGCTCTACACCACGGGCGTGCCCAATCCCGAACTCACTTGGTCCAAGACCCGCTCTTCAAACATCGGCTTCGATGCCACGCTCTGGAACGGCAAATTGGGACTGGAATTCGATTGGTTCTACAACCTGAACTACGACCTGCTGGCCGCCATGGGTGGCGACAAGGCACCTTCCATGGGCGGGTATTATCCTACGTACATGAACAACAACCGTTACAGCAACTACGGTTTTGAGTGGGTAATCTCCCACCGCAACTCGTTCAGCCTGGCAGGCAAGCCTTTCAACTACCATGCCAGCCTCAACATGACTTACGCCAAGAGCAAGTGGCTGCGCTATCCCGACAGTCCCAACACCTCCAACCAACTCAAAGTGGTAGGTACAAGCGTAGACAGCTATGAGTGCTGGATAGCCGAAGGCCTCTATCGCTCGGAGGAAGAAATTACCAAGTCGGCCTGGTACAGCTCGCGGCCCAACGTGGGCGACATCAAATTCAAGGACCTGAACGGCGACGGACAGATTACATGGGAGGGCGATCGTGCCCGCACCGGCCGCAGCAACCGCCCTCAAATCATGGGCGGACTCAACCTGGGAGCTACCTGGAACGGCATCGACCTGAACCTCCAGTTCACTGGTGGGTTCGACTTCGACGTCTCTCTGCTTGGCACATACTACAACGGAGCCGATGACAATACCGTGTGGACGCAAACCTTCAAGGAAGGAGCAAACTCTCCGCTCTGGCTCGTACAGAAATCCTACAGCTTAGACAATCCCAACGGCGAGTACCCGCGGCTAACTACGGGCAACCTCAGTCATGGCGGCGACAACGGTCTGGCCTCCACTTTCTGGATGAAAAAAGGCGACTACGTCCGCCTCAAGACGGCCCAGATAGGCTACACCCTGCCCCAGGCTTGGCTCAGAGCCATCGGCATCCAGCGCATCCGTCTCTATGTAGAAGGTTCCAACCTGTTTACCATCGACTGCCTGCCTACCGGCATCGACCCCGAATCACCGCGCGTAAACAACGGCTACTATCCCCAGCAGCGCACGTTCATGGGTGGCATAAACGTAACATTCTAATCAAGAAAGGAAGTATTATGAAAGTAAAACATATTGGTCTCTGTTTGTTGGCTGTTATGGGGCTGGCCTCCTGTAACGACTTCCTGGACATTGACCCTACCAACAAAGCTACCGACAAACTGGTGTGGAGCAAGCCCGAATACGCGGAAATGGCAGTGAACTATCACTATGCCGACATTCCCAACATGGGCAGCTTCAACACCTACCAGTGTGCAGTCGGAATGACAGAGGGACTGACCGACGAGTTCAAGTACGGCAACATGAACTACAACGCCCACTGTTATATCCCCAGCGAGATATCTTACGGCGGCATCATCCTGTCGCCCAGCTACGTGGATGTCTACATGGGCGTATGGG
The DNA here is from genome assembly GCF_900111525.1 of Prevotella sp. kh1p2. Taxonomy (NCBI): domain Bacteria; kingdom Pseudomonadati; phylum Bacteroidota; class Bacteroidia; order Bacteroidales; family Prevotellaceae; genus Prevotella; species Prevotella sp. kh1p2. The sequence goes on from NZ_FOHY01000020.1 coordinate 29,057, forward strand.
AAAGTACCTACGAACAAATCAGACGTGCAAACGAGTCGCTCGCCAAGCTGCAAGCCAGCAGCTTCGATGAGGCCACCACCAGGCGCCTCGAGGCCGAGTTGCGCTTCTTCCGGGGCATGTATTATTACGAGTTGCTCAAGCGCTACCATCAGGCTATCCTGTACAGCGACCTCAGCCAAATCAGCACCAATAAGGCACTGAGTTCCGAGGAAGACTGTTGGAAGTTTGTTTACGACGACCTCTCCTATGCCGGCCAGAACCTGCCGGTAAGCACCAACGCCAAAGGCCGTCTTACCAGCGGTGCCGCCTACGCGCTCCTCTCGCGTGCCATGCTTTACGCCGGCAACTGGGCAGCCGTAAAGGAAGCCGGCGAAAAAGTATTCGCCATGGGCTATGAACTTACTCCTAACTATGCCGACGCCTTTACCGATGGCAACAGCGAGGACATCTACCAGTACAGCTACGACATCAAGTCCAACATGAGCCACAGCTTCGACGGCTATTACGCTCCGGGCGGAGATCACACCACGGCAGCCATGGCCATGACGGGCGGTTACGCCACCCCAACCCAGGACATGGTCGAGGAATACGAGTTGGCAACAGGAGGCAAGGCCGACTGGACTGCCTGGCATGCCGCAGAAGGCACGCTGAGCACCCCACCCTACGACCAGCTTGAGCCACGCTTCCAGGCCACCATTCTCTGCAACGGAGCCGCATGGAGAGACCGTACCATAGAGCCTTTCGTAGGCGGTACCGACGGATGGTGCCAGTGGCAGATTGAGCCAAAGGCCGACGGCCGTACAACAACCGGCTACTACCTGCGCAAGTTCGTAGACGAGAACCACGCCTACGCCGAGCAGCAGGCCAGCACGCAGCCCTGGATAGCATTCCGCCTGGCCGAAGTGTACCTCAACTACGCCGAGGCCTGCTACCGCACCGGCGACAACAAGCAGGCCATGGAGTACATCAACAAGGTACGCCGCAGAGTGTCACTGCCCGATGTTGCAGGCCTTAGTGGCGACAATCTGTTTGCCGCCCTCCGCCATGAACGCAAGGTGGAACTGGCCTTCGAGGGGCTCTACTACTGGGACATGCGCCGTTGGGGACTGGCCGAAAAAGCCTTCACCGGCATCCGCCGCCACGGCTTCAGGATAGAGAAGCAGGGCGACCACTTCAAATATACCTACGTAACTGTCGACAACCAGGACTTGAACTTCCCGCAGAAGATGAACCGCCTGCCCATTCCGCAGAGCGAAATCAACAACAACAGCGAGATTGAACAATTCCCGGAGTGGAAATAACCATCAAAAAGCATCAGAACATGAAAAAGCAACTATCATACATCGCAGGCTCGTTGGCTGCCCTGTTCCTGCTCGCCGGCTGTGCCGACGAGGAGAAGGTGGCGCCTACGGCCAACCGTGCGGGGCTGTCGAGTCTGGCCGCCTACTTCACTGCCGGCCCCAACGTGGATAAGCTCGCAGTTAACTGGCAGATTGACAACAGCTCGGACATTACCGATTACGTTATCCCCATACCTTATTATTATCCGGAGGAGAGCGACAACACCACGGAAGAATATCTCAAATCCATGAAGATTGTCGCCACCCTTGAGAACAACTGCAAGCTGGAACCCGGTCTCGGCGTGCTCGACCTTACCAAGAAGAACGAGTTTACCTACACCGACCCCTATGGCCAGCAGAAATCTATCACCATCTCCGGGCAGATGACCCGGTCGGACAAATGCCAAATCAAGGCCTTTGCCCTGCAGCCGGGCGACTTCACGGGCGTAATAGACGAGGCTGCCAAAACCATTTACCTGGCTACCGGACAAGACCTGACGGACCTGACGGCCGACATCACACTCTCGCCCCATGCCACCATTTCGCCCGACCCTGCACAGCCTCTTAACTACAACACCCCGGTAGAATTTACCGTTACTGCCGACAACGGCACCGATAAAGCCACCTATACCGTCATCAAGCAGGTACCGCAGAAAATCAAGAGTGGCTACCGGGCAGGCAGCGAGACCAAGCTCTTTGAGAACGACATGACCACGCTGGGCGTTACCAACCCGGCCGCCACGCATCCTACCCTGGCCTGCATTGGCGGCTCGGTCATACTCAATCTGGGCGACGGTTCTGTGCCGCAGTATTTCCGCAAGGCCACCGGCACCCTGATGGGCACCATTAACTTAGGTTCGGCCAAAGCCACCGGAGCCATTACCAGCGACTGTGCGGGCAACATGCTCATCTGCGATTTTGCCGAGAGCGGGCAGACCCTCCACATCTGGAAGACCAATTCCGTTACCACGGCACCCGAGCTATTCCTCTCCTACCCCAACAACCTGGGCGTAGACATAGGTGCACGCCTGCATGTGCAGGGCGACCTCAACGGCAACGCCATCATCACCGCTACTCCGTACAACTGCCAGAACGCCATCCGCTGGATTGTTACCAACGGGCAGGCAGGCCCCGCAGAGAACATTCTCTTCAGCGGTGTAAACGCCTGGGGCGGCCAGGACGGCGTCTCCAAAGTGGTGGCCTGCAGCACCAACACGGCCGACGGCTGCCTGTTCGATTACTACGACAGCGGCAACTGTCCGCTCTACTACGCCAAGGACTGGAAAAATGCCACCCAGTTGCTGAGTGGCAACAGCAGCGGCGCAGGCTGGGGTTACAACACCGGAGCAGCCGACATACGCGAGTTTAACGGTGCCAGATACCTCTCCGTCTTTGAGATGGGCTACTGGCCGAGTTGGGGATTGCCCGGCCACATCTACCTCTACGATGCCACCGCTCCCGCCACCCTGTCAGGCACCATAGACACCAGCAGCTCGCTGAAGTACACCTATACCATGGGCGACCTGTACGGCTCGGTTGGCGCTGCAGCCGACGGCCGCTTCGGCGACGTGCTCATCACCCCGTCCGAGGATGGCTACATCCTCTACATCTTCTATGCCTCCAACACTCACCTCTCCTTCGGAGGGTTACAGGTTGACTGCATTGACAAATAACGAACCCGTTAAAAACAGCAAACATGAAGATACAAAGAATAGCAGATTATATCCTTGCCCTTGCCGCCTGCATGTGCTCGCTGAGTGCATGCAGCGGCGAAGAGCACGAACGCACGCTCGAGAACTGGCAGTGGGACGGAACTTCTCCAAAGCCGGAAACCACACAGGCCAAGCCGCGCTATATCTGGATTGACGCCACCGCCAACTTCCCGCGCTTTGCCAACAGCAAGGACAACATACGCGAAGACTTGCAGAAAGCCAAGGATGCCGGCTTTACGGATGTGGTGGTAGACGTGCGCCCCTCCATGGGCGACGTGCTTTACAAGACCTCCTACACCGACCAGATAACCAAGCTCGATTACTGGGACGGCCCCAACTACCGGTATTTTGAGCGCACGGCCACCTGGGATTACCTGCAGGCATTCATAGACATCGGCCACGAACTGGGCCTCAAAGTCGATGCGGCCTTCAACACGTTCGTGGGCGGAACCCTCAACCCCTACGGACTTGGCGAGCAGGGAGCCGTGTTCCGCGATGCCGGCAAGCGGCAGTGGGTAACAACGCTCAACCTGGAAGACGGTCTGACGAATGAGCTGGACCTAACTTCAACCGACCCGACAGACAGCAGATACTACGGCACAAAGTTCCTCAATCCATGCAACGACGACGTGCAGACGTACCTGCTCAACCTCATAGCCGACCTGTGCAAGTACGATATCGACGCCATCTTCCTCGACCGGTGCCGGTTCGACAACCTGCTGTCCGACTTCTCGGATGTAACAAGAAAGAAGTTTGAAGACTATCTGGGCGTCGAAAGCGTCGATTTCGCTGCCGATGTACTGCAACCAGGCACAGCTTCGCTGCCCGCAGCACCCGGCAAATACTTCAAGGACTGGCTGGCCTTCCGTGCCAAGACCATCTACGACTTCGTTGGGCGGGTTACGGACAAGGTTCACGGCCTCAACCCCGGCATCAAGGTGGGTGTTTACGTGGGCGCATGGTACTCCACCTACTACGAGATGGGCGTAAACTGGGCCAGCAGCAAGTATAATCCTGCCGCCGACTACCCGCAGTGGGCCAATGCCGACTACCAGAAATACGGCTACGCCGACAAGCTCGATTGCATGCTGCTGGGGGCCTATGCCCCGGCTTCGCAGGTCTACGGAACCACGGAATGGACCATGCAGGGCTTCTGCCAGCAGGCCCGCAAGCTGCTGCAGGGCGCCGTGCCGTTTGCCGCCGGGCCCGATGTTGGCAACCCCACCGGGTTTGAGAACGGCAATGCCGGCCCGGCAGTAACCAACTCCGTCGACGCCTGCATCAACGCCGCTGACGGCTACTTCGTGTTCGACATGGTTCACGTGCGCAACTTCGACTACTGGAAATCGCTGAAGCAGGGCATAGACAAGTACCTCAGTACACTCCCGTAACAGCCATTTCCGCCACTCCGGGGCATCGGTTTCACGTAACCGATGCCCTTTCTTTTTTCCCCTTGGCTTCTCTGCAACACCCTGCGATTGAAGATACGGGGCAACAGAAAACTTCTTTTAAGCCGCCATCTTCAACCGTCAGCAAACCGCCGCACCCGCCCCCAAGTTACTGCTAATATGTCATTCTCTCCTCCGCCTCCCATTTCTAAGGGAAGGAAAAGCCTACCCACGTCCTCCCAAGGGGGAGGGAGTCTTTACCGGATGGATAACATAAAGACAACAACAGCAGTCTTTACCCTATCCACCCACCTCTCACAACAACGACCCCTCCCTTTGGGAGGGCGGGGGTAGGCTCCCCCTTAGCAAACCGCCTGTCTACGGGCGTTCTGCAGGAGGTATCGTTCAACGGCCTTGAAGGTATCTTTCAACGCCCTTGAAAGCACCGTTCAGGAGGCTTGAAGGATAGCTCTTAAACGGCAGATACAGTTTAACGGCCGGCACACCGGTAAAAAACTGCACTTTTGCTTGATACGGTCAAGTTTCTTGCAACAATCCAATAAAGCCGACACCATTCACAAATAATTTAATAAACTGGTAAAGATTTATAGAAAATATTTTGGATATTCGGTCGAAACTGAGTACATTTGTAGCCTATTTTAACAGATATCAAAACTAACCATTATTAATTGTTTATGCGCAAAGTCCTACTTCTTACAGTATGTACAATGCTGGCCGGCACTGCCGTCAACGCATTGGCGTATCCGGACAACTCGGTACAGATAACCCAGCAGCAACAGAACTGCCGAGGCGTCGTTAAGGATGCCAACGGAGAACTGGTTGTCGGAGCTACCGTGCTTGTAAAGGGTACCCAGCAAGGTGCCGTAACTGACATTGACGGAAACTTCACTCTCTCAAACGTGCCCAAGGGCTCTGTCCTGCAGATTTCCTATATAGGATACGACCCTATGGAAACAGTCTGGAACGGAAACGACCTGAACATCACCCTCCGGGAAAGTTCGCAGGCTCTGGACGAGGTCGTGGTAACGGGCTACGGCGGACAGCAGAAGCGAACCACTCTGACCACCGCCATCTCCAAAATGGACAACAAAGTGCTCAGCAACGGTGCTTTCAGCAATGCCGGTCAGGCCTTGCAGGGTTCGGTAACGGGCCTGCGGGTCATTAATACGACCGGTCAGCCGGGCTCTACGCCCAATATCGTGCTGCGCGGCGGCGCCACCATTACCGGCAGCAACAACAATGCACTGGTGATAGTAGACGGCATCGTGCGCAACAGCATGGCCGACGTGAACCCGGAGGATATTGAGTCCATCCAGGTACTCAAGGATGCCGGTGCCACAGCCATCTACGGTGCGCGTGCCAACGGCGGCGTTATCCTCATTGAGACGAAGAAAGGCAAGAAGGGCAATGCAAACATAACCTACAACTTCAAGATAGGAAAGAACTATGCGCGCCGCGGCTACAGCTTCCTCAACGCCCACGACTACATCTGGTACAACCGCTATGGCATGAAGAATACCAATACGGCCGTTTCAGCCTACTCAAACGGTTACAGCGTAGACAACCAAATGGGCTACGGCGTGGGAAACACACTCTTCGACATCAGATACCTGAACGACGAGACCGCCTCGCTGCAAAACGAGGGTTGGGAGGTGATGGACGACCCCTACTATGCCGACCGCAAGCTGCTGTTCAGAGATCACTCGGGCGTTCTGCAGGATGCCGTTTTCGATGACAGCGCACTGACCATGGAGCATTACCTGAGCATTACGGGTGGCAACGACCGCTCTACATTTGCCGCCAGCGTAGGCTACTACAACGAAGACGGACAGGTAAAGACCACGGGCTTCAAGCGCTTCACGGGCAATTTGAACGCATCGTACAAGGTACTCCCCATCCTTACCGTAACGGCCGGGGCACAATACATCTGGTCATCGGCTCCCTCGATGTACCTCAGCGTGTACAACCTGTTCTACCGTACCCGCTCACAACGCCCCACGTGGAACCCTTATCTGGAAGACGGAACGCCGGCCAGCGGCTTTGGTTCGTCCGACGGCAACCCGCTCTATTGGGCATCAAAGTACAAGAGAAGCAACAGCACGGCCCGCTACACATTCAACGCCGGCTTTACACTCGACATCATTAAGGACCACCTCACGCTGAACGGCAACGCATCCAACCTGAACTACGAATACCAGTACGAAAGTTTCGACAAGGCTACGCAGCAGCAGAACCAGAATGCTCCCAACACCCGCCGCGGCTCCGGTGCAGAGATAGAGAAGTATCACCAGATACAGCTCAACTCTACCCTCAACTACACCAACACCTTTAACGATGCCCACAACCTGAACGTGATGGTGGGCGGCGAGTATTACACTTACGATTACTTCGACTTCAACGGCAGTGCCCACGGCTCGCCTACCGACGACATCTCCACCATGAACGTGGCTTCGGAGTACGATCAGATTTCTACGCAGAAGAGTGCTTACAGAATTCTGTCAGCCTTCGGCCGTGCAGAATACAATTACAAGATGCGTTACCTGTTCTCGCTCACGGGTCGCTACGACGGCATCTCACGATTGAAGGACAACCGTTGGGGCTTCTTCCCCGGCATGTCGTTCGGCTGGAACGTAACCGAAGAGGATTTCTGGAAAGAGCTGCCCGTAAGTGCAACCATCACGACCCTGAAACCCCGCCTCAGCTACGGTACCAACGGTAACGTAAACGGCATAGGTGACTACACGGTGTACGGTGCCTACGGTGCAGGCAGTCTGCCCAAATACGACAACCTCACGTCCATTATCAACACCGGACTGGTTAACACCGGGCTGAAATGGGAGAAGAGCAAGACCTTTGAAGTGGGTCTCGACGTGGGTCTGTGGCAGAACAAACTGTACGTGATACTCGACTACTACAACCGCCGCACGCAGGATTTGCTTACCTCGCAGGCACTGCCGGGTTACACGGGATTCTCCTCCATCACCACCAACATGGGCAACCTGCAGAACAGCGGCTTTGAGGCAGAGGTGCGCGCCAACCTGTTAAGGACCAAGGACTTTAACTGGGACGTAACAGCCAACATCACTACCGTGGCCAACAAGATATTGAAACTGCCCTTTAACAACGTGCCCAACAACCGTGTAGGCGGCTACGAGGTGGCTGCAGGGCCTGCCGTTGTCGACAAAAACGGCGAATGGCACTACACAACCAAATGGGTTGGCGGCCGACAGGAAGGCGGCAAGCTCGGCGAGATTGTAGCTTACAAACAGGATCACATATTCCGCGACTGGGACGATGTGAAGGCCCATGCCAACAAACTGGTAGACGAAGTGGGCAACCTCTACGGACCCGGCATGGAAAGCCAGTACAAGGGACGTGCCGGCTGGAAGCCCATAGAGCCCGGAGACGTGTGCTGGGAGGATATGGACGGCGACGGAAAGATTACCTCCTACGACCAGAAGGTGATAGGCAACGTGTTCCCCAAGGTTACCGGCGGCTTCTCCACAACCCTCTCCTACAGAGGTCTGTCGCTCTACGCACGTTTCGACTATGCGCTCGGCCACACCATCTACAACGAGCTCATGGCACGCTCGCTGGGCCAGTACCAGGGTACGTTCAACATCATCTCAGAGGTGAAGAACACCTGGACGGAAACCAATACGGGCGCCGACCTGCCTAAGTTCTACTACGCCGACCAGCTGGCCAAGTACAACATCACCCGTGCCAACGGCGCCGGACAGGTGCTCAACGGCAACAACTCGCGCTTCTATGAGAAGGCCGACTATCTGGCTTGCCGCGAAATCACGCTGAGATACGAGCTGCCCAAGAGCCTCATACACAAGGTTTACTTGCAGAATGCCTCAGTGTACCTTACCGGCCAGAACCTGTTCTACATCACCGGCTACAGCGGAAGCTCACCCGAACCTATAGTATATAGTGGTTCAGAGGGCGTGGACTACGGAAGATACCCCACTCCCCGCACGGTTTTACTTGGTGTTTCGTTAACATTCTAACCATTTTACAATTATGATGAACAAAATATATAGTTTATTCTTGGGGTTCGCTTTCATGCTGAGCTTCAGCGCCTGCGACTCCCTCGACTTGGAACCCGAGAGCATCATCACCGATGACAAATACTGGAAGACAGCTGACCAGTTCGAAGCCTTCAACGTGGGTATCCACTCCTACTTCAGAAGTTTGTCCGGTAACTTCTTCCTCTTGGGAGAAAGCAGAGCCTACCTGTACGGCGATACTCCTTTCGGAGGCGAAGCCACGCAGGGAATGGAGAGACTGCCGTATAACACGCTGTCGGTAGACAATCCCGGCATTAGCAACTATGCAGGCATGTACAATGTTATCAACCAGTGCAACCTGATGATCAGCAAGCTCGCTGATACCGACTTTCTGTCCGACAGCCAGAAGAACTACTACTTCGGTGCAGCCTACGGCATACGCGCCTACCTGTACTTCCAGCTTCTCCGTTCATGGGGAGACGCCATCTTGTACCTGGACTATACCTCGGGTGCAACCATCGACCTGGCCAACATCAACAAGAAGCAGAGCCCGGCAGCCGACATTATGACGCAGATAAAAGCTGACATCGACGCTTCTGAAAAGGCCTTTGCCGACGACTATAAGTTCACGAAAGGCAAGAACTTCTGGTCTCTGGGAGCCACGAAGATGCTCAAGGGCGAGGTCTACCTGTGGAGCGGCAAGCAGATGAACGGCGGTGCCACCGACTACCAGACCGCCAAGACGGCGCTGGAAGCAGTAAACAACTGCCCCGGAGTGGGACTGGTGGACAACTTCCAAGACGTGTTCAGCTATACGAACAAGGAGAATAAGGAAATCATCTTCTGCTTTACCAGCGCCGAGAACGAGTTCTCTCTGCTCAATGGCATCTACCGTAGTTACCTCCAGCCACAGCAGAGCTACTTACTTAATGGCAAGTACTATACCGAAAACGGTCAACTTTTCAGAGACACTAAAGACAATGAAATCAACGGTTTGATCCGCCTCGCACTGCGAAAGGACATCTACTTTAAGCTCTTCAGAGACGGAGATTCGCGCTGGAAGCACTCGCTCCGCAGTGTTTACACCAAGGGTGAGAACGGCCAACTGGAATATGTGGCGCCCTTTGCTTACAAATTCCAGGGAGTGATGCTGCCGGGTTCCTCGGAAAGAAGCATGCTCGACGACTTCCCCGTGTACCGCTATGCTGACTGCCTGCTGATGTTGGCTGAAGCCAAGGCACTGCTGGGTGAGGACATTTCGGCCGAAATCAACAAGGTAAGGCAGCGTGCCTACGGCGCCAACTACAGCAACGAGGTTGCCTATCCCAACGACAAGGGCTCATTCTACGAGGGCAATAAGTTCGTAGCCGGCGACGAAGACCCTGTTGAAGCTGTGCTGAAAGAACGCTTCAGAGAATTTCTTTTCGAAGGAAAACGCTGGTACGACATCCGTCTCATGGGCAAAACGACTGAATACTCACTGGCAGAACCGAGTAAACTCCTGTGGCCTATCGACAAGAATACGATGACCAACAACAGTGCGCTCAATCAGACAGCAGGTTACAAATAATAAAACAGGAACAGGAGAGGGCGAACGTTCTTTCCTGTTCTTAATAATGTAGACATTTATACACAATCGTAGTAGAACACGAAACTTTGTACACAAAAAGCTGTTAATTCTCCGGGGCAACATGAAAAGAAACTTTCTCGTCTTGTATCTGATAATCGTACTGCTGTCGGCTCGCGCAGGCGGTATAACAAAGGTGGCCTGTGTGGGCAACAGCGTGACGTATGGACTGGGCTTACCTGACAGGGAAACACAATCGTACCCGGCTGTGTTGCAGCGCCTGCTGGGCAAAGCGTACGAGGTACGAAACTTCGGTCACTCCGGCACAACACTGCTCCGCAAGGGGCACCGGCCCTACAACGAGCAGCAGGAATACCGCGACGCGCTGGCCTTCAAGGCCGACTGGGTGGTGCTGCACCTCGGCCTGAACGACACCGACCCGCGCAACTGGCCCAATTACAACAGTGATTTCAACTCCGATTATCAGACACTCATCAACAGCTTCAGGGCCGTGAACCCCAAGGTAAAGATATGGATTTGCCTGCTCACGCCCATCTTTGACCGCCATCCCCGCTTCGAGAGCGGCACCAGAGACTGGCACGAGGCCATCCGAAAGCACATCCGTCAGATTGCCAAGAGCAACAACGTGGGGCTCATAGACCTCTTCTCGCCCTTTTATCCCCGTCCCGACCTCTTCCCCGATGCCATCCATCCCAACCCCGAGGGTGCCGGTATCCTTGCGCAAACCGTATATTCGGCCCTCACGGGCAACTACGGCGGCTTGCGCATGGACCCGCTCTACGGCAACGGAATGGTCATGCAGCAGCATGAACCCGTGGTGTTCAGCGGAACGGCCAACGCCGGCGAGACCGTAAGAGTTGCCTTCAACGGCACTACACTCAAGGCTACAGCCGGAACCGACGGCCGGTGGAAGGTTGCCTTCAGGCCCACGCCAGCCGGCGGCCCCTACCAGGCAAAGATTGTGGCCCGGAGCGGCAAGCTCTTACTAAGCCCTATCTACGTGGGCGAAGTTTGGCTGTGCTCGGGCCAGTCGAACATGGAACTGCCCGTGATGGCCACAAGGAGCGCCCGCACCGATACGGCCGGCGCCGCCAGCCAGCGCCTGCTGCACCTGTACAACATGCCGGCCGCCTACCCCACCAACGCCATCAAATGGACCCGCGAGGCCCTGGACTCGGTCAACAAGCTGCTGTACTTGCGGCACGAAGGCTGGCAGCAGTGCTCGCCCAAGAGCGTGGCACACTTCTCGTCCGTTGCCTACCACTTCGGCCGACAGCTGGCCGACAGCCTGCAGGTACCCGTGGGCATTATCTGCAATGCCGTGGGCGGCACCACCACCGAGTCGTGGATAGACCGCCACACGCTGGAATGGGAATTTCCGGCCATACTCCGCGACTGGTATCACGACGACTTCGGCCAGCCTTGGGCACGCGAGCGGGCGTTGTTCAACATCAGCAACGCCGCCAGCCCCAAGCTGCAGCGCCACCCCTACCAGCCGGCCTACATGTTCGAGACGGGCATGTTGCCGCTCCGCGGCTATGCCATCAAGGGAGTGGCCTGGTATCAGGGAGAATCGAACGCACACAACATCGAGCTGCACGCCCGCCTCTTCACGCTGCTGGAAAAGAGCTGGAGAGCGTTCTTCGGCAACGGCAACTTGCCCTTCTACTTTGTCCAGCTGTCGAGCCTCAACCGCCCGTCGTGGCCCGAGTTCCGCAACTCGCAGAGGCTTCTGGCCAAGCAGCTGCCTCATACGTGGATGGTGGTAACGACCGATGTAGGCGACTCGCTCGACGTTCATTACCGCAACAAGCAGCCCGTGGGCGAGCGACTGGCCCGGCAGGCCCTGCGCCACACCTACGGCCACAGCCTCGTTTCAGAGGGCCCGGCATGTGCAGGCGTAGCCCTGCAGGCCACCAAGGGCGGTGGCGGCGAGCTGGTGCTCACGTTTGAGAACGCCGAGGGACTGCACGCCACGGGCACCTCCGTCATCGGCTTTGAGCTTGCCGGCGACGACGGCATCTACCATCCGGCCACGGCCCACATCAGCGGCAACAAGGTTACGGTGAGCAGCCAGCAGGTCGGCAGGCCCCTAAGCGTAAGGTACGCATGGCAGCCTTACACCCGCGCCAACCTGGTTAACGGAGCCGGATTGCCGTGCAGCACCTTTCAAGAAAACGTAAGCCAATGAAAAAGTTATCGCTAATTATACATTTATCCATTATGATGACAGTTATCACAAACCCTCTGCAGGCCCACGCACAGGGGCCTCAATTGGAGAGTATCGAGAAGATGAGCGGCTTCCCCTCTGCCGAGCCAGGCATAGAAAAAGGCGTGTCGGCCTGCTTCGCCGGCACCTCCGGAGACTTTCTGCTGCTGGCCGGAGGATGCAATTTCCCCGAAACACCGGCGGCCGAAGGCGGCAAGAAAAGATATTACCGCGGCATCTACGCCGCCCGCATCACCGATGGCACGACGCTGGAGTGGGTTCAGGTGGGCCTGCTGCCCAGCGACTGCGCCTACGGAGTAACTGTTCAGCTTGACAACGGCATGCTCTGCATAGGCGGAAACAATGCCGAAAAGAGCTTCGCCAACGTTTACCGGGTGTGGCTCGAAGGCGGAAAAGCGCAGGTAAAGCAGCTGCCCCCGCTGCCCGTAAGCATGGATAACTTTACCGGAAGCAGATGTGGCAGCCAGGTAATCGTAAGCAACGGCAGCTGCCTGTGTGTGCTCAACCTGGACCGCACGTGCGAAGGCTGGAAGCTGGTGCCCATTGCCAACGGCGCCAAACTGGGCCAGCCGGTAAGCGGATGGGCAGAAGGAGCCTTCTGCATGTGGGGCGGTTCAACCGCCAAGACAGCCGACCGACCGGCCACGCTGCACATAGAAGGCAGCCGGTTTGCCGACCTTGAGGCTGCGCCTGATACGCTGCCGGCTCCTGCCGACTGCCAGGGAAGCGCCATCTTCTTGGGCGGTGCGGCTGCCATCAACCTCACAGACGACTGCATCTTGGCCGTGGGAGGCGTGAACAAGGACGTATTCCTCAATGCCGTGAACCATCCGCAGCCGGGTTACATGACGCATCCGGTGGAGTGGTACAGGTTCAATCCCTACGTCAGCATATACTGCAATGGCCGCTGGTACACAGCCGGCAAGACTCAGGTAACGGCCCGCGCCGGTGCCGCCCTGGCCAAGCACGCCGGTCATGTTTACCTGATAGGCGGCGAGCTGAAGCCCGGCATCCGCACGCCCGAAATCTATCGCCTCACCTTTAAATAACCAGAGCGCACATGAAACTGAAAGAAAAGAACTTTTATCCCTGGATAGTGGTGGGCCTGTTTTGGATGGTAGCCCTGCTCAACTACATGGACCGGCAGATGCTGTCGACCATGCAGCAGGCCATGAAGGCCGACATACGGGAGCTGAACCAGGCCGAGGCCTTCGGTGCTTTGATGGCCGTGTTCCTCTGGGTGTACGGTATTGTATCGCCATTCGCCGGACTCGTGGCCGACAAGGTGAGCCGCAAGTGGCTCGTGGTGGGCAGTCTGTTCGTCTGGTCGGCTGTCACCCTGCTCATGGGATTGGCCACCAGCTTCCGTCAACTCTACATCCTGCGCGGCCTCATGGGCATCAGCGAGGCGCTGTACATTCCCTCCGCACTCTCCCTGTTGGCCGACTGGCACCAGGGAAAGTCACGCTCGCTGGCCATTGGTATTCACATGACGGGCATCTACGTGGGCCAGGCTATCGGCGGATTCGGTGCCGTGGTGGCCGCCATGCTGTCCTGGAAAGAGACCTTCCACTGGTTTGGCATCATCGGAATAGCCTACTCGCTGTTCCTGATGGCACTGCTCCATGAGAACCCCAGCCACGGGCAAGCAGCGCCGGGCGCAGGAGCAGAGGGCAAGAAGGCATCACTCTTCAGCGGCTTTGCTGTGGTTCTGTCTAACTGGGCCTTCTGGGTAATCCTTTTCTACTTTGCCGTTCCCAGCCTTCCGGGATGGGCCACGAAGAACTGGTTGCCCACTCTGTTTGCCGAGAACCTTGGCATCCCGATGGAAAATGCCGGCCCCATATCGACCATTACCATAGCTGCATCATCCTTCGTTGGCGTTATCTGCGGCGGTTTCCTGTCCGACAAGTGGGTTCAGCGTAACCTCCGCGGCCGCATCTACACCAGTGCAATAGGCCTGGGGCTCACCATTCCCTCGCTCGTGCTGCTGGGTTACGGCCACAGCATGGCAGCAGTGGTTGGCGCCGGACTACTCTTCGGCATCGGCTACGGCATGTTCGATGCCAACAACATGCCCATTCTGTGCCAGTTCATCCCGTCCAGATACCGCGCCACTGCTTACGGCATCATGAACATGACGGGCGTGTTCGCCGGCGCTGCCGTTACGCAGGTGTTCGGCAAATGGGCCGACGGAGGCAGCCTGGGCTCGGGCTTCGCCCTGCTTGGCGGCATCGTTGCAGTGGCCCTGGTGCTCCAGCTGGCCACCCTGAAGCCCAAAACCGACAATATGGAATAGCATATATTAACGATATAATAAAGATATTCGATTATGGAAAAAATCATTGGTCTTATCGACGCTCCGTTCACTCCATTCCACCAGAACGGGGATGTAAACCTCGAACCGATAGCAGCCTATGCTGCCATGCTGCAGAAGAACGGACTGCAGGGCGTATTCATCAACGGGTCATCCGGCGAAGGCTACATGCTTACTACCGACGAGCGCAAGGCGCTGGCAGAACGTTGGGTGAGCGTGGCACCCAAAGGTTTCAAGGTCATTGTTCACGTTGGCAGCTGCTGCTTGCGCGACAGCGTTGAGCTGGCCCGCCACGCGCAGCAGATTGGTGCATGGGGAATAGGCTCCATGGCGCCTCCTTTCCCGCACATCGGGCGCATTGAGGAGCTGGTTAAATACTGCGAGCAGATAGCTGCGGCGGCACCTCAGCTGCCGTTCTATTACTACCACATACCGGCGTTTAACGGCGCTTACCTGCCCATGAAGGAACTCCTGGAGGCTGTAGACGGCCGGATACCGAACTTCGCCGGCATCAAATACACCTACGAAAGCCTGTACGAGTACAACCAATGCCGCCTGTACAAGAACGGGAAGTACGACATGCTGCACGGACAAGACGAGACCATCCTGCCTTCTCTTGCCCAGGGAGGAGCCAAGGGAGGCATAGGCGGCACCACGAACTACAACGGACGCGAGCTGGTAGCCATCATCGAGGCCTGGAACAACGGCGACATAGAGGCTGCACGCGAGCATCAGAACTTTGCGCAGCTGGTCATCAACGTGATTTGTCACTACCGCGGCAACATCGTAGCGGGCAAACGCATCATGAAGCTCATAGGCTTTGACCTCGGTCCTAACCGTGTTCCGTTCCAGAACATGACCGATGAAGAGGAGGCCCGGATGAAAGCAGAACTTGAAAGCATCGGCTTCTTCAGTCGTTGTAACCAATTTTAAAACATCAGCACTATGGATATAAAGAAGTATATAGAGGATTGGAGCACGTCGTACAAGAACGACCTGACACAAAACATCATGCCTTTCTGGATGCAGCATGGCTGGGACAGAGAGCACGGAGGCGTCTACACCTGCGTTGACCGCGACGGTTCACTGATGGACACAACCAAGTCCGTCTGGTTCCAGGGGCGCTTTGCATTCGTCTGCGCCTTTGCTTATAACAACGTGGAGAAGCGCCAGGAGTGGCTTGATGCTGCCAAGAGCACCATCGACTTCATGGAGAAGCACTGCTTCGATGCCGACGGCCACATGTATTTCTCTGTCACCGCCGACGGCCGCCCACTGCGTAAGCGCCGCTACGTGTTCTCCGAGACCTTTGCTGCCATCGCCATGTCAGAGTATGCCTTGGCAACTGGCGACAAGGAATATGCCCGCAAGGCCATGAAGGTATTTGACGACACGCAGCGCTTCCTCACCACACCGGGGTTCCTCGAGCCAAAGTTCGAGCCCGAGGTTAACCTGCGCAGCCACAGCATCGTGATGATACTTATCAACGTGGGCAGCCGCATCCGCACCGTCATCGACGACCCCAAGCTCACCCAACAGATAGATGGCTCCATCCGCGAGCTCAGGGATTACTTCATGCACCCGGAGTTCAAGGCTCTCCTGGAGAGTGTAGGACCGGGCGGAGAGTTCGTAGACACCAACATGACCCGCACCATCAACCCCGGCCACTGCATTGAGACGAGCTGGTTCCTCATGGAAGAGGCGCGCCACCGCAACTGGAACCAAGAGATTCTCGACATGGCTCTCACCATCTTCAACTGGTCGTGGGACTGGGGATGGGACAAGCAGTACGGCGGTATCATCAACTTCCGAGACTGCCGCAACCTGCCTCCGCAGGACTACTCTCAGGACATGAAGTTCTGGTGGCCGCAGTGTGAAGCCATCATCGCCTCGCTCTACGCCTACCTTGCCACAGGCGATGTGGAGTACATCTGCCGCCATCAGCGCATCAGCGAGTGGACCTACGCCCACTTCCCCGACGCCCAGTACGGCGAGTGGTACGGCTATCTGCACCGCGACGGCACCGTGGCCCAGCCCGCCAAGGGCAACCTCTTCAAGGGCCCGTTCCACATTCCGCGCATGATGACGCAGTGCTACACGCTCTGCCAGGACATCCTGAAAACCCTGTAACCCACGGCAATGCAAACACGCGAATTCGACTTATGCACTGCTACTTACGGCACAGCACGGCGCCATCCGTATGACATCGTGCTGCTGCCGTGGGGAGCTACGGAGCCCCATAACCTGCACCTGCCCTACCTGACGGACTGTATTCTCTCGCACGATATAGCCGTAGATGCGGCCCGCCGCGCCTTCGAGGAGCACGGAGTGAGGTGTATGGTCATGCCGCCCGTAACCATGGGCTCGCAGAACCCGGGCCAGCGAGACCTCTGCTTCTGCATCCACTCGCGCTACGACACGCAGCGCGCCATCCTCACCGATATCGTTGCATCGCTGCACCACCAAGGGTTTCGCCGGCTGGTGATAGTGAACGGCCACGGCGGAAACAACTTCAAGAACATGCTGCGCGACCTCTCTACGACCTACCCCGACTTCTTCATCGCCTGCGGCGAATGGTTCAAGATGGCCCCGGCAGCCGACTACTTTGACCAACCGGGCGACCATGCCGACGAGATTGAGACCTCCGTCATGATGCACTACCACCCCGAACTGGTCAGCCTCAACGAGGCAGGACCCGGAGAGGGCCACGGCTTCAAGATTGATGCCCTGCGCCAAGGCAAGGTTTGGATGCCCCGCAACTGGTCGTACGCCTCGCCCGTCGATACCGGAATAGGCAACCCGTCGCTTTCCACCGCCGAGAAAGGCCGCCGGTTTGCCGCAGCCGTGGCGGCCGGATATGCCGGGTTCCTCTGCCAGTTTGCCCATGTAGAGCAACAGCAGGAACTCTATGAATAGCTTAAAACAGACCATGAACAATGACGAACAACCCGCATAACACCTTTTTACCACGCAACCACCAGGCTGCGCAGCACGCAATGCAGGCCCTGCTGATGCCGGTTACAAGAGCCGGAGCAGCCTTTCTGCTCTCATTGCTGCTTCTTTTTACCGCCGCTGCAGTAGCACAGAACCTTAAATTCCGCGGCAACGGAGAGTTCAAAATCCTGCAGCTGACCGACCTGCATGTGCAGTACGGCAACCCCAAGTCGGACAGCGCGCTCAACTGCATCGACCGCCTCATCGCCGCCGAGCGGCCCGACCTGGTGCTGCTCACGGGCGACGTGGTTTTCTCCGCGCCAGCCGACAAGACGCTGCAGCTGGTGCTCAACCGCCTTACCCGCCACGGCGTGCCCTTTGCTTACCTCTTCGGCAACCACGACTGCGAGCATGACATGCCCCTGCACACGCTCTACGACATGGCCCAAAAGGCACCCCACAGCATCATGCCGCCACGTGGAGGCGTGGAATCGCCCGACTACGTGCTGCCCATCCGCTCGCACAACGGCCGCCGCACGGCCGCCCTACTCTACTGCCTCGACAGCCACAGCATGTCGCCTCGCCCCGATGTGAAGGGCTATGCCTGGCTTACCGAGCAGCAGGTACAGTGGTACAGGCAGCAGAACCGGCAGTTCACCGCTGCCAACGGCGGCACTCCGCTGCCCGCCCTGGCCTTCTTCCACATTCCCGTACCCGAGTTCTCGCAGGCCTGCAAGGACGAAGACGCCGTGCTCATAGGCACCCGCATGGAGGCATCATGCCCCCCGAGCATCAACACGGGCATGTTCTCGGCCATGAAATTCGGCGGAGACGTGATGGCAATCTTCTGCGGTCACGACCACGACAACGACTACACGCTCTGCTACCAGGGCATGGTGCTGGGCTACGGCCGCTACTCCGGCGGCAACACCGTGTACAACCACCTGCCCACCGGCGGCCGCATCATCGTGCTGAAGGAGAACCGCCGCAGCTTCGATACCTACGTGCGCGAACTGCGCGGCAACGTACTCAACCGTTCCACCTACCCCGACAGCTACGTAAAAGACGACTGGGAGAAGCGATGACCCGTACCTGAACCGGCGCCGTTATCATTTCCTTTTGCTCATTCTGTTGCCCTATGTCCATCCTCAAGCCGCTGTTTACCGCCTTCCTCTTCGGTCTGCTGCTGCCTCAACCGGCTGCAGCAGCGGCCACGGCCCACTCATCCGCCTACGACGTAGTAGTGGTTGGCGGCGGAGCCGGCGGTACTTGTGCAGCCCTGCAGGCCGCCCGCATGGGCTGCTCCGTGCTGCTCGCAGAGCCTACGGCGTGGCTGGGAGGCATGCTCACCGCGGCCGGCGTGAGTGCCACAGACGGCTGCTACAGGCTGCCCGGCGGCTTGTGGGGCGACTTCCGCGATGCGCTGGCGGCCCATTACGGCTCGCTCCGGGCCCTGCAAACGGGCTGGGTAAGCAACGTGATGTTTGAACCCGCCGTGGGCGAACGTATCCTCGAGCAGTGGACGGCACGCCAACCGCTGCTCCGGGTCAGCAAACAAACGCAGCTCAA
Organism: Prevotella sp. kh1p2; assembly: GCF_900111525.1. Lineage (NCBI taxonomy): Bacteria > Pseudomonadati > Bacteroidota > Bacteroidia > Bacteroidales > Prevotellaceae > Prevotella > Prevotella sp. kh1p2. Next base: position 48,169 of record NZ_FOHY01000020.1, read on the forward strand.
ACGCCTCCGCCGGCTGCCCCACGGGTGGCTTCTCACGCTCCGCACGCCGCAGGGGCGGCGACAGGTCATGGCCTCTTACCTGATAGATGCCACCGAACTGGGCGATGCCGGCTACATGGCAGGGCTGTGCTTCGAAACAAGCAGGGTGGCGCAGGATGTTACCTACGTGGCTACCGTGCAGCAGTCGGCCGCAGCTCGCCTGCTGCCGAGACCGCGCAACTACCGGGCAAGCGAGTTCCGCAACTGCTGCATCAACCCGCTCAACGACTCCACGACGCTGCAGAAGCTGTGGCCGGCCCACATGATGCTCTCCTACGGCCACCTGCAACACGGCAAGTACATGCTCAACTGGCCCATCTGGGGCAACGACTTCTACCTCGACTACCGCAAACTCACCCCGCGCAGGGTTGCCCGGGCCATCCGGAAGATGAAGCGCAAGACGCTGCGCTACGTCTACTTCCTGCAACACGAGCTGGGATTTCGCGATTTGGAACTGGCGACCGAATATCCTTCTGCCGACCGCCTGCCGCTCATTCCCTACTACAGAGACAGCCGGCGGTTCCGCGGGTTGGTACGTATGGATATTGAGGACATCGTGAACCCGAGCCGCAACCGCCTCTACCAAACGAGCATTGCCGTAGGAGATTACCCCGTAGACCAGCACCACTACGCCTACGATGCGGCCTGGGCGGCCCGGCAGAGCTACCCTTCAATCCCCTCGTACGGCATTCCGGCGGGCGTCGTGGTGTCAAGCGACGACGACCGACTGCTGCTGGCAGAGAAGTGCATCTCCGTTTCGGAGACGGTGAACGGCACCACGCGCCTGCAGCCCGTGGTGATGCAGCTGGGGCAGGCGGCCGGAGCCATAGCGGCACTGGCCGTGAGGCAGCACGTAAGGCCGCACGAGGTATCGGTCAGACAGGTGCAGACGGCCCTGCTCGAGGCCGGCGGCTACCTGCTCCCCTTGCTGGATAAGGATCGCCATGACCCTTGTTTCAAGCCCTTGCAGCGCATCGCCGTAACGGGCATTCTGCAGCCCCGGGGGCGCAGCATAGACTGGAGCAACGAGATGTGGCTGCACACCGACAGCGCCGTAAACCGCCGCACGCTCTCCGGCCTGGCCCGTTTCTACCCCGCAGCGCACATAGACACCACCGGCACCACTGTGGTAAGCCAGCAGCAACTGCATGCCGCCATCCGGCAGATAGCCCGCACCGAGGGCATCACCATCACCGACGAACAATATCAAAAAGTCTATTCCGATTTCGGTTTAGGCACCTACCGCCCCTCCGCTCCTGCCCTCCGCCTCCATCTGGCCGTACTCGCCGACCGGCTGCTGCATCCCTTCGAGCGTCGCGACGTTAACTGGCAAGGCAACCCCAAGTAGCATTCCCGCCCAATGATTTGCTCTCCCGACAGCGTAAACGCATTTTTCAGACAGCGTAAGCACGTTTTTTAGACAAAGTAACAGAATAAGTTTTACGCTGCTGCTGGGGCTTAAAGACAGAGTAACAGAGTAAGTTTTTTACTGCTGCGTGATTGATTGTTGGCAGTAATGAATAGAGAACAATGAGCAGAAAGGCTAACTGGTATCCTCCCCTTGGAAAGGGGAGGCGGAGGAGGGGATGACCAAATAGCAGCTATGAGCAAAGAAGCAGGGTGAATCATCCCCTCCTAACCTCCCCTTTCTAAGGGGAGGATACAGGTTTGACCAGTGGATATTGCAGTCCGTTCTTTCAACAGTCTCTCACCCATTTGATAACTCAAGCAGCTAAAATAATACTCTGTTACGCTGTCTTTTAACTGTAAGAACAGAATATCATATTTGCGTACGGAAATCAAAAATTGAAAGGCAGTTCACTGGTTTTCGGCATCTGCGGGCGTTGCCATTAGGGTTTTATTCTGTTTTTTCGCGCTTTTAAGGTATGTTTTCTTGTTTTTTTTAGTCCAGAAGGCATGTATTTGGCAAATTATTTATACCTTTGAAGCGGATAAGGCATCACCTTTTCCAAAGACATTGTTGGTAAAATAAAGCATTCGCTATTATTCGCGTTCAGCCAAAAGCCTAGGAAACTTATTGGAAATAACGTAACATGAATAATCGTGATAAGGCATTTCGTACAGACGGGAGCCATAGTCAGCTATATAGCAGTGCACACGCAATAGGCGTGGTGCATTCTTATTAGTTGACTGAGGTTTCCATCCTAGGCTGCCTCATAGCTGAACGCAGTAAGGTGCTTCCACGCCTTTATTGCGTCTTAGCGTGATTGATAGTTGTTTGCAGACCTAAACTATCAATCTCATGGCTAACAAGAACCTTAATGCAGCCAAATCAGCAAAGAAGGACGAATTCTACACCCAGCTCACCGATATTGAGCGTGAACTGCAACATTACTGGCCTCACTTTAGAGGGAAAACCGTACTTTGCAACTGCGACGACCCCTATGAAAGCAACTTCTTCAAGTATTTTGCCCTCCGGTTTAATCAGCTTGGACTCAAGAAACTAATCTGTACGTGCTATAATGGTTCACCAGTACAGGGCAACGAGCTGCTCATTCATTTTGACGACTTAGATGCCGAACCTACCAAGATAGCATACAAAGTGGAGATAACCGAGGTAAAAGACCTGAACGGTGATGGCGCCGTGGACCTGGCCGATGTGCGTTATCTGCTGCAAAACGACCGTAACGTGATGGCGACTTTAGAGAGTGGCGACTTTCGTTCTGCCGAATGTATTGAGCTCTTGCAGCAGGCGGACGTGGTGGTAACCAACCCTCCGTTCTCTCTTTTCAGAGAATACATAGGGCAACTGATAGAATACGGCAAGAAGTTTATTATTGTCGGCCATCAAAATGCAATCACTTACAAAGAAGTATTCCCGCTTATAAAAGAAAACAAAGTATGGTTAGGCTACGGCTTCAAGGGCGGCGCAGCCCACTTCTTTTCCCCTTACGAAGACATTGCTACTGCCGGCGACCACCGGAGAGACATGATTAGGGTTTCCGGGGTAACATGGTTTACAAACCTCGAAATACCCAAACGCAATGAAGAATTGGACCTTGTTTGTCGTTATTCACCAGAAGAATATCCAAAATATCAAGACTACGACGCTATAGAAGTTTCTGAATCCAATGCTGTTCCTTACGATTATGATGGATATATCGGAGTTCCAATAACTTTTTTAAACTTCTTCAATCCTGAACAATTTGAAATTTTAGATTGTTGTGAGCCTTGTATTCGGTTGGACATACTACGGAAGATGCCAAAATTTAAAGAATACAAGTCGAGACAAAAGATTTGTAATGGTATTTTGTGTCAAAAGAAATATCACCGCATTATTATCAAGAACAAGCATCCAAAACCTTTATAATTACCTTTAAACATATTGAAAACCTATGATGACTATTAAACAAACAGAGGTAACAGTGGGTGAGATAATCCAGGGTTATATAAACAACGAAGAGCTGGGAGTACGCGGCTATAGCGGTAAGTTGGACATTCGCCCGCCATACCAGCGTGAGTTCATCTATAACGAGACCGAACAGCAGGCCGTCATCACGACCGTGTTGCGCGGTTATCCGCTCAACGTAATGTATTGGGTGAGGCGGAGCGACGATGCCGAATGCCCTTACGAAGTGATGGACGGTCAGCAGCGCACCCTCTCGCTGTGTGAGTATGTGGCTGGAAAGTTTGCCTATGACTACAAAAACTTCTTCAATCAGCCTGCCGACATACAGCAACGTATCCTCAACTATCCGCTTACCATCTACGTTTGCGAGGGCGAACCGTCCGAAAAACTGGAGTGGTTCAAGACCATCAACATTGCCGGCAAGCCACTGAATGAACAGGAAATAAACAACGCCGTGTATGCAGGCCCTTTTGTAACGGATGCCAAACGCCACTTTTCAAAGTCCAACTGCGGAGCCTACAGGTTAGGAAAAGACTTGGTGAACGGTACACCCATTAGGCAAGACTTCCTCAAAAAGGCTTTGGAATGGATAGCGGAGCACGAGACACGTGAGGGAAAACGCCAGACTGTTGTTGGCTACATGGCTCAACACCAGCACGAACCAAACGCCAATAACCTGTGGAGTTACTTTCAGAATGTACTGAACTGGGCCATTACCAACTTCGACATGAAGAAGTTCAAGAAGATTATGAAAGGGCTTGACTGGGCTCTTTTCTACGACCAATATCATACTCACACGCTCGACACGGTAGCCTTAGGCCAACAAATATCAGCACTCATGCGCGACAGCGAGATACAACGCCCTGCCGGTATCATTCCTTACGTACTCACAGGCGATGAGCACTACCTCGATTTACGGACTTTCCCTGAAGACATTAAACTGGCTGTATGGGAACAACAGAAGCACATCTGCCCCATTTGTCACAAAGAGTTCGACTACGAATTCATGGAAGGAGACCACATCACGCCGTGGAGAGAGGGCGGCCGGACGGTCATCGAGAACTGCCAAATGTTGTGTAAAGAGTGCAATAGACGCAAAGGAAGCAAATAACCCACCGCCACCCGCAGTAAAAAAATTACCCTGTTGCGCTGTCTGAAGATTTTACAGACAGCGTAACAAAACAATATCTGGCAGTATGGGACTATGCTTCAAGCTCCTTGAACGATACCTTTTAGCCCTTTGAAGGTGCCCTTCAAGGGGCTTGAACGGCACCTTTTGCTTTACTGCTTGTAACCTGCTGATTTATATTAGATTGTAAATTGGAGTTTTAAAGAGCAATTTTATAAGTCATCATCCCTCCCTATCCTACCCTTTCTAAAGGTAGCAAACGCTGCGACAGGTCTCCTGCTGATTAGCTTCTAGTTATCAGAGACCACGCAACAGAGTATTATTTTTGCTGCTTGCCGTTTCCTGCCGGCGGCCTGCTGTGCAGTGAAGACAGAGTAACAAAATATTTTTTTTGCTGCTGTTGGGGGGTAAAGACAGAGTAACAAAGTAATTTTTTCGTTGCTGTGGTGGGTTAAAGACAGAGTAACAGAATGTTTTTTTTGCTGCTGTGGTGGGTTGGAGACAGAGTAACAGAGTAATTTTTTCGTTGCTTGAATTATGATTAGAGCGGGTGATGAATGGGGCAATGGAGCACAATACCCACAGGACAAACCGGTATCCTCCCCTTAGAAAGGGGAGGTTAGGAGGGGATGACAGCGCACGAAAATTGCCAACTGCCTGCCATGTGGTCATCCCCTCCTCCGCCTCCCCTTTCCAAGGGGAGGATACCAGTTACCCTTGCAGTACATCGTTGCTTACGCTTTCCTAACTTATAAACCCACTGCAGCAACGGAAAAAATACTCTGTTACTCTGTCTCTAAACCACTGCAGCAACGAAAAAATCATTCTGTTACTCCGTCTCTAAATTGCGCTTACACAGCCTTTCACCCGCAGCAGCAAGCCTACGGGCAACGGACGGCTGCGGAGGAAGGGACGGGTAAAGGGCGATTACTGCCAGTCTACCAGCACACGGGAGAAGTTGTGCTGTGCGAGGTCGGCCTTGGTGATGTAGAAGAACATGCGCGACTGCGGCCTGCCAAGCTGCAAAGGGTGCAGCCCCTCCTCGGCTTCGAAGCCCTCGAGTTGCAACAGCAGGAAGCAGCCTTCTTCTTCCAGACCCTCTACATGGCCAAAAGACGACCGCTCAACCCACTGCCCGCCGCCGAACATGTGGCCCACTACTATCGGGAAATCGTCAAGATACCGGTCTACAACCGTATCGTAGGTTGCCTTTGATATGGCCGGGTCGCAGTAGCGGTAGTCGTAAGAGCCGGGGTCGAGGAAGCCCAATCCCTTGTTGAAAACCAGCGGAAAGCCGTCGAAACGGAACGCCGGCGTAAGCTCGTCGGGGAATGGCCGCGGGGCGTAGTCGCCCTCCTCGGGCACTAAAAGAACCCGGTACGACTGCTGGTCGTCCCGGTCAGCGGTCTTGAGGTCGGCAAAGAAGTAGAGCATACCTCCGCTGCCCAGCGGACTGAGCTCATCTTCTGTCTTGGCGTCGGCCGCTCCTTCGCTGATGCGCACCTGCATCAGGAAGCTCATGGGCTGCCCGTTGTGCAGCGGCCAGTCTACACCGGGCGGCATGTTAGGCTGTCCGCCGGTCTGCGAAGTCACCTCGGGCCGCTCTTTGTCGTCAGGATCGTAAGGCGAGAGGTAGAGCGCCAGCGAGGCGTCTTCTTCCATTTCGTGCTTGGCCTCGTCGAGGTCGAGCAGGTGCATCTCGGCCTTCACTTTCTTGAAGCAGGGCGCCACGGAGCGCCGAATATCGTCCATTTCATCGGGACCGGAGGGGAAGAAAAGCGACATTTCTTCCTCCGACTCCACCGCCACCATGTCGTCGAAAACGTGGACGGCCGTTACCTGTTCCCAGGGAACGAAGCTGCAGACGGCAAAGTCATCGAGTGTGCGCTTTGAGATGTACTCGGCATCGTCGGGACGGTCGATGTCTGCCGGGCTCACGGCTGTGCACACGCCATCCGGCAAGAGCAGCGTGAGGATGCCGCTCTCGTGCATGAACTTATACCTTTTATAGCCGAGATACATCTGCCGGCCGTAAAACAGCAGCAAGCACAGCAGCGGAGCGACCGCTGCCTCTATGCCCCCAAGGGCAAGCATGACGAGAACAGCCCAGCACAGCAGGCAAGATTGCCAGCTGCCCACAATGAAATGGCGGAAAAACGGCCACATGAACTGCCGCAGCAAGGGCGGATAGCTGTACACGGTGCGGCTCCGGTAGGGTTCGTCGCCATCGAGCGGCTGCCTTGCCTGCCGCTCGCTAAGGTAGTGACGCACGCCCAACACGCCGAAGAGCAGGGTGGCCAGGGCGATGATGGCAATTTGGTGAAAATTCATTTTATAAAAAGTTGGTGGGTTAACAACACTTGTCGGATTCTTATTCCGTAAGTATCAAAACTTCGCGGAGCCATAAAACTGCACGCTTCTCACAAACATCATATACAAAGGTCAGGGATTATATCCATCCAATCCATTATTTTCTTGCTGTTTGGGACAAAGGAATATAACCGCTTTCCTCTATGACTGATTGGGCGCCTAACTGCGTTAGATATTGGAAAAGTTTATAGGCCTGCGAGTTATGGTCAACATCCGCCCGTACGGAAGCAAAGATTTCGGAAACATAAGGATATGTTCCGTCGTTGATGGTCTGTTTGTCGGGCATCACTCCTTCTACGCCTATGGTCTTTGCATAGTCCTGACCACGCGTCATGATGTTGTAATAATAAAAAGGCGTATAGGCTATTCCGTCCGCATCGCGGCGTATTTCGTAGAACGGGCCGGCCATCGTTCCCGTCTCCATACCAGGCCTGCCAACGATTGTGAGGCCCTTCATGACCATTGTTTCCATCTTCTCCTGGCTGCCGGAATTGGCATTCCTGATGTAAGGATGTATGGTTGCATCGTTTCCACCCACCTCTTTCCAGTTTTCGGTCTTACCGGTGTAGATGTCCTGAATTTGCTGCGTAGACAAGGAAGTTACAGGGTTGTTCTTGTTGACAATGAACACGAACCCGTCTTTTGCAACGGGGCGGGTTATCAGTTTTACGCCCTTGCCGTCGGCATACTTCTGCTCATCGCGCGATATATTGCGTGAAGCGACGATAAGTTCAGCCTTGCCGTCGAGCAGGTTCATATAGGAGCCATGGGTCGTGCTGCTGTTCAGCTTCTTTTGTAATGCCGCTTGTTGGGTTTCCGTCAATGAGGTTTTTTGCCAATCTATGGCGACATACCACACTTGCGTAACGGCTTGGTCTTGCCACCACTTATAAGGAAGCCCAAGAACCTTGGCTGCCAGAATTACCATAAGCGGCTGCGTAGACGTTGAACTGTCAAGAATGGGGAAATCGTTCAGGGAAGTTTTAGGCACTGTTTCTTTTTCTTCTTGTCCGTCCTGACTATCACAACTAACGGCTACGGTGGCCGTTATCATCAGTAAAACCGAAAGAATGGCCATTTTAAAACCATCTGTAATTTTCTGTTTGTTCATTGCTGTATGATTGTTTGATGAGTTTGCAGAATTCAAAAAGATTTGTTATTATGGATATCTGGGGGTTCTTAAAAGCTCTGCATCTCAAATCTCACGTGCGAGAAGTCGCGCTGCTGCAGGTCGTGGCGGGTGATGTAGCAGTAGAGCATCCCGCTGTCGCCGAACTGAAGACCGTCGTCTACATCTTCTATAGAGTACATCTGTAGGAGCAGAATGTCGTCTGCGGGCCGGTCGGACAGCATGGAGCTTTGTATCGTATCGGCGTATCCCAAGAGCGTTCCGGCAGCATCGGTGGGGTTCTGCAGGTTTCCGACTTCTACTGCATCATAGTATTCATCGAATGAAGGATGCTCGGGGTTGGCCAGTCCAAGACGGAGCATGTCGTCGTAAGACGGTATTGTTTCTATCATGTTGAAGAGCAACAGGCGCTCGTTCAGGCGCAAATCGGCCCTGAGCAATGCGGGTGGAGCCTGCCGGTGCAGCTGGGCGGCGGGCCGGTCGGTGTACAGCACGCAGACGGCAGGGTGTGCGTTGCCGCTGTCGATGGCGCTGACATCGCAGAAAAAGTACAGCCGGCCGGAGGCGGGCAGCAGCTTGTCGGCATCGTAGGCGGCCAGATGGGCACAGTTAATCTGCAGCAACAGCTGCAGCGGTTGTCCCGTATCGCCCTGCGGCCACTCAAAGTCCGGGGGCACATCGGGCTGCCCGCCGAACTTGGAAGCGCCCACGGGCAGGGGGTCGTCGTCGGGTTTGGCCAGATAAAAGCCAACGGTCTTGCGCGCGAGTTCGGTGAGTTGCAGCAATACGGCGGCAACTGCCTGTGGGGCGGTTTTGGCGTTTTCACTGATTTCCCATCCCTCTTCAAGTCTGTTTAAGGCCTTTTCGGCAATAGTATTTACCAAATGCGCATGCGCTTTTTGATAGCGGTACATCTGAAAGAACAAAAAGGATTTGATGCAAACGGTGAGGGCCAGAAACGCCCAGAACCACACAGGGCGGGCGAAAAGATAAAGAACCAGGAGGATGAACAGGCTACCGACGGTGCGAAACCTCATCTGCCGGGGGTCTAAGAACAGCTGCAACAGCTCCTTGGTGCCTGTATGTTGGCGCAGCTGTTGCTCCATTTCCTCCACTTCGCCGGCCGCTGAAGGATGGCGGAGATGCCACACCACCCGGTAACAGCCGTGCAGCATGAGGAGGATGAAAGCGCCATAGGCCACTTTCATTTTGCCTGCATCGGTTCCGCCGGTATGAAAAAAGAGGAACACGGTTAACAGGATGAGCAGCAGGCAGACGGCTAAGCCCGCTTTGGCAACGGTTGGTTTCATTTTTGTTAGATTGGAGGCAGGCCCACTTCTTGCCGCCATTGGTTCACCATCTTCTTATCCAAGAGGCGGCAGAGCTTGCCATCGCTGCCTCTCTGTGTGCCGTATTTCTGCGGCCGGCCTTCCCTCACGCCGATACGTCGGCCATACTCTGCCGACAACGCTTCCGTCATGGCAGAATCAGGCATCTCATAAAAGTTATGCCACACAACCTCTTCGTGCTGGGCGTGGAACGGCTCGGCAAGGATGGCTCGGTACACCCACAGGCTCCCGTCGGGCTTCAGCTCATAGTCGGGCGCAGCAGTGATAACTGCATCAGAAGCGAAACTCTAACTGCATTCGTCAATTCGCTGCAGCGAGTCCAGCCGAAAGCCGACATCTGTCCGTATCTGTTCCAGCATGCGTTGGTCTTCCGTCAGCCGGCCCGTACCACATGCAACAAGCAGCCATGAGCATAAGCATAACATCCAGTTTCTTTTCATCTCATCATTGTTTAGATGAATGCAAATATACACAAACTTTCCGGGACAGCGCGCTTACTCGGCGTAAAAGTTGGTTAGCTTGCCGTTTGACACGGCTGCCATCACTGCCTGGCAGTACATATAGTCATTGCCGTATTGCCTTTGAGGGTAACTGTTTGCTGACCGTTGATGTGGTAGATGGCTCCCCGAGCAGCAAGAAATCTGCCAAACACCTCGTTGTCAGCTTGCGGCCTTTCAGGTCGGAAATCAACTCAAGAACATCATGGATTATGAAATAATACCAACCTTCATTGCCTCCCAGATGCCCATACAGGGATGGAACGATGCCATTGCCGACAAGACCGTGGCCAATGCCGTCATGGACAGAATCGTGCATCAGGCCATCAGGATAGAACTTGAAGGAGAATCTCTCAGAAAAACGCAAGTGAAAAAGAATTAAAACGCTTGCGATGTTGCAACTAATGTTTATATTTGCAAAAAACAATTACTGACAATGGCGTAGGAAAAAAGGAACAGCGCAAAGGAAGAATGAGGAACATTTTAACATATCAGATGTGCAGTAACTTGGGTGGACCACTTTGCGTAGGCCAACCAGGACAGTTTCGAGTGGATTTTCCAAGAAACTAAATAAAAGATTAGTAATGAGATTTTGTGCTATATTAATACTTTCTGTGATTTCAATTCTAAATAGTTTAGAATTGAAATCACAGACTGTTGTAACAATTTTAAGCAATGGTTGTAAGGTAGAGAGAAGTTTATTTCTACACGAAAAAAAATCGGAGTGTATAATAAAAAAGGTAGATTGATTAAATTGTCCGCAGATTATATCAAACGTCAAAAGATATTTTTAAGTCAATCTAATAGTCTAATTGATTATGGAATAATTCTAAAATATCCCGAGGTCATATATAAAGATGCATGTATTATTGCTGATATTTTGTCAAGTTATGACCCAAGCGAAATCTTGTTGTTTACAAAGCCAATAGGGGAGCGAAAAAAGATTTCTATACAAGATATCAATAAGTATTACACATATCTTGATGCCAGTGTTGACTATGTGTTTAGTATTAACATTATAGTCAAGGATAGTCTTATTACCCAATATAGTTATACGTATAAGCCCAATATGTCTGACGTCATTATTTCATATACATGTGTATTTACTTATGATAAAAATAATAGGTTAGTAAAATTAAAAAAAACGTATAGACGACACTATGAAACAAAAGAAATCATATACGGCTGCAAGAAATAAATTTTGTAAAGTAGGACATGGATGGAAAATCCACTCGAAACTGACCCAGTTGACCTACGCAAAGTGGCCTGCCCAAGTTGGGGTAGTCAACTCAACTGTGTCAGTGCGTCTTTTCCGTTAGGCTTTAACCTCGGTCGGCGGGACGCGATTTTTAATCGCGTTTCGACAACGAGGGGCCCGCAACAGCGCAAAGTTACATAATCTTGAAACGGTCTCCAAATTTTATGGCCAATTGTTGCGCCGTCTGTCCCCAGTTTGCCAGCGGCATGGTCCATTTCTTGCGGATATTACGATAGGCAAGATAAACAAGTTTGTACAGCGCATGATTGGTAGGAAAGACACCCTTGGTCTTCGTGATTTTACGCACCTGGCGGTGGTATCCCTCAACGGCATTGGTGGTG